>NZ_FXXN01000022.1:77500-315451 GCF_900184795.1 Magnetospirillum sp. 15-1 | reverse complement strand
CGATGCGTACGGTGAGGCGGGTCCCGGAGGCGAGGCCGGTCAGGGATTCGGGCNAGCGGTTGGCTCATGTCCAGGCCCGGCGCCCCGGCATTGGGCGGCATCATCACCGCGCCGGGCGGGCCGGAGCGGATGACGATGGCGGTCAGACCGACCGGACCGGCCGCCAGTCCGGGCGAGGTGATCACCGGCGCGCCGGCCGGGCCGGGCTGGGCGGCGGGGGCTTGGCCGGCCGGGGGCCTGGCTCCGCCACCGGGGCCGAGCAGGGTGGCGAGGTCGGGGAGATTGGGCAGGCCGCCCGGTTGCGGCTGCAGCGGCAGGGCGCCGGTGGGTCGTCCATTGATGGACAGCAGCTTGAAGGCGGGCAGGCCGTTCTGCGAGATGTACTGCATGGCCAACTGGGCGCCGTCGGGCGGCAACGGCTGGCCGGGCGGCAGGCGCAGCGACAGGCTGGACCCGTCGGCGGTCATCACCTGGACGACCCCCCGGCTGTCCGGCCCCTTGCCCTCGGAGGCGGACAGGGTGGCGGCGATCACCGCCCCGGCCTGCAGCTTGGCCAGGGCCTCGGCCGCGGCCTTGTCGGCCACCACGCTCAGCACCGGCGGTGCGCTCGCCGGAGTGGGCGGAGCGACCGGAGGCGGAGCCGGCGGGATGGCCGAGCACATGGCGTTATCGCGAGCGGATCAGGCGCTCGACGATGGCCTCGACGTCGGCGGCGGCCTCGGCGTTGGGCGAGCGCATCATGATCGGCGTCTGGTTGCGGATGGCCTCCCTGACCTTCAAGTCGCGGCGGATGACGCCGGCCAGCGGTGGCGAGATTTTCAGGAAGCCCTCGCAGGCCTTCAAGAGGGTGTTGTAGATGCGCTCGCCCTCGCGGGTGGAATTGGCCATGTTGACCACGATGCGCATGTCGGTGCCCGGCCGCTCCATGTGGGTGACCTTGATGAAGGCGTAGGCGTCGGTCAGCGAGGTGGGCTCGTCGGTGGTCACCACCATGATGGTGCCGGCCTGCTGCGAGAAGTTGCGCGTGGTCTTCTCGACGCCGGCCCCCAGGTCGACCACGACGCGGTCGTAATTGCCGGCCAGCAGTACCAGATCGTCGCCCAGCATCTGCAGGCGCGACAGCGGGATGTTGGCCAGGGTGCCGGACCCGGACCGCCCGGCGATGATGTCGAAGCCGCCTTCGGGGTAGCGGACCAGCGCCTGGTTAAGGGTCATGCGCCCGGCCACCACGCTGCCCAGATCGGTCTTGGGCATCAGGCCCAGCTGGATGTCGACGTTGGCCAGTCCCAGATCGCCGTCGAACAGCAGCACCCGCTGGTTGGCCCGCGCCAGGGCGTGGGACAGGGTGATGGAGAACCAGGTCTTGCCCACACCGCCCTTGCCGGACGCCACCGCGACGATGTTGCGTCCCTTGGCCCGAAGGGTGGGACGGGGCGCCAGGGTAGGAACTTCCATCGTGGTCATGATGCGGATGCCTCGGTCCAGAAGGTTTCGTCTTTGGAATCGGCCTCGGCGGCTTGCGGCATGATCAGCCGGGCCAGCGCGATTGCCGAGATGGGCGAGATGCCCGATGCCACGTGAGGGCTGGCGGAAACGTCGCAGAAGGCCATCTGTCCGCCTTCCGCGGCGGCCAGGATGGCGCCCAGGCGGCGCGTGGTGTCCAGCCGCGACGCGAACAGCCGCGTCGCGCCGACGGCGGCGAAAGCCTCGCCGATCTCGGCGGCCTCTTCCGGGTCGCCGCCCGCCGCCATCACCAGGATGGGCTCGACGTCGGCGGCCTCGATCAGGGCCTGCAGGTAGTCCATGTCGCTTTGCTTGAAGGGATTGAGGCCGGGGGAATCGATCACCACCAGATCGAACAGCCCGTTCATGCTTTCCACCACCCGGGCCAGGGATTCCGGACCCCGCGCCCGCACCAGATCGATCTCCAGGATGGAGGTGAAGGCGGCCAGTTGCTCGACGGCGCCGGCGCGGATGTTGTCGCAGGTGACGACGCCCACCTGACGCTGCCTCAGCACCGAACGGGCGGCCAGCTTGGCGGTGGCGATGGATTTGCCCGAGCCGTTGGGCCCCACCAGCATGAAGGGGCGCGGCGCGCCGTGCTCGGGCAGGTGGGCGAAGGTGAAGCCGGCTTCCAGTGCGGCGGCGCAGGCCAGCGGCGGCTGGGTCAGGCCCGAGGTATGGGCGGCGTTGACCAGCCGGTCGGAGAGGCGCTGAGGCACGCCGTGCTCGGCCAGCGCCTTCCTGACCGCTTCCGAGACCTCGGAGCCGCCGGTGGCTTCCTCCAGCATGGAGGCCACCGCCAGATCGGCGTCGACGGATTCCAGGGCGGCGGTGATGCGCACGCCCTTGGACCCGGCCGCCCGCTGGGTGGAGACGATGATGGCGTCGTCGCCCAGTTCCTGGCGCACCAGCTCCATGGCCTCGGTCATGGTGGGCGCGGTGAAGGATTTGAGCCTCATGATCTAGCCGCCGTCATCAGATCTGCCCCAGTGTCTTGATGCGGGCCTTGGGATGGATTTCCGACTGGCTCATCACCACGGTCATGGGCCGGAAGCGCTCGACGATGGAGCGGACATAGGGCCGGACCATGGGGCTGGTCAGCAAGATGGGAGTCTCGCCCTGCATGGCGAAACGCTCGAAGGTCTGGCGGGTGCGGCTGATGAAGTCCTGCAACTGCGACGGCGCCATGGAAATCTGCTTTTCCTCGCCGGTGCCCACCAGGGATTCGGCGAAGGCCTGCTCCCATTCGGGCGACAGGGTGACCAGCGGGATGAAACCCTGCGGCCCGGTATTGTTGTCCGAAATCTGCCGCGCCAGACGGGCGCGGACATGCTCGGTGATCATGGTGACGTTGCGGGTATGGCCGCAGGCCTCGGCGATGCCTTCCAAGATGGTGGGCAGGTCGCGGATGGAAATGCGCTCGCCCAGGAGGTTCTGCAGCACGCGCTGCAGGCCGCCGATGGTCATCTGGCTGGGGATCAGCTCGGCGATCAGCTTCTGGTGCTCCTTGTCCAGCTCGTCCAGCAGCTTCTGGGTCTCGGCATGGGACAGGAGTTCGGACATGTTGTCCTTGATCACCTCGGTCAGGTGGGTGGTGATCACGGTGGGCGGGTCCACCACGGTATAGCCGCGGAACAGCGCCTCTTCCCGGTTGGTGGGATCGATCCACATGGCCGGTAGGCCGAAGGTGGGCTCGCGGGTCTTCTCGCCCGGCAGGGTGATGTCCTCGCCCCTTGGGTCCATGATCAGCAGGGCGGCGGGGCGCAGGTCGCCTCGGCCCGCCTCCACCTCCTTGACGTGGATGACGTAGGTGTTGGCCGGCAACTGCATGTTGTCCTGGATGCGCACGGACGGCATGACGAAGCCCATCTCGGTGGCGATGGCGCGGCGCAGGGATTTGATCTGATCGGTGAGGCGCTGGCCCTTCGGCGTGTTGATCAACTGCAGCAGGCCGTAACCCAGTTCCAGGCGCACATGGTCGATCTTGAGCGCGGTGGAGATGGGTTCCTCGGGGACCGGGGCCTGCTGCATGGCCTCGGCCGTTTCCGCCTGCTCCTGCTGCTCGGCCTTGGCGCGCTGGTCGCGGTCCAGCAGGAAGGCCGAGGCGCCCATGCCCAGCCCCAGCAGAAAGAAGGGAATGAACGGCATATTGGGCACGACCGACATCAGAGCCATCAGCGCGCCGGCCATGCCGACGGCGCGGGGATAGCCGGCCAGTTGCTTGAACAGGGCGCGGTCGACGGCTTCCTGCACGCCGGCCTTGGTCACCAGCATGCCGGCCGACACCGAGACGATCAGCGCCGGAACCTGGGTGACCAGGCCGTCGCCCACCGTCAGCTTGGTGTAGAACTCGGCCGCCTGACTGAAGGTCAGCCCCTGCTGGGCCATGCCGATGATCATGCCGCCGATGACGTTGATCGCGGTGATCATCAGGCCGGCGACGGCGTCGCCGCGCACGAACTTGGACGCGCCGTCCATGGCGCCGAAGAAGGCGGATTCGCCTTCCAGCTCGGCGCGGCGCTTCCTGGCGGTCGGCTCGTCGCACAGGCCGGCCGACAGATCGGCGTCGATGGCCATCTGCTTGCCGGGCATGGCGTCCAGGGTGAAGCGGGCCGCCACTTCGGCGATACGGGTCGAACCCTTGGTGATGACCACGAAATTGACGATCACCAGGATGGCGAAGACGATGATGCCGATGACGAAGCTGCCGCTCATGATGAAGCTGGCAAAGGCGGCGATCACCTGACCGGCGCCCTCGACGCCCTCGTGGCCGTGGGACAGGATCAGGCGGGTGGACGCCAGATTGAGCGCCAGACGGATCAGGGTGGTGAGCAGCAGCACCGTTGGGAACGAGCTGAACTGCAGCGGCTTCTCGATGAAGATGGCCACCATCAGGATCAGCACGGCGATGGTCAGCGACAGGGCCAGGCCGATGTCCAGCAGCCACGGCGGCAGCGGCAGGATCAGCATCATGACGATGACGATGATGCCGAAGGCCAGACCCACGTCGCCGCGTCGGGCCGACGCGGCGAAGCGGTCCAGGATTTCCCGGCCGACGCTTGAGCTTTGTGCCTGTCCTTCAGCCATGATTCTAGATCATGGCCCGTTCGATCTCGCCGCCGGCGGGCGGTGGCACGTCGATGCCCTCGTCGTTGTACTGCTTCAGCTTGTTGCGAAGGGTGCGGATGGAGATGCCCAGGATGTTGGCCGCGTGGGTGCGGTTGCCCAGGCAGTGGGACAGGGTATCGATGATCAGGTCGCGTTCGACCTCGGCCACGGTCTTGCCCACCAGATTGGCGCCCCGCCCTCCCATGACCGAGGCGGCGGCGTTGGCCGCCTGGGCCACCATGGGATCGGGATTGGTGCCCACCGGGCTGCCCGACAGGATCATGGCCTCGGGGCCGATCTCGGCGCCGCTGGCCAGCAGCACGGCGCGGTGCATGGTGTTCTCCAGCTCGCGCACGTTGCCGCGCCAGTGATGGCGCGACAGCATCTGGCGAACCTCGGCCGAGAGCTGGCGGGTCGGCAGGCCGTTGGCCTCGGTGTAGCGCTTGACGAAGTGGTCGGCCAGCACCGCGATATCCAGCGGGCGCTCGCGCAGCGCGGGCAACGCCAGGGTCACCACGTTGAGACGGTAGTAAAGGTCCTCGCGGAAGGTGCCCTTCCTGACCTCGTCCTCCATGTTGCGGTTGGAGGTGGCCAGGATGCGCACGTCCACCTTGACCGGCTGGTTGCCGCCCACCCGGTCGATTTCCTTTTCCTGGATGGCGCGCAGCAGCTTGGATTGCAGGCGCACGTCCATCTCGGAGATTTCATCCAGGAGAAGGGTGCCGCCCTGGGCTTCCTCGAACTTGCCGATACGCCGGGCCACCGCGCCGGTGAAGGCGCCCTTTTCGTGGCCGAACAGCTCGGATTCCAGCAGGTTCTCGGGGATGGCGGCGCAGTTGACCGCCACGAAGCGCTTGTCCGAACGCTTGGACTTGTTGTGGATGAACCGCGCGATCAGCTCCTTGCCGGTGCCCGACTCGCCGGTGATCATGATGGAGGCGTCGGAATTGGCCACCTGCTCGGCCAGCTTCAAGGTCTGCCCCATGCGCGGGTCCTTGAAGATGATGTTGTGGTTTTCCTGGGTGACGGCGGCGATGACGGCGGCGATCAGTTCGGCGTCGGGGGGCAGCGGGATGTATTCCTTGGCGCCGGCCTTGATGGCGCGCACCGCCGCCGAGGCGTCGGACGCGATGCCGCAGGCCACCACGGGAACGATGATGCGTTCGGCTTCCAGCGAATCGATCAGGCCCTTGATGTCGCGCTTGACGTCGATCATCACCAGATCGGCGCCTTGGGTGCGCAGAACCTCGAGGCCGGCGGGCACATCCTCGGCCTGGCGAACCTTGGCGCCGCGCGCCATGGCGATCTGGCTGGCGGCGCCGATCTGGCCGTCGAGCGTGCCGATGATCAGAAGTCGCATGTCGTCCCTCTCCCGCTTGAGGCTTTTTAGGCCCGGTCGGTCTTGATGATTTCGGTCATGGTCACGCCCAGGCGATCCTCGACGACGACCACTTCGCCGCGCGCCACCAGACGGTTGTTGACGTAGATGTCGATGGCCTCGCCGACCTTGCGGTCCAGCTCCACCACCGCGCCGCGTCCCAGTTTCAGCAACTGGTTGACCTGCATGGTGGCCTTGCCCAGCACCGCCGAGACCTGCACCGGAATGTCGTAGACGGCCTCGAGGTCACGGGCCGATCGCGGCATATCCGGAACATCGCCGCGACTGCTCTGCTCGTCGCCGTCCGGCTTGAAATCGTTGAGTTCGAAATCGGGCATGGGGACCTCCAGTTACTCTTCCGGGCGGTGTTCGGGCGGCGCCAGGGCCCGGTTCACCGCCGTCTCGATATCGGCGATCAGGCGGGTCTGATCCCGCTCGGCGCCGCCGTCCGTCCATTCCACCCGGCAATCGCCGATGGCGACCCGGGGATCGGCCTGGACCACCACGCGGCCCTCGAAGCCGTGTTCGATGACCGTTTGCTCCAGGCGCTCGCGCAGGGGATCGACCAGCGAGGAATCCACCCGGATGATGATACGCGGTTCGTCCAGCACGTGGCCCAGGCATTCGTGCACGGTCCTGACGATCTCCTCGAAGGCGTTTTCCTCGCAAGCGGCGGGCAGGACCTTTTTCAGGATGGCCAGGGCCACGCGGGCGGCGACCCGCTGGTTGGCGTCGTTGGCGTCCGCCTGGGCGGCGTCCAGCATGGCCAGGGCGTTGGACACCCGCTCCAGCGAGGCGGCCAGCAGGGCCTGCTGGGTCTCGTTGGCCTCGGCCAGGCCGTTGCGGTGGCCTTCCTCGTAGGCGGCCTCGCGCACCACCTGGAGGTCTTCCTCGGTGAAGGTGGGCGGCGGCGGCGGCTCGGGCTCGGCCTCGGCCTCGTAGGTCTCCTCGGCCTGCTCGGCCGCCTTCTGCCGCGAGGCGGAGGGCGGGCCGAAATCCAGGTCGAACATGTACTTCTGATAAGCCATCGCTTAGTACACCAGCTCGTCTTCCTCGCGGCCCTCGGAGATGACGATCTGCCCGGAGGCCGCCAGTTCCTTGGCCATGACCACGATGGCGGCCTGGGCCTGATCCACGTCCCTGAGACGGACCGGGCCGAGCGCTTCCATGTCTTCGCGGAGCATCTTGCCGGCGCGTTCGGACATATTCTTGAAGAACAGTTCCTTGACGGCGTCGGCGCCGCCCTTGAGCGCGATGGCCAGCTTGTCCTTTTCCACCGAGCGCAGCAGCACCTGGATGCCGGAGGCGTCGATGCGGGTAAGGTCGTCGAAGGTGAACATCAGCGCCTTGATCTTCTCGGCGCTTTCGCGGTTGCGTTCCTCCAGGGCCGACATGAACCGGTTCTCGGTGTTGCGGTCCAGGTTGTTGAAGATGTCGGCCATGAGTTCGTGGGCGTCGCGGCGCTGGGTGCGGGCCAGATTGGTCATGAACTCGGTTCTCAAGGTCTTTTCCACGCCGTCCAGCACTTCCTTCTGCACCGCCTCCATGCGCAGCATGCGCATGATGACTTCCATGGCGAAGTTTTCGGGCAGGATGGCCAGCACGCGCGACGCGTGGTCGGGCTTGATCTTGGCCAGCACCACCGCCACGGTCTGCGGGTATTCGTTTTTCAGGTAGTTGGCCAGCACCTGCTCGGACACGTTGCCCAGCTTGTCCCACATGGTACGACCGGCCGGACCGCGGATTTCCTCCATGATGGAGTTGACGCGATCCTTGGGCAGGCTCTTCATCAGCAGGCGTTCGGTGGTGTCGAACGAGCCGGTCAGCGAACCGGTGGACGACAGCGCATCGGCGAACTCGACGAAGACGCGCTCCACCAGATTGGAGGACACGGTGCCAAGGCTGGCCATGATCTGGGACAGTTCCTTGATCTCGTCGTCGCCCAGCATGCCGAACAGCTTGGACGAGTGTTCCTCGTTGAGCGACAGCATGAACATGGCGGCCTTCTGGGGGCCGGTGAGGCTGCGGTAGTCTTCCTTGACGCGTGCCATGGCGGTTCCCTATCAGCTTTCCTGGTAGAGCCAGTTGCGGATGATGGACAGCGCCTCTTCCGGATGCTTGTCGACGATTTCGCCGATCTTGCGGATCGAGGAGGCCTTGACGCGGCCTTCCACCTTGTCGATGTCGATGAGTTCGTCGGCGATGACCTCTTCCTCGCCGCCCAGCGGCTGGGGCATGGCCGCCGCGCCGGGGCCGGTGAGCTGCGGCATGGCGCCGCCCTCGGCGGTCAGCAGACGGCGGCCGTCGGGGCCGACCTGACCCTGCATGGACTCGATGGCCCGGCTGATGAGCGGACGCAGCACCAGGAGCAGGAACAAGATGGCCACCACGGAGAGGCCCAGGTTCGACGCCACCTTCTCGACGAAGTCGCGGCGCATGCCGAAGATGAACTCGCCGGGCTCCTCGGCCATGTCCAGCTCCTCGCCCTTGTAGAAGGGCATGGAGGCGACCTTGACCTGATCGTCGCGGTCCTTGGTGAAGCCGATGGCCGACTTGACCAGCGCCTCGATCTGCGACAGTTCCTCGGGGGTGCGTTCGCGATAGGTGGTCTGCTTGCCGTCGCCCGACTTCTCGCGCACGCCGTCGACGATGACGGCGGCGGAAACCTTGCGGATCTCACCCATCTCGCGGACCGTGCTCTTGGTCTTGCGCGAGATTTCGTAGTTCACGGTTTCCTGGTTCTTGCTGCTCTTGGTCGAGGTGCGGATGTTGCCGCCCGACGAGGCGTTGGGGTCGGGCAGGTTCTGCTGCACGGTGACCGGGGTGGGCTCGGCGTCCTGGCTCTGCTCGCCCTCGTTGACGGTGACCTGGGAGCGGACCACCTTGGTCTCGGGGTCGAAGGTCTCCTCGGTGGTGGTGGCCTGGCTCAGGTCCATGTCCACGGTGACCTCGGCGCGCACGCGGCCCGGCCCCAGGGACCGCTCCAGCAGGTCCTCGATGGTCTTGACCAGCTTGGCCTCGGTCTTGACCTTCATGTCCTCGGCGGCCTGGGCCTGATACTCCTTGGAGTTCTCGAAGCCCTTGGCCAGCAGGGTGCCCTTGTCGTCGACGATGGAGATGCGCGACGGCTTCATCTTGGGAACGGCGGCGGCGATCAGGTGCTGGATGGCGCTGACCTGCCCCTTGTCCAGGCGCTGGGAGCCGTTCATCTTGATGATCACCGAGGCCGACGGCTCCTGGGTGTCGCGGGAGAACGCCTCGCGCTTGGGCAGCACCAGATGGACGCGGGCGGCCTTGACCTTGTCGATGGAGCGGATGGTCTTGGACAGCTCGCCTTCCAGGGCGCGGATCATGGTGATGTTCTGCTGGAAGCTGGTGGAGCCCAGCGCATCCTGCTTGTCGAACAGCTCGTAGCCGGCCATGCGGCCGCCGGCCGGCAGCGCCTGTTCGGCCATGCGCACCCGCAGGTCCAGCTTGCGGTCCTTGGGCACCCAGACCTCGGTGCCGTCCTTCCTCAGTTCGTAGGGGATCTTGTCGGCGGTCAGCTTCTCGATGATCTGCTTGGAATCGCCCAGGTCCAGATCACCATAAAGCAGTTCCATCTGCGGCGCGGCGACGCGGCTCATCAGATAGATGAAGAAGCCGAGAATACTGACGCCGACACCGGCGATGGCGGCCAGCCGCATGGGCCCCAGGCCGCGCAGCATCTGCAGGAATGCGTTCACGTCGTCTCCATCCGCGTGCACGTGGGTGCCGCCGGCCGGCACACGCGTCCAGGTGACAGACTAAGGTCTTGTCGCTGAAGAGATGGTTAACGCCCGGCAATTTTTGCCGGGTGGGGTTTTGCCGTAGTTTGAACGGCCCCTCGGGCGCCGGGCGGGCCGCTTCGGCGGCCTTGGCATGCGTATCCCCGGAATCAATCCGGCGGCCTTCTGGCCGCCGGATCTTGTTAGGAAGCAGGATGGGTGGATTGGACGCGTTAACGCTTGATCTGCACCAGTTCGTCCAGCATCTGGTCGGCAGTGGTGATGATCTTCGCCGCCGCCGAGTAGGCGCGCTGGGTCACGATCATGGTGGTGAACTCGGAACCGATGTCGACGGTCGAGGCTTCGAGCGACGCCGACTGGATGGAACCGGCGCCGGCGTTGTTGGCTTGGCGCAGGGTGTAGGAGCCCGACGTGTTGGTCTCGATCCAGGAATTGCCGGTCAGCGATTCCAGGCCGTTGGGGTTGGTGAAGGTGGCGATGGGGATCTGGAAGACCGGACGGCGCACGCCGTTGTCGAACAGGGCGGTGACCACGCCGTCGGTGCCCACCGACACGCCCGAGAAGTTGCCGAACTTGGCGCCGTTCTGGGTCAGGTAGGCCAGCTGATAGGTGCCGCCCAGCTGGGTCATGCCGTCGGCCTGCGAGGTGTTGCCCACGAACCAGTTGATGCGCTGGTCGGCGCCGGTGCCGTTGGGCACCAGGGTCATGGACTGGGCGCCGTTGGCCCAGGTGACCGCCATCTTGGCGACGTTGATGTCCTTGGGCGTGCCGTCGCCGTTGAAGGTGATGGCCGGGTTGGTGGCGGTGATGGCATTGAGTTTGAAAATGCCGTCCACGGTATCCACCGAGGGGATGCCGGAACTCCAGTTGCGGGCTTGCGACTGGGTCAGGCCGGTTCCCATGTCGCTCGCATCGATGGTCATGGTCGAACCGCCCTTCTGCTGGACGATTTCCACCGTCGAGCCGTTGGCACGGAACAGCGGCATGGTCGCGCCAATGGGAATGACGTCCTGGGGCATGATATCATTCGGGAGGGCGGTGATGTTGGTGTCGGCGTCCCAATTGCGCGGGTTGCTGAGTGCCTGAGCCACCAGGGTGGCGACGTCCGAGCCCGAGGTGTAGCTGGTGCTGTTGAGGTTGATGATGACTTCCTGGCCCAGGCCGGGAGACAGGGTTCCGGTCGTGTCGAACTTGACGTGCAGGGTGTTGCCGCCGACCGTGAAGGCGATGGTCTTGCCCTGCAGGTTGGAAATATCGGCCGACGACGAGGCGGTGAAGTCCAGTCGGGCCTGGCTGCCGTAGATCAGCGAGGGAGTGGAACCGTCCACGATATCCATGGAGGCCGCGCCGGACGGCGGATTGACGCCGCGCTGATCCTGATAGGGAGCGGTCGAGGTGGTGACGTAGTCGGCGGGGGTCAGATTGATGCTGTTGGCCGTGGAGCCCGCCGCCACCAGGTAGTAGCCGGTGTTGGCGGTGGTGTTGACGGCATTGGTGACATGGATGTAGTCGCCGGGGGAGATGCCCAGGCTGGCGGGAGTCTGGCCGAGGTCAAGCTCGCTGCCCGCCGCGGTGAACTTGCCGGAGATATTTTTGGTGGCGCCGGCGATCCCCAGGGTCACGGAGATACCGGCGGCGGTATCGGTGATGGCTGGCGAAGTGGCGACGGTGCCGCTCACGTACCAATTGCCGTTATTGGTGCTGGCGGTGCCCGAGGCGGACGAGATGTTGAGGACGGAACCGACCGGAAGGTCGCTGGTCTGCAAGGTGCCGGCCGGCATGGCGATGGCGCCGGTGTTGGAGAAATAGCCCAGGGAGGTGGAGGCCGCGGCGATCAGCGTCTTGACGCCCTGGCCGGAATTGCCGGCGGCGCCGCCGTAGAGCTTCAGTGCCGCGGTGTTGTTGGCGGCCGCGTCGGTCAGGGTGGTGGAAACCGAGTAGAAGTTGCTCTTGGTTTCCACGTCCCACTGGTTGGAGTTGGTCTTGGTCCAGTTGACGTTGAAATTGTGAGTGTCGCCGAGCGAGTCGTAGATCAGCACGCTGGTCTGGTGGTAGCCCGACGATGAGGTGCTGGCCGGGTCGTAGATGGTGTCGCCCGACGGCAGGTTGGCGCCCATCTTGATCTGAGTGGTCTGATCGGCGGTGCCGCCGATGGTCTTCAGATTGAGGGACTTGGTTTCCTGCGGATTGATGATGTTCTGGTTGACGTAGTGGAACGTGCCGTCCGACTGCTTGTACGCCTTCATATAGGTGTTGCCGTCGATGGTCGTCTCGGTCGGCTTGGCCAGAACGTTGTTGTTGGTCGGCTGCAGCGGCCAGCCCTGGAGGTAGAAGCCCGACACGTTCTGCAGGTAGCCTTCCTTGTCCACCTTGAACGACCCGGCGCGGGTGTAGGCGAACATGCCGTTGCCCGACGTGGCCGGATCGGGGTCGGTGTTGACCACGAACATGCCCTGGCCCGAGAGCGCCATGTCGGTGGATTCGGAGGTGGCCTGCAGCAGGCCCTGGCTGTCGATGGCCGCCCGGGGCTTGGACTGGACGCCGCCCGGCGAGTAGGAGGTCAGGGAGACCTGCTTGGTCACCAGGGTCTGGAAGTTGACCTTGGCTCCCTTGTAGCCGGTGGTGTTCACGTTGGTGATGTTGTCCGAGATGGCTCCCATGGCGCTGGACTGAGAAGCCAGACCGGAGACACCCGAGAACAATGCGCCATACAAGCTCATGATATCCTCCTGATCCTAAATTCTACTGGCCGCTCGAGCCGGTGTTTGTGGTGCTGGCCGATTTCTGCAGCGCCTGAAGCTGCGCCATGGCGGCCTGATATTGGGCGTTGGCGGCGGCCAGTTGGGCGTTGTTGACGCCGGTCGCGCTGTCGTTGACGCTGACCACCTTGTCCATGGTCAGCGTGATGTCGTTGCCCTTGGTTCCGGCACCCATCACCAGGGTGGCGCCGTTGGTGGCGTCGTTGGTCACCTTGGTGATCCGGCCGAAGCTGGTGCTGGTGGTGGTAATGGCCGTACCGTCGGAGGCGGTGGCCACCACCTGGAAGGAATAGCGGCCGTCGTCCAATTGGGTGCCCGACGAGTCCTTGCCGTTCCAGGTGATGTCGTGGCGGCCCGATGCGGTCTCGCCCGAGATGGAATTGACCTGTTTGCCCGACGAGTCCTTGATCACGATCTTCACGTCGCGGGCTTCCTTGGGCAGGGTGTAGGACAGCGAGGCCGAACTGTCTTGCAGCGGCAGGTCGGTGCCCGCCACCTCGACGGTCTGGCCGAGATAGGTGATGCCCTGCGAGGTCTGAGCGGTCTGCTGCAGCTTGATCAGCTTTTCCAGGTTGGAATTGGCGTTGATCTGCTGCTCGACGCTGGAGAACTGCACCAGCTGGTTGGTGAACTGGGTCGAGTCCATGGGCGACAACGGGTCCTGATGCTTCAGCTGAGTGGTCAGCATGGTCAGGAAGGTGTTGAAGTTGCTGCCGAGCGTCGCCTTGCCGGCCGCCGAGCCGGTGGCGGTGGCGGCCGTATTGGCTGTGTTGGTGGTATCGACGGTGCTCATGGAACCTGCTCCTACACCGAGATGTCGACGCCGGAGCGTCCGCCGAGGCTGCGGCCACGGGCGGCCTGCGCCGCGCCGGTACCAGCCAGCTGACCGTCCTCGCCGTTGGCGTTGCCGCGATTGCGGCCGCGGCGAGAGCGGGTGTTGTTGTTGTTGCGATCAGCGTTCTGCTGCTCCTCGCCGCCCTTCAGGCTGAAGGTGGTGGCGGCGCTGTCGGGCTTGAGACCCGCGTCCTCCAGGGCCTTCTCCAGGCCCTTGGCGTCCTTTTGCAGCATGGCCAGGGTCTCGGGCTTGTCGGCGGTGACGGTGGCCGAGACATGGCCGTCGGAGCTGACTTCCAGCTTGATCTCGATCTTGCCCAGTTCGTAGGGCTTCAACTGGATCTTGATGGTGTCCGAGCCGTCCTTGACCTGCTTGTCGATCTGGACGGTCACCTGTTCCATCACCTGGGCCTGCAACGGGGTGCGGGGGGTCCGCGCGGCGGATTGGGCGGCTTGGCCGGCCGACGACTTGTCGGCGGCCTGGGCGGCGCCCACTCCGGCCAGGCCGATGACGTTGCGCTGCTCGGGGGCGGCTTCCTCGGCGGTGGAGGCCTCGGCCTGGGCGGCCAGTATGGCGGCGAAGGGGCGTGCCTCGGCTTCGGCCACCGTATCCGTGCCCGCTTCCTGGGTGGGCGTGACCGCCGCCGGCGCGACGGTTGGGGCGGTGTCCTGGTTCGAGGCGAAGCCCTGGCCGGCCTGCGGGTCCTGGTTGTTGCCCTGGGCGGCTGCCTGGGTGGCGAGGTCGAGCTGGGACAGCGTTTCGACCACCGTGGCGGCGGTCTGGGTCACCGGAGTGGTGTCGGCGGTCTTGGTCTGGACCTTGATGTCGAGATGGACGTTGGAGCCCGACAGCATGGCCGCCAGATCGCGGGCCTGATCGTCGGCAAGGCTGCTGGTCTGGTCGGCGGTGGCGGCCTCGGCGGTGGCCTTGTGCTGGCTGACCTTGGCGATCATCTGGTTGACCAGTTCGGTGGCGGCGTCCAGGGCATCGTCCATCTTGCCGTCCTGAACATCGTTGACCAGACGGCTTTCCAGATCGGTGATGCGCTGGCGGTCCTCGGCGGACAGGCCCGCCATGGGGTCTTCCTGGGTCTTGGTGTCGTCGGTGCCGTTCAGTTGGGCCTTCACGGTCTGGGCCAGGGCCGCCAGATCCAGGTTGGAGGCGTTGCCGGCGGTGTTGTTATCCACCTGCACGACCTGCATGGTCTCGGTGACGGTCACGTCGATGGCGACGATGAGTTCCTCGTCGTCCTGGGCCTTGGCCTCGGCCGGGGCCGCGGCGGCGGTATCGTCCTGGGCGGAGACGTCGTCGTCCGAGGCCTTGGCGTCGGCGGTCTGGACCGTGGCGGTGTCGTCGTCGTTCTTGGCCTGGGCGGGAGCCGCCTGGGTGTCGTCGTTCTTGCGGGCTGCGCTGCTGCCGGCGGCGCGGCCTTTGTCGGCCTTATCGGCTTTGGCGGTGGCGGGGCGAGCGTCCTTGGCGGCCGGCTGGTCATCCTCGCGGGTGTCCTTGCGGGCGTCGACCTTCACTTCCATGTGCAGGCGGGTGATGTGTTCGGACAGGACCTTGTCGCCGGAGACCATGCCGCTCAGATTGCCGGTCTTGCCGGCGAAGCGCTGGGTGGTCTGCTGCAGCAGCGAGAGGAAGGCGTCTTCCGCCGACAGGCTGGTCTGCTGCTTGTCCTGGCTGACCGCAGTCATGTTGGCTTCGGGTACCACACGCTTGTCGATGGATTGCACGGTCATGGTCTTGTCCCCGCAGAATGGGCTCGTGAACGGTTTTTCGCGTCCATTCCTGAGCAAGCGGCGGGCCAAGTGGTGCCACCCGGCTTAGTTGGTTGATTTTATTGAGAGAAATTTTTTACCGTCATGGGGGCATATGCCGTGGGGACGGCGCAGGACGGAAAAAAATGCCGGGTGCGGGGAAAAGCCTGCCGGTTCAGTAGATGTCCCGGTCGCCCTCGTCGTCCTTGGCGAGGCTCATGATTCCCACCCCCATGGCCACCGAGCCGAAGGTGACGAACAGGCCGAGGAACATCAGGAGCAGCACGGGAACGGGATTGGGGGAGTCCATGGCCAGGGTGCGGATATGGCCGAGATCGGTGGCCAGCACCAGGGCACCGAAGGTCCCCCCGGCGGCGAGGCCGTAGCACAGGTGCTGGGCCAGGAATTTCAGCGGCTCGCGTTCCTTGGGCGTCATGGGCTCAGGCCTCGGCCGATGCGGCGCCCAGTTCGGCCGCCAGGACGCGGGTTTCGGCCATGACGCTGTCCAGCCGCCCGGCATCGGTGCCGCGCGCCACGATGGTCACCAGCGAGCGGCCCTCGGTGAACGAGGGGTAGGACCCCACTTCCACCTCGGGGTGGCGGTCCTGGATGCGGGTCAGCCCCTCGGCCAGATCGCCTTCCCGCACGGCCAGGGTGACGGAGCGCGATATCTGGGGCGGGCCTTCGGCCAGGGTGTGGCGAATTCCTTCGAACATGGCCCGCAGGATGGAGGGAACTCCGGCCATGACGAAGACGTTGCCCATGCGAAAGCCCGGGGCTTGGCTGATGGGGTTGTCGACCAACTGGGCGCCGACCGGGATTTCCGCCATCTTCAGCCGGGCGGCGTTGAGCTCGCCGTCGCCGTAGCGGCTTTGCAGGCGGCGGACGGCTTCGGGGTTGCGCTCCAGCGGTACGCCGAACGCCCTGGCGATGGCGGCCGAGGTGATGTCGTCATGGGTGGGGCCGATGCCGCCGCTGGTGAAGACGTAGGTGTGGGAAGCCCTGAGTGCGTCCAGGGCGGCGACGATCGCCGGCTGGTCATCGCGGACGATGCGCACTTCCGCCAGGGTGATGCCGCGTGCCGCCAGCTCCTTGCCCAGATAGGCGACGTTGGCATCCTGGGTGCGACCCGACAGGATTTCATTGCCGATCACCAGGATTGCCGCGTTGGCCATGACCGTCTCCCGTATGAGGGAGGTGTATTATACCCACTCCCGGAGGATGGCGACCAGGGGGATGTCGGCGGGCGGCATGGGCAGGTCGCCCAGGCGGGCGGCGCGCACCCAGCGCAGTTCCTGGCCCTCGCGGGAGGCGGGGTTGCCCTTCCACACCCGCACCAGGTAGAGCGGCATCAGCAGGTGAAAGGTGTCGTAGTCGTGGGAGGCGAAGGCGACGGGAGCCAGGCAGCTTTCCCGCACGTCGATGCCCAGTTCCTCCTCCAGTTCGCGGACCAGGGCGGTTTCCGGGGTTTCACCCTCGTGAATCTTGCCGCCGGGAAACTCCCACAGTCCGGCCATGGTCTTGCCGGCGGGACGGGACGCCATCAGCACGCGGCCATCGCCGTCCACCAGGGCGGCGGCCACCACCAGCAGGGTGGGGCGGAGCGAGCGGGCCATCTGCCAGTCCGCCTTCTTCAGCCTGAAGACCGGGGCGACGACGCTTTCGCCCCGCGCCGGCATGGGGCAGGTGTCGACGCGCAGGAAGGTGAGGCCCACCTTCTCCAGCACCCGCTGGGAGGCGGTGTTGTCGGGATGGAAATGAGCCCACACCCGGTCGAAGCCCAGGGTATCGAACAGATGGCGGATCAGGCGGTGCGCCGCCTCGGTGGCGTAGCCCAGGCCCCAGAAATCCTTGCCGACCCAGTACCCCAGTTCCGGCGAGCCGTCCCGCTCGAGCCCGAAGCCGATCACGCCGACCAGTGCGCCGTCGACGGTGCGCTCCATGGCCAGCGCCACGCCCTTGCCCTCGGCGCGGCGGGTTTCCTGCAAGATGACGAAGGCCTTGGCGTCGTCAAGGCTGTAGGGGTGGGGAATGGCGGCGGTCAGCCGCACCACGTCCCAGTCGCCGAGCAGGGCGACCAGCCCGTCCAGGTCCCTGCCGTCGACCGGCCGCAAGCGCAGCCGGGCGGTGAGCAGCGGATGCCCCGCCCAGACAGTGCCGGGCTCCCGGCAACCCCGTTCCGCCATGACGCGATCTCCGTTCCGTCAGGTCCGATAGGACCCGTTGATGTCGATGTATGCGTGGGTCAGGTCGCAAGTATAGACGGTCGATCTTCCCTTGCCCACGCCCACGTCCACCTCGATGACGATGTCCTGGCCCTTGAAGTGGGCGGTCACCGGCGCCTCGTCGTAGCCGGCGGCGATCTCGCCCTTGTCGGCGACCAGCACGCCGCCCATGCGGATGGAGAGCCGGTCGCGGTTGGCCTTTTCGCCCGCCTTGCCCACCGCCATCACGACGCGGCCCCAATTGGCGTCCTCGCCGGCGATGGCGGTCTTGACCAGCGGCGAGTTGGCGATGGCCATGCCGATGGTGCGCGCCGCCCGCTTGCCGGCGGCGCCGGTCACGTGGATGGTGACGAACTTGGTGGCGCCCTCGCCGTCCTTGACCACCTGCAGCGCCAGATCGAGCAGCAGGTCGAACAGCTTGGCCTTGAAGTCGGCCAGGCGCTTGTCCTTGGCGTCCTTGATCACCGTGTTGCCCGCTTTGCCCGTGGCGAACAGCATCAGGGTGTCGCTGGTCGAGGTGTCGGAATCCACGGTGATGGCGTTGAACGAGCGGTCGACGCCCTTCCCCAGCAGATCCTGCAGCACGCCGGACGGCAGGGCCGCGTCGGTGAAGACGTAGGACAGCATGGTCGCCATGTCCGGCGCGATCATGCCGGCGCCCTTGGCGATGCCGTTGATGATCACCGTGGTGCCGTCGATCACGGCGGTGCGGGTGGCGCCCTTGGGATAGGTGTCGGTGGTCATGATGGCCTGGGCGGCGTCTCGCCAGTTGCCGGGCTGGAGCTTGGCGCGCACGTCGGCCAGGGCCGCCGTGATCTTCTCGTCGGGCAGACGCACGCCGATGGTGCCGGTGGACGCGATGTAGACCTCGGAATCCTTGCAGCCCATCAGGGCGGAGGCGGACTCCACCGTACGGCGCACCGAGGCGACGCCCACCGAGCCGGTGAAGGCGTTGGCGTTGCCGGAATTGACCACCAGGGCTCGGGCCGAGCCCTTGGCCACGGCGGTGCGGCACCATTCCACCGGCGCCGAGGCGGTCAGCGAACGGGTGAAGACGCCGGCGGCCGAGGTGCCCTTGTCCATCTCGACCAGCAGCAGGTCGGTGCGCCCGGCGTAGCGCACGCCGCAGGCGTGGCTGGCCAGCCGGATGCCGGCGATCACGGGCATGTCGGGGAAGCTCTTGGGCGCGAGGGGGGAGATGGCGGTCATGGCGTCGGGTCTCGTCTTGAAGGGAGTTCCTAAGGAGAAAGGCCCGGCCGTTTGTGGCGGCCGGGCCCATCAGGCTTTTACTTCTTGGCCGCTTCCAGCGGCGTGCCGTCGGGCTTGAACCGCTTGATCTTGGCCTTCTCGCGCAGATCGATCACCATCTTTTCCTGGAGTTCATCGGCGATCTGGCGGGCGATGACCGGCTTGGCCTGGTCGAAGGGCGGGATGGAGGCCATCCGCTTGTCCTCGACCTTGATGATGTGATAGCCGAACTGGCTCTTCACCGGGGTCTTGGACACCTCGCCCGGACGCATGGCGAAGGCGGCGGTGGCGAATTCCGGCACCATGGCGCTCTGGACGAAATAGCCGAGATCGCCACCCATGGCGCCCGAGCCCTTGTCGGTGGAACGGCTCTTGGCCAGTTCGCCGAAATCCGAGCCGCGATTCAGGTCGGCGATGATCGAGCGGGCGCCTTCCTCGGTTTCCACCAGGATGTGACGGGCGTGCACTTCTTCCTGGGGGGTGAAATTCTTCACCGCCTGGTCGTAGCGGGCCTTGATGGCTTCTTCGGTGACGGCGCCGCGGACCTTCTTCTGCATCATGGCCTGGGCCATCAGCTGGACCTCGACCCGCTTCAGGGCCGCCTTGACGTCGGGATCGGCGTCCAGCTTCTCGCGCTTGGCCTGTTCGTAGACCAGCTGGTTGTTGATGGCGACCTCGAGCACCGCTTCGTAGGGGGCCTGCGGACCCATCTGGCGGCCGAATTCGGCCAACTGCGACATCTTGATGTCGGAGCCGTTGACGTTGGCCACAACGGTATCGGCGGCAAACGCCGGGCTGGCGGCCAGCCCGGCCGCCAGGGAAAGGGCGAGCATGGGGCGGCGCGCAAACAGCATCTTCATGAGCGATCGTTCCTTCTCGTCGATGGTCTGGGCGCCAGGGGCGGCGTCCACGGCCGAGACATCAGTGCCTGCGGTTGAAGCATAACCGGACGGGCGGCACAAGAGGCCGATTGGTATCACCCAGGAATGCGGCGAAGTCATGGCCGAATTCCGCTCCCTACGAGCACTGGATTCGGAACGCACTCTGTGCAATATGGTTGCCCGACTTCGCAGGCCAGGGCGCGCACCCATCGCGCGCCGGCGCCACCCAATCAGCCCCCGGCCAGGGCGTGCCTGTAAGACGTCGTGTCGGACCAAGTGGAGGATATTATGACTGTTCGCGTTGGCATCAACGGCTTCGGCCGCATCGGTCGCATGGTGTTCCGCGCCGTGGCGAAGGAATTCCCCGAGATCGAGATCGTCGGCATCAACGACCTCCTCGAGCCCGATTACCTCGCTTACATGCTGAAGTACGATTCGGTGCACGGCCGCTTCAACGGTGACGTCACGGTCGAAGGCTCGAACCTGATCGTCAACGGCAAGAAGGTTCGCCTCACCGCCGTCAAGGACCCGGCCGAGCTGAAGTGGGACGAGGTCAAGGCCGACATCGTCATCGAGTCCACCGGCCTGTTCCTGTCGGCCGACGTGGCCGAGAAGCACTTGAAGGCCGGCGCCAAGAAGGTGCTGATGTCCGCTCCCTCCAAGGACGACACCCCCATGTTCGTCTATGGCGTGAACCACGAGAAGTATGCCGGCGAGAAGATCGTCTCGGCCGCGTCGTGCACCACCAACTGCCTGGCTCCCGTCGCCAAGGTGCTGAACGACAACTGGGGCATCAAGCGCGGCCTGATGACCACCGTGCACGCCGCCACCGCCACCCAGAAGACCGTCGACGGTCCGTCGTCCAAGGATTGGCGCGGTGGCCGCGGCATTCTGGAAAACATCATCCCGTCGTCCACCGGTGCCGCCAAGGCGGTGGGCAAGGTGCTGCCCGAGCTGAACAAGAAGCTGACCGGCATGGCCTTCCGCGTTCCCACCTCGGACGTCTCGGTGGTCGACCTGACCGTCGAGCTGAACAAGGACGCGTCGTACGAGGACATCTGCAAGGCCATGAAGGCGGCGTCTGAGGGCGCGCTCAAGGGCGTGCTGGGCTACACCGAGGACAAGGTGGTCGCCACCGACTTCGTCGGCTGCAACATGCCGTCCATCTTCGACGCCGACGCCGGCATCGCGCTGGACAGCACCTTCGTCAAGGTCGTCACCTGGTACGACAACGAGTACGGCTATACCTGCAACATGCTGCGCTTCCTGAAGCACATCGCCAAGTAAGCCGCTTGGTACCGATCCGGGCGGAAGGGTCTCCCTTCCGCCCGAATTCCTTCCAGACATAAGGAGCTTCCATGTTCCGGACCATCGACAAGCTGGACGTCAAGGGCAAGCGGGTGCTGGTGCGCGCCGACCTCAACGTGCCGGCCAAGGACGGCAAGGTCACCGACACCACCCGTATCGACCGCTCGGCCGCCACGCTGATCCAACTGGCGGAAAAGGGTGCCAAGGTCATCGTGCTGACCCATTTCGGCCGCCCCAAGGGGCGCGAGGACAAGTACTCGCAGAAGCTGCTGGTCGAGCCGCTTGCGCGTGCGGTGGGCAAGCCGGTGGCCTGGGCCGACGATTGCATCGGACCGGACGCCGAGAAGCTGATCGCCTCCATGAAGGACGGCGACATCGCCCTGCTGGAAAACGTCCGCTTCCATCCCGAGGAAGAGAAGAACGATCCCGCCTTCGCCAAGGCCCTGGCCGCGCTGGGCGACGCCTATGTCAACGACGCCTTCTCCACCGCGCATCGGGCGCACGCCTCCACCGAGGGCCTGGCGCATCTGCTGCCGGCCGCCGCCGGCCGCCTGATGCAGGCCGAGCTGGAGGCGCTGGGGCGTGCGCTGGAAGCCCCCGAGAAGCCGGTGGCCGCCATCGTCGGCGGCGCCAAGGTTTCGACCAAGCTGGACCTGCTGGGCAATCTGGTTTCCAAGGTGGACTACCTGATCATCGGCGGCGGCATGGCCAACACCTTCCTGTTCGCCCAGGGCAAGGCGGTGGGCAAGTCGCTGTGCGAGAAGGATCTGGCCGACACCGCCCGCGAGATCATCAAGAAGGCCGAGGCCGCCAAGTGCCGCATCGTGCTGCCCACCGACGCGGTGGTGGCCGGCGAGTTCGCCGAGAACGCCGCCAATTCCGTGGTGAGCGTGGATGCCGTCCCCGAGGACAAGATGATCCTCGACGCCGGCCCGGCTTCGGCCGAGACGGTGGTCAAGCTGCTGGAAAGCTGCAAGACCCTGGTGTGGAACGGCCCGCTGGGCGCCTTCGAGATCGCCCCCTTCGACAAGGCCACCAATGCCGTGGCCCAGGCGGCGGCGGCTCTTACCGCCAAGGGCAAGCTGCTGACCGTGGGCGGCGGCGGCGATACCGTCTCGGCCCTGGCCAAGGCGGGGGTGGAGGATAAGTTCTCCTACATCTCCACCGCCGGCGGCGCCTTCCTGGAATGGCTGGAAGGCAAGGAGCTGCCCGGCGTGGCCGCCCTGCACGTCCAGCCCGATCAGGTGCGCGGCACCGGCTGCGGCTGTGGCGCCGGTGGCGTCGGCGGCTGCGGCTGAGATTGAAACCTGCCATTCTTCATCGTCACCCCCGGGCCTGGCCCGGGGGTCCATGGATGGCCGGGTCAAGCCCGGCCATGACGATTTTTAGAGGTACTCCATGACCGTCCATTTCATCGGCGCCGGCCCCGGCGCTCCCGACCTCATCACGGTCCGGGGGCTGAATCTGATCCGCCGCTGCCCGGTGGTGCTGTATGCCGGTTCGCTGGTGCCGCCCGAGATCGTCGCCGAGGCCACGCCCTCGGCCCAGGTGGTCGACACCGCGCCGCTCAATCTGGACGAGATCATCGCCGAGATGGAGGCGGCTCACGCCAAGGGTCACGACGTGGCCCGCGTCCATTCCGGCGATCCCTCCATCTATGGCGCCATCGCCGAGCAGATGCGCCGCCTGGACGCCTTGGGCATTCCCTATGACGTGACCCCCGGCGTTCCCGCCTTCGCGGCGGCGGCGGCCGCGCTCGCCACCGAGTTGACCCTGCCCGACGTCAGCCAGACGGTGATCCTGACCCGGACCTCTGTGCGCTCGTCGGCCATGCCCAACAACGAGGATCTGGCGACGCTGGGTCGCAGCGGCGCGACGCTGGCCATCCATCTGTCGGTGAGCAACCTGGCCCATGTGGTCAAGGAATTGTCGCCGCTCTACGGTGCCGATTGCCCGGTGGTGGTGGCCTTCCGGGTGGGTTGGCCCGACCAGAGCTTCATCCGGGGAACCCTGGCCGACATCCGCGACAAGGTGAAGGCGGCGGGGCTGACCCGCACCGCCCTGATCCTGGTGGGCCGTGTGCTGGGCGGTGCCGAGTTCACCGATTCCCGCCTCTATGCCGAGGACCATACCCACGTCTTGCGTCCCGGCAAGGAGTGAGACTCCCGGGCCGCATGCCCTTATAGTACGGGCCACCATGCTCGATCTGCCTTTCGATCTTCCCGATTTCGCTTCCGGTTCGGTCTGGCTGGCCGGTGCCGGCCCCGGCGATCCCGGCCTGCTGACCCTGCTGGCGCTGCATGCGTTGCGCAGCGCCGACGTGGTCGTCCACGACGCCCTGGTGGATCGGCGCATCCTCGCCCTGATCCCGTCCTCGGCCACGGTCGAATCCATGGGCAAGCGGGGCGGCGAAGCCTCGGCGCGGCAGGCGGACATCACCGCGCGGCTGATCGAACTGGCGCGGGCCGGCAAGAAGGTGTTGCGCCTCAAGGGCGGCGATCCCTTCGTCTTCGGGCGCGGGCCGGAGGAAGCCCTGGCCCTGGTGGCGGCCGGCATTCCCTTCCGCATCGTGCCGGGCATCACGGCGGGGATCGGCGGGCTGGCCTATGCCGGTATCCCGGTGACCGCCAAGGAGACCAATTCGGCGGTGGCCTTCGTCACCGGCCACGGCCCCGACGGCGACATTCCCGATGAATTCGACTGGGATTGCCTGGCGCGCGGCGCTCCCGTCCTGGTGTTCTACATGGGGCTGAAGCATCTGGACCGCCTGACCGCCCGTCTGATGGCGGCGGGCCGCAGGGCGGACGAGGCGGTGGCCGTAATCTGCAATGCCGCCACGCCGCGCCAGAGCGTGCTGGAAACCACCCTGGCCGAGGCGGCGGGGGCGGTGGAGCGGGCCGGGCTGAAGCCACCGGCCCTGCTGGTGGTCGGGCCGGTCGTCGAGTTACGCCGCCGGCTGGATTGGTGGGCGCCGTGATCGAGGTGCTGACCGATCTGGCCCATGCCGGTATCGGCATCTGCCGCGTCGGCATCGACGGCCGCGAGAACCTGATTCTCGGCCTGTTCGTCACCGGGCTGGTGGGCAGCCTGACCCATTGCGTCGGCATGTGCGGCCCCTTCGCGCTGTCCCAGGTGGCCGCAAGGCTGGAGGCCATCCCCCTGGAACGCATGACCGAGATGCGGCGGCTGGCGGGGGCGGCCCTGCTGCCCTATCATCTGGGCCGCGCCACCACCTACGGGGCGCTGGGCGCCGTGGCGGCGGGGTTCGGTGGCATCCTGGGCGGGGCGGGATCGTTCCGCCTGCTGGCCGCCGTGCTGCTGGGCATGGCGGCGCTGCTGCTGCTGGGCATGGCCTTGCCCGGGATCAAGGCGCTGGGCGGAGCCGGCGGCGAAAGTCGCTGGTCGCGCGCGGTGGGGCGTATGGCCGGGCCGTTGTTCGCGCGCCCCTTCGGGCTGCGCGGCTGGATGCTCGGGGTGATGCTGGGGTTTATTCCCTGCGGCCTGCTTTACGCCGCCCTGGCGGCGGCGGCGGCGGGCGGCAATCCGGTGGCCGGTGCCTTCGGCATGCTGGCCTTCTGGGCCGGAACGGTGCCCATGCTGGTGCTGGTGGCGGCGGTGGGGCAGGCGGCGGTATCCCATTGGCGGGCTCCGCTGTTGCGGGCGGCACCCGCCTTGTTGGTTCTGAACGCGGGAATGTTGGGCCTCATGGCCTGGCAATTGCTCGCCTCGTGAATGTGGAGAGGCCTGGATGAAGTTTTCACGCAGCCTGCTGGCCCTGATGGCGGTGATCGTCGTCGCCCTGGTGGTGGTCGGTGTCCGCCTGGTGATCTGGAGCGGCCAGAGTTCCGAGGGCGCCAAGTCCATTCCCGCCATTGGCGGCCCCTTCCAACTGACCGACCATAACGGCAAGCAGGTCAGCGACCGCGATTTCCGCAATCGCTATATGCTGATCTTCTTCGGCTACACCTTCTGCCCCGACGTCTGCCCGACCACCCTGTCGACGGTGACGGCGACCCTGGAGAAGCTGGGACCCAGCTATGCCAGGAAGGTGGTGCCCATCTTCATCACCATCGATCCCGAGCGCGACAGCGTGGCGGTGATGAAGGAATACGTCGGCGCCTTTTCCCCCGATATCGTCGGCCTGACCGGCACGCCGGAGGAAGTGGCCAAGGTGGCCAAGGAGTTCAAGGTCTATGCCGCCAAGGTCAAGGGCGACCGGCCCGAGCACTATACCGTCGACCACTCGGCCATCCTTTACCTGATGGGTCCCGACGGCAAGTTCGTCGCCCACTTCACCCACGGCATTTCCGCCGACGATCTGGCGGCGGGGCTGAAGAAGCACATTGGCTAGGACAAGGGGGGCTGACGCCAAGGGCCTCATCATCGCCGCGCCCGCCTCGGGCAGCGGCAAGACCACCCTGACGCTGGGCCTGCTGCGCTTGCTGGCCCGGCGCGGCGTGGCGGTGGGCTCGGCCAAGGTGGGGCCGGACTACATCGATCCCGCCTTCCATGCGAGCGCCTCGGGGCGGCCCTGCTACAACCTGGATTCCTGGGCCATGCGCCCCATTACCCTGGACGCCCTGGCGGCCAAGGCGGCGGACGGCGCCGACCTGCTGGTCTGCGAAGGGGTGATGGGCCTGTTCGACGGCGCCTTCGTGCCGGCCGGCCAGGCCGACGGCAGCACCGCCGACCTGGCCGCCGCCACCGGATGGCCGGTGGTGCTGGTCGTCGACGGGCGCGGCATGACCGGCTCGGCGGCGGCGGTACTGGCCGGCTTCGCCAATCTCAGGCCCGAGGTGCGCATCCGGGGCGTCATCTTCAACCGGGTGGTGGGGGAAAAACACAAGGCGGCCATCGCCGCCGCCTGTTCCATCGCCTGCCCGGACGTGCGCCTGCTGGGCTTCCTGCCGCCCTCTCCGGGACTGGAAACGCCGTCCCGCCATCTGGGGCTGGTCCAGGCCGCCGAGCGCGCCGACCTCCAGGCCTTCCTCGACGGCGCAGCCGCCCTGGTGGCCGAGCACCTGGATGTCGAGGCCCTGATCGCCCTGGCCGAGCCCTCGCGTCTTGCCGCCAAGGGCTCGGCGTCCGTGATCGCGCCCCTGGGCAACCACATCGCCGTGGCGCGCGATACCGCCTTCGCCTTCGCCTATCCCGCGCTGCTGGAGGGCTGGCGGGGTGCCGGGGCGGAGTTGTCGTTCTTCTCCCCCCTGGCCGACCAGGGGCCGGATCAATCCGCCGATGCCGTCTACCTGCCGGGCGGCTATCCCGAGCTGCATGCCGGCCTCCTGGCGGGCAATGCCGGGTTCCTGGGCGGCCTTCGCCGGGCGGCGGCGCGCGGCGCCGTGCTGTACGGCGAGTGCGGCGGCTACATGGTGCTGGGCCGGGGCATGGAGGATGCCCAGGGTGTCCGCCACGCCATGGCCGGGCTATTGGGGTTGGAAACCTCGTTCGCCAGGCGGAAGCTGCATCTGGGCTACCGCCGTGCGCGGCTTTCCGCCGACGGGGCGTTGGGCCGGGCGGGAGCGACCTTTCGCGGCCATGAATTCCACTATGCGTCCATCCTGGCGGAGGAAGGCCTGCCGCTGTTCGCCATCGCCGACGCTCCGGGGACGCCGCTGGGGTCCGCCGGGCTGACGGAAGGCCGGGTGATGGGCTCGTTCGTCCATCTCATCGATGGCGCCACCCCTTGAACTTGCTGCGACGCAGCATGAAATGAAACCCGGGTCAATGCGTATTCTGCACTATGGTGCCGAATAATTTTGTTGCGGGAATTGTCATCAGCCTGTAACAAAAATCCACGCCACCGTTCCAATCAGCCTGGGGTCGACGGACATGCTCTATCATCTGCACGAAATGCAGCACCACGCTTTCGCCCCCATGCGCATGCTGGCCGAGGCCATGCAGACCATGTACAGCCACCCCTGGGTGCCCATGGCCTATACCAGGTTCGGCCGCACGGTGGCGGCGACGGCGGAACTGGTGGAGCGCACCACGCGGCGTTATCCCAAGCCGCCCTTCAACCTGCCCACCACCACGGTGGACGGCGAGACGGTGAATGTGGTCGAGCAGGTGGTTCATCACACCCCGTTCTGCAACCTGCTGCATTTCAAGCGCAGCGTCGAAGGGCGCAAGGACCCCAAGGTTCTGTTGCTGGCTCCCATGTCCGGGCACTTCGCCACTCTGCTGCGCGGCACGGTCGAGACCATGCTGCACGAGCATGACGTCTACATCACCGACTGGCTTGATGCCCGCGACGTTCCGCTGGCCCGGGGCGACTTCTCCCTGGACGACTACATCGACCTGCTGGTCGAATTCATCGAGTTCCTCGGCCCCGACACCCACATCATGGCGGTGTGCCAGCCGTCGGTGCCCATGCTGGCGGCGGTGTCGCTGATGGCCGCCCAGAATAATCCCAACCAGCCGCGCTCCATGCTGATGATGGGCGGTCCCATCGACACCCGCATCAACCCCACCAAGGTCAACGACGTCGCCACCCACAAGCCCCATTCGTGGTTCGAGCGCACGGTGATCCACTCGGTGCCCATGACCTATGCCGGCCACGGCCGCAAGGTCTATCCCGGTTTCCTGCAACTGCACGGCTTCATGAGCATGAACCTGGAGCGCCACGTGGGCGAGCACGTCAAGCTGTTCCAGAACATGGTCAAGGGCGACGGCGATTCCGCCTCCCAGCACCGTGAGTTCTACGACGAGTACCTGTCGGTGATGGACCTGCCGGCCGACTACTACCTGGAAACCATCCGCAAGGTGTTCCAGGAGCATCACCTGCCGCGCGGCATCATGGTGTCGCGTGGCCGCAAGGTCGATCCCGGCGCCATCCGCCACACCGCCCTGATGACCATCGAGGGCGAGAAGGACGACATCACCGGCGTCGGCCAGACCAAGGCGGCCCACGATCTGTGCGTCAATCTGGCTCCCGAGAAGCAGCGCTACCACTTGCAGCCCAAGGTGGGCCATTATGGCGTCTTCAACGGCCGCCGCTGGCGTGAAGAGGTCTACCCCAATGTCCGCGAATTCATCCGCCAACACGACCAGGGCTGATAAGGACGCGGAAGGTCCGCCGTTCTGGCGGACCACGCCGCTGTCGGCCATGACGCGCGAGCAGTGGGAATCCCTGTGCGACGGCTGCGGCCGCTGCTGCCTGCACAAGCTGGAAGACGCCGACACCGGCGAGATCCACTACACCAACGTGGCCTGTCGGCTGCTCAACCTGCACACCTGCGGGTGCAAGAGCTATGCGAAGCGCTGGGATTCGGTGCCGGACTGCGTCGAACTGAGCCCGGTGGTGCTGCCCACCCTCAAATGGCTGCCGTCCACCTGCGCCTACCGGGTGCTGTCCGAGGGCAAGGTGCTGCAGTGGTGGCATCCGCTGGTCTCGGGCGACCCGGAGACGGTGCACCGGGCCGGCATCTCGGTACGCGGCAAGGTCATCGCCGAGTCCCGCGCCGACCTGCTCGACTATCACGTGGTGACATGGCCGGAATAGCAAGGGCGCCTCTGCCTAAGCGCGCACCTTCGCGGGCTTAGGCCGCCGCCTCGACGGCGGCTGGTCGCACCGTGCGCCGGATTTGGCGCCCGATGCCCTAGGTGTTTAGGTGTTTAGTCCCGGCATTTGATGGATCGGATCGAGCTTGAAGCGTTCAGGCTCGGTTGTCCAGATTTTGCAGATGTATTCGTAGGGGGTGAGGCCCTTGAGGGTTTTGAGGCGCCGCCCGAAATTGTAGGCGCTGACGAAGTTTTCAAGGTGCGCCTCGAACTCCTGAAGGCTGTCGTAGTGGTATCGTTTGACGGTGGCTTCCTTGATGGTGCGGTTCATACGCTCCACCTGCCCGTTGGTCCACGGATGCTTGATCTTGGTCAGCCGGTGGTCGATACCGTGCTCTTGGCAGCGCATGTCGAACATGTGGGTCACGTACCGTGCGGTGGGACCGTCGGCGTAGCGGGGCGAAAAGGTGAACTGGATGCCGTTATCGGTCAACACCGTGTGGATCTTATAGGGGACAGCCTCGATAAGGGCCTCCAGGAAGGCGGAGGCAGAGGTGCGGCCTGTTTTGCGGGCCGACCGTACAAAGGCGAATTTGCTGGTGCGGTCGATGGCGACATAAAGGTAGAGCTTGCCTTCAGCGGTCCGTACCTCGGCAATGTCGATGTGGAAATAGCCGATGGGATAGCTTTTGAACCGCTTCTTGGCGGGCTTGTCGCCCTCCGTTTCCGGCAGACGGCTGATCCCGTGGCGCTGCAAGCAACGATGCAAGGCAGAGCGTGTCAGGTGCGGGATCGTCGCCTGCAAGGCGCACAGGCAATCGTCCAGCGGCAGCAGCGTGTGACGGCGGAAGGCCACGATGATGGCCTCCTCTTCAACGGTCAGAACCGTCGATTTCGCCTCCTTTGGTCCCATCGGCAGATCGCTGACCGATGGGCGCTTCTTCCACTTGGCAACGGTCTTCGGGTTGATCCCGTACCGCTTGGCAAGGGTTCTCAGGCTCTCTTGACTATCCTGTATTGCTCGACGGATTGCCTCTGTCGTTGTGGCACACCCGTGTAGAACCTGGCCCATAGTGCTTCCCTCCATTCTGCCGAATAGAGTGCGCCATCAAATGCCAGGACTAGGCCGTAAACTCATAAACAGGCTTCCCTCTCGTGCCGCGCCGTGATTCAACGATTCCTCCTGGCATGGAGGGCGTTGATGGCGCGGCGACGGTACGAGTTGACGGATCACGAATGGTCGATCATTGAGCCCTTGCTGCCGAACAAGCCCCGAGGCGTGCCCCGTGTTGATGACCATCGGGTCCTGAACGGCATCCTGTGGCGCTTCCGCACGGGTTCGCCTTGGGCCGAGGTTCCCGAGCGCTACGGCCCATCGACCACCTGCTACAACCGGTTCGTCCGTTGGCGCAAGGCGGGCGTCTGGGACCAGCTTCTGGAGGAAATCTCCAAGGCTTACGATGGTGACATCATCATGATCGACTCGACCTGTGTCCGCGTTCACCAGCACGGGGGCACGGGAAAAAAGGGGCTCTCGACAATGGCGGCATGGGACGTTCCCGTGGGGGCCTCACCAGCAAGATCCACGCGCTCGTCGATGCGGAAGGTCGTCCCGTCACCTTGCGTCTGACCGCAGGCCAAGTCCACGACAGCGTCGAGGCAGAGGCATTGCTTGATGGAGCCTTGAGCGATGGCTCCACCCTGCTGGCCGACAAGGGTTATGACAGCAACGCCATCCGAGCCTTGGCCGAGAAGAACAAGACCTGGGCCAACATCCCGGTCAGGTCCAACCGCAAGGACGCCTTCGCCTTTTCCGCCTGGGTCTATCGCCAGCGCAATCTGGTCGAACGCTTCTTCAACAGGATCAAGCAGTTCCGGGGGATCGCCACCCGCTATGACAAAGACCCCCGGAATTTCCTCGCCGCCGTTAAACTCGTCGCCCTGCGCATCTGGTGCGCCGCGTAATGAGTCTACGGCCTAGCAGGCTGTTGAAGAAGTTACTCGCGGGGGGCGGTGAGGACGGCGTCGTCGCCGTTGTCGAAGGACAGTTGGATTTCCAGGGTGCCATCGTCGGCGAGTTCTGCCGATCCCGAGCCGGTGACCTCGTCGCCTTCGTCGGAGTCCGCCCAGCCGGCGGTCCCGGCAAGATACCGAGATTTCCGCCTCGGCCTTGGCGAGCTTTCTATCCAGTGACCGCACCTATGGCGCACGCCGGGTATGGCGCGATGTCTTGGCCGACGGCTTTGCCTGTGGCCTGCATCGGGTCGAGTGGCTGATGCGGCAAAATGCCCTGCGGGCCCGTCCGCGCCGGCGCGGTTTGCCCAAGGATGGCGGCGAGCGCAAGTCCGCGGCCATTGCATGCAATGTGTTGGGTCGGCAATTCAGCGCCGATGCTCCCAATCGCAAATGGGTGGCCGACGTCACCTATATCTGGACGGCAGAGGGCTGGCTGTACGTGGCGGCGGTGATCGACCTGTTCTCGCGCCGCGTCGTGGGCTGGTCCATGAACGCCGCCATGACCTCCCAACTGGTGGTCGATGCTCTGATGATGGCGGTGTGGCGGCGCGGCAGGCCCGACGCAGTGCTTCACCACTCCGATCGCGGCAGCCAGTATACCAGCGACCAGTTCCAGCGCCTGCTGGCCGATCAGGGCATTCAATGCTCCATGAGCCGCGCCGGTAACGTCTGGGACAATGCCGCCATGGAAAGCTTCTTCTCGTCGCTCAAGACCGAACGGACCGCCAGGAAGGTCTACCGCACCCGCGATCACGCCAGGGCCGATGTCTTCGACTACATCGAGCGTTTCTATAACCCCAAACGGCGGCATTCCACCCTGGGATATCTCAGCCCCATGGAGTACGAAATGAAGGTGTCATAAGCTAAACAATCCGTCCACCGAACCGGCAGCAGGCCACCTAGGCGCGAGGATTGGCCGTTGGCCTTGCGGTACAGCTTAGCCTGCGGATCAGTGGTCGAGGCGCGGGCCCGGTTCGAGCGCTTCTCGCCACGAAAATCGCGCTCCGAGTTGCGGCCCGGTCCCGGCGGATCGTTGTCCCCCTCCTTGGGCCTGAGGCTCTTCACCGAGACCCAGGCGTCGACCAGCGTGCCGTCCACCGAGAAATGCTCGTCCGACGGCAGATCGCGGCCCTGCGCCTGCCCCACCACCGCCGCCAGGAACTTGGCCGCCACATCGCCCGCCAACAGCCGCTCGCGGCTTTTTGGTGAACACCGTTACGTCCCACACGGCGGCATCCATCGCCGGGCCGACGAACCTGCGGAACAGCAGGTTGTAGCCCATCTGCTCCATCAACTGGCGCTCGGAGCGGATCGAAGTCCGCAGACAATACCTCCAGAGCCTCGTCGCAGATCGCCCGGATCGGCCGCAGGAAATGATTCCAGAGCACCCCGGCCTCGCAACTCACATACGAGAACAACCCTTCCGTCCGATCATCGCCACCACGCATCGCGCGCCCCCTGAATACCTCAGGGGAATCGAATCACGACCTATCGTCAGAGGGAAGGGTTGTTTCGCAGCCTGTTTTAAGGTGGTTTCATCGAATTGGACGTTTCCGGGGCACGGCTAGGCGGGCTTCGCCAATCGCCCTTCAACGCCTGCACCACCGCCAGGGCGGCGATGGCGGCAGTTTCAGCCCTGAGGATGCGCGGCCCCAGGCCCACGGCGCGGGCGAAGGGCTTGGCGGCGATCAGCCGGCGTTCCTCCGCGTCGAAACCGCCTTCCGGCCCGACCAGCAGGGCGAGGGGGCCGGGCGGCAATCCGTTCAGCACCTCGGCCAGCGGCGGCCCGCCGCCGCCTTCGTCGAGGAACAGCAGCACCCGCTCGGCCGGCCACTCGGCCAGCACCTTGTCCAGGGCGGCGGGCTCGGCCAGTTGGGGCACGGTCAGGCGCTCGCACTGCTCGGCGGCTTCCATCAGATGGGCGCGCAGTCGGTCGGTATTGACCCGCCCGGCATTAGTGCGCCGGGTGAACACCGGCCAGAGGCGCGAGACGCCCAGCTCGGCCGCCTTTTCCACCACCAGATCGGTGCGGTCCTTCTTCAAGGGCGCGGCCAGCAGCCAAAGGTCGGGCTCGGACGCCTGGGGCCGAGTTTGCCGCTCCGGCACCAGGGCCGCCCCGGCCTTGGCCAACGCGGCGATGCGGGCCAGCCACTCGCCGTCGGTTCCGTTGAACAGCAGGACCATTTCACCGATGTCGGCCCGCATCACCGAGGTGAGGTAATGGGTCTGATCGCGGTTCAGCACCACGGCGGTTCCGGCGGCAAGCGGCGCCTCGACGAACAGGCGGAAACGGGGGCGGGGTGCGGTATCGGTCATGGTTTCCTTCTACGCCGGAAGACGCTCGTGGGGAAGCGTGCTTGACCTCGCCCGCGACCGGGCCTATGTCGGACGGGAGAGATATCGTCGAAGGTTTCATCATGGCCTTGCTGCCCATTCTGACCGCGCCCGATCCGGTGCTGAAGTCCAAGTCCAAGCCCGTCGCCGCCGTGGATGATCGCATCCGCGCCCTGCTGGCCGACATGCTGGACACCATGTACCACGCGCCGGGCATCGGGCTGGCCGCTCCCCAGGTCGGCGTGCTGGAGCGGGTGATCGTCATGGATATCGGCCGCAAGGAAGAGGACCGCGACCCCATCAGCATGATCAATCCCGAGATCGTCTGGGCGTCGGACGAGGACAACACCTACGAGGAGGGCTGCCTGTCGGTGCCCGAGCACTACTCCAACGTGGTGCGCCCCAAGGAGATCAAGGTCCGCTATCTCGACGAGAACGGCGCCAAACAGGAAATCCACGCCGATGGCCTGCTGGCCACCGTGGTCCAGCACGAGATGGACCATCTGGACGGCATCTTGTTCATCGACCACCTGTCGTCCTTGAAGCGCAACATGATCCTGCGCAAGCTGCTCAAGGCCCGGAAGGACGCGGAATGAAACTGGTGTTCATGGGGACGCCCGACTTCTCGGTCCCCATCCTGGACTCGCTGGTCGAGGCCGGGCATCAGGTGGTCTGCGTCTACTCCCAGCCGCCGCGGCCCGCCGGGCGCGGCCACAAGGAGCAGCTGACTCCCGTCCATGCGTTCGCCCATCAGCGGGGCATCCCGGTCCGCACCCCGAAAAGCCTGAAATCGCCCGAGGCCCAGGCCGAGTTCGCCGCGCTGGACGCCGACGTGGCGGTGGTCGCCGCCTACGGCCTGATCCTGCCCCAGGCGGTGCTGGACGCGCCGCGCCTCGGCTGCCTCAACGTCCATGCCTCGCTGCTGCCGCGCTGGCGCGGCGCGGCTCCCATCCAGCGGGCCATCCTGGCCGGCGACCCCGAGACGGGCGTCACCATCATGCAGATGGATGCCGGGCTGGATACCGGGGCCATGCTGCTGAAGGAGAGCATCCTGCTGCTGCCCGACGCCACCGCTTCCTGGCTGCACGACATGCTGGCCGCCATGGGGGCGCGCATGATCGTCGAGGCCCTGGGCAAGCTGGAGGACGAAGACCCCCTGCCCGCCACGCCCCAGCCGGCCGAGGGCGTGACCTACGCCCACAAGCTGGCCAAGGAGGAAGGGCTGCTGGACTGGCGCCAGACGGCGGTGGAACTGGACCGCAAGGTGCGCGCGCTCAATCCCTGGCCCGGCGTGTGGTTCGAGATGGCGGGCGAACGCATCAAGGTCATCGAGGCGGCGGTGATGCCCGGTTCCGGCGTGCCGGGAACCGTGCTCGACGATCAGCTCAGTGTGGCCTGCGGCAAGTTCGCCCTGCGGCCGCTCAAGGTCCAGCGGGCCGGCAAGGCGGCCATGACAGCCACGGAAATGCTGCGCGGCCATTCCATTCCCAAGGGCACGGTGCTGGGCTGATGCCCCGCTACCGCCTCCTCGTCGAATACGACGGCTCCCCCTTCATCGGCTGGCAACGCCAGGACAAAGGCCTGTCGGTCCAGGGCGTGCTGGAGACGGCGGCGGAAAAGCTTTGCGGCGGCCCCTGCACCGTCTTCGCGGCGGGACGGACCGATACCGGCGTCCACGCCACCGGTCAGGTGGCCCACGTGGACCTGGCCCGCGATTATCCCGCCGACACGGTGCGCGACGCGCTCAACTACCATATGAAGCCCAGGCCGGTGGCGGTAATCGCCGCCGAAAAGGTGGGCGACGACTTTCACGCCCGCTTCTCGGCCATCGGCCGGGCCTATCTTTACCGCATCGTCAACCGGCGGGCGCCGCTGGCGCTCGACCAGCGCCGAGCCTGGTGGGTGCCGGTGGCGCTCGATGCCGATTCCATGGCCGAGGGCGCCAGGCGCCTGCTCGGCCATCACGACTTCACCACCTTCCGCGCCTCGGAATGCCAGGCGAAAAGCCCCATGAAGACCCTGGACGTGCTGGACGTGACGCGGCTGGGCGAGGAGATTCGCATCGTCGCCGAGGCCCGCTCGTTCCTGCACCATCAGGTGCGCAACATGGTCGGCACCTTGAAGCTGGTGGGCCAAGGCAAGTGGAGCCCCGACGACATGGCCAAGGCGCTGGAGGCCCGCGACCGCACCAAGGGCGGCCCGACCGCGCCGTCGGCCGGGCTTTGCCTCACCGGGGTCAAGTATCCCCTTTAGGGCGGTAGAAGCGGCCCGACAGGCTGACCCGGTCCAGCACGTATTCCTCGCGCAGCACGGTGAACACCTCGTCCTGGAAATCCATCCAGCGGGGCGGCGGCACCAGGGCGCCGGGATTGTCGTCCTCGGCATGCTTGGGCGGATCGATCAGTTCCACCACGGCGATCTCGTGACGGCGCAGCATGCCGGTCAGGGTGTCGGCGGGCAGCCGGCCCATGATCATGGCCTGCAGGGCGTTGATGGGATCATAGAAAGCCGGCTTGCCGGCCCGCAGGCACAACAGATGCGATTGGCACAGCGCCGTGCCCTCGATCCCCTTCAGATAGGCGATGTCATCGTGGAACATGGCCTCGCGGCCGGCCATCTCGCCCAGCATCTCCACCCCGAACCGCCCCAGGGCGGCCGGAGCGTAGAACAGCACGCCGGCATTGACGACCAGCGCCATCACCGGCCGCGCCATGGGGAAGGGAGCCAGGTACAGCACCAGCCCGGCGCCGATGGCCAGGGCGATGTAGGCGTCAAAATAGACGTTGACGTCCACCCCCGCCCCGCCGGAGAACACGGCGCCCAGGGCCAGGGCCACGGCCAGATAGGCCAGGATCAAACCGGCCGGCCGGGTGCGCCGCGCCGCCAGCAGGCCCAGCCCGACCACCGCCAGGGGGGCCTGGAACTGGCTGAGGATTTCGGTGGTGAACAGGAAGGCCCGCGTGATGTCCCAGGTGCGCGACGCCAGCAACTGGGTGAAGAACCCCGGACCGCTCAGCAGCCACAGCAAGCCGCCGCTGACCGCCGCCACGGCGATGCCGGTCGCTACATAAGCCAGCCGGACACGGGCCGGACCGCGCACCAGAACGTCCACCGCCACCAGCAGGGGCAGGCAGATCAGGTTGTGCTTGACCAGCACGCCGGCCGAGAACAGCAGGGCGGCCAGGGCGGCGCGCCGGGCGTCGGCCTCGCCCCTCAGATACACGGCCAGACCGCTCAGCACGAAGGCATGGGCCAGCAATTGCGGATTGTTCTTGCCCACATGATCGGCCAGCAGGCAGCCGAAGAACAGGGCGCAGGTGACGGCGGCGAACCATCCGTCCAGCCGCGACGCCCCCGCCGAGCGGACGACGGAGCGCACCGCCAGGCAGACGACCATCATGGCCGCGAGGGAGACCAGTCGGCCGGCCAGATTGACGTCGCCCACCACCTTGGACAGGGCGCCGACCAGATAGAACGACAGCGGCGGGTAGTTGTTGAAGAAATAGGGTGACCCGGTGTCGTAGAGCGGCAATCCGGCGATGGCGCGCACCTGAAGGAACGCGTTCCAGCCCTCGGTATTGTCGATCTCGAAATCCCAGAAGATGCGGGCCAGCGGATAGGCCAGCAGCACCACCGCCAGCCCCGCCAGGGCGCGAACCGTCAACCGGTAGGACCGCTCCGCGTCCCCGTCCAGATCACTCACCCGCAAATCGCTCCCCCGCTCCCAACGGATTCGCCCTCGGAAGCCGGAGTGCCACATCCGTGGGGACATGGCAAGGTCAAGCTAACCCTCCAGGACCACCAGCAGGTCCTTGGCCTCCACCTGGGTGCCGGGAGTGACCGCCACCGAGGCGATGGTTCCCGCCCGCTCGGCACGCACCGCCGTCTCCATCTTCATGGCCTCGATGGAAACCAGCAGGTCCCCCTTCTCCACCGTCTGCCCGGCATGGATCGCGACGCTGACCACCAGACCCGGCATGGGGGCGCCCACATGGTCGGCATTGCCGGCCTCCGCCTTGGGCCGCGCCACGCGGGCCGGGGCCACCTTGCGGTCGAAGACCTTGACGGTGCGCGGCTGGCCGTTCAACTCGAAGAACACCTTGCGGCTGCCGTCCTCCTCGGGCTCGGCGGTGGCGAGGTAGCGGACGATCAGGCTTTTGCCCTTCTCCAGGTCAATGGCGATCTCCTGGCCGGGCTGCATGCCCCAGAAGAACACTTCGGTGGGCAGGGTCGAAACATCGCCGTACTGCCGCTGATGGGCGGCGAAGTCCGAGAACACCTTGGGATACATCAGGTAGGAGGCCAGTTCCGCCTCGGAGAGCTTGCGGCCGGCCTTCTTCTCCGCCTCGTCCCGCACGGCGACGAGGTCGGCGGGCGGCAGGACGGCGCCGGGACGCACGGTAATGGGCTGGACGCCGCCCAACACCTTCTTTTGCAGCGCGGCGGGGAAGCCGCCCGCCGGCTGGCCCAGGTCGCCCTTGAAGAACGACACCACCGATTCGGGGAAGGCGATTTCCTTGTCGGGGTCCAGAACGTCGTCGGGGGTCAGGTTGCTGGTCACCATCATCAGGGCCATGTCGCCCACCACCTTGCTGGTGGGGGTGACCTTGACCACGTCGCCGAACATGGCATTCACGTCGGCATAGGCCTTGGCCACCCAGTCCCAGTGCTGTTCGACGCCGAGCGAGCGGGCCTGGGCGCGCAGATTGGTGTACTGGCCGCCCGGCATCTCGTGCCCGTAGACCTCGGCCGTCCCCGAGCGGATGTCGGCCTCGAAAGGGGCGTAAAGGGCGCGCACGCCTTCCCAGTAGCGGGACAGGGCGTTGAGCGCCCCCTGGTCGAGGCCGGGGTCGCGCTCGTGCCCGGCCAGTGCCGCGCAGATGGAGCCCAGCGGCGGCTGGCTGGTCAGGCCGCTCATGGAATCCATGGCGGCATCCACCGCATCCACCCCGGCATCCACCGCCGCCAGCACCGAGGCGGCCGACAGGCCCGAGGTGTCGTGGGTGTGGAAGTGGATGGGCAGGCCCACCTCCTGCTTCAGCGCCTTGACCAGGGCGGCGATGGCGCGCGGACGGGCCAGACCGGCCATGTCCTTGATGCCCAGGATGTGGGCGCCGGCCTTTTCCAGGGCCTTGGCCATGCTCACGTAGTATTTGAGGTCGTATTTGGGCCGGGCGGCGTCGAAGATGTCGCCGGTGTAGCAGATGGCCGCCTCGCAGACCTTGCCCGAATCGCGCACCGCGTCGATGGCCACGTGCATGTTGTCGACCCAGTTGAGCGAGTCGAAGACGCGGAACAGGTCGACCCCGTTTTCCGCCGCCTGGGCGACGAAATGCCGGACCACGTTGTCGGGGTAATTGGTGTAGCCCACCGCGTTGGCCGAGCGCAGCAGCATCTGCAGCAGCACATTGGGCATGGCGGCGCGGAAGGCGCGCAGACGCTCCCACGGGTCTTCCTTGAGGAAGCGCATGGCCACGTCGAAGGTGGCGCCGCCCCAGCATTCGGCCGAGAACAGACCGGGCAGCAGGCGGGCATAGGCCGGGGCCGCCGCCAGCAGGTCGTACGAGCGCATGCGGGTGGCGATCAGCGACTGGTGGGCGTCGCGGAAGGTGGTGTCGGTGACCAGAACCCGTTTCTGCTCAAGCATCCACTGGGCCAGTCCCCCGGCCCCCAGCCGGTCCAGCAATTGCCTGGACCCGGAGGGCGGCTCGGTGGCGGAAAAGGGCGGCAGGTCCGGCAGGTGGCCGATGGCCGGGCGCTTCATGCCCGCCACTTCCGGATTGCCGTTGACCATGACGTCGCCCACGAAGGACAGCACCTTGGTGGCGCGGTCGCGGCGGTCCTGACGGGCGAACAGCTCGGGCGTCTCGTCGATGAAACGGGTGGTGTAGGCGCAGCCCACGAACTTGGGATGCTCGATCACCGCTTCCAGGAAGGTCAGGTTGGTGGCGACGCCACGGATGCGGAACTCGCGCAGCGCCCGATCCATGCGGGCGATGGCCTCCTCGGGCGTCGGCGCCCAGGCGGTGACCTTCTCCAGCAGCGAATCGTAATGCCGCGTGATCAGCGCCCCGGAAAAGGCGGTGCCGCCGTCCAGGCGGATACCGAAGCCGTTGGCGCCGCGATAGGCGGTGATGCGGCCGTAATCGGGGATGAAGTTGTTGGCCGGGTCCTCGGTGGTGATGCGGCATTGAATGGCATGGCCGTTGAGCGGGATATCGGCCTGCCTGGGCACGTCGGACCCCGGACCGCCGATGGGCGCCCCGCCGGCGATGCGGATCTGCGCCTTGACGATGTCGATGCCGGTGACCACCTCGGTCACCGTATGCTCCACCTGGACACGCGGGTTGACCTCGATGAAGTAGAAAGACCCCGTCTCCATGTCCATCAGGAACTCGACGGTGCCTGCGTTCTCGTAGGCGGCGGCGCGGGCCAGCCGCACGGCCGTCTCGCACAATTCCAGGCGGCTCCGGCCATCGAGATAAGGGGCGGGGGCGCGTTCCACCACCTTCTGGTTCCGGCGCTGCACCGAGCAGTCGCGCTCGTACAGATGCACCAGATTGCCCTGGGAATCGCCCAGGATCTGCACCTCCACGTGGCGCGCCCGGCGCACCAGCTTTTCCAGGTAGACCTCGTCGTTGCCGAAGGCGGCCTTGGCTTCGCGCCGCGCCACCGCCAGGAGTTCCTCCAGTTCGGTCTCGGCCTCGATCACCCGCATGCCGCGACCGCCGCCGCCCCAGCTGGCCTTCAGCATCAGGGGGTAGCCGACCGCCGCCGCCAGCCGCTTGCTCTCGGCCAGATCGGCGGGCAGCGGCCCCGTGGCCGGCATCACCGGCACCCCGGCCTTTTCCGCCAGGGCGCGCGCCGCCACCTTATTGCCCAGCAGGCGCATGACGTCGGACGAGGGGCCGACGAAGGCCATGCCCGCCGCCCGCACCGCATCGGCGAAATCCGGATTCTCGGACAGGAAGCCGTAGCCGGGATGCACGGCGTCGCAGCCGGCCTCACGACCCACCCGGATCATCTCGTCGATGGACAGATAGGCCTCGATCGGCCCGCTTCCCTTGCCGATCAGATAGCTCTCATCCGCCTTGAAGCGATGCAGGGCGAAGCGATCCTCGGTGGAATACACCGCCACGGTGCCCAGCCCCAGTTCGGTGGCGGCGCGGCAGATGCGGATGGCGATCTCGCCGCGATTGGCGACCAGCAGCTTGCGAAAAGGGGGCTTGCCCGAGGCGGAGGATGTCATGGCTCACCATGTTGATCGTTGATGGGGCGGTGGATAAAACTTTTTACCACTGTTGTAAACAGGAGCTTTGAGCTTACCATCAGACAGAGGCGGCTTTACATGAGCGAAAGGTGCGGGTAGACAAAGCCCGCACAAAGAGGGCAGCACATGACGGAACCGATCAGGCCGGCCAAGCTGGCCGACACCATCGCCGACCACCTGGAGCAGCTTATCCTTGAAGGGAGTTTGCGGCCAGGAGAACGCCTGCTGGCCGAACGCGAGCTGGCCCAGCGCTTCGACGTCTCCCGCCCGTCCCTGCGCGAGGCGCTGGAGAAGCTGGAAAAGCGCGGCCTGCTGAAATCGGGACGCGGCGGCGCCACCTTCGTCGCCCCCATGCTGGGCGAGGGCTTCACCGAGCCGCTGTACACCGCCCTGGCGTCGCGGCCCGAGACCACCTTCGACTATCTGGAATTCCGCCGCTTCGTCGAGGGCTCGGCCGCCTATTTCGCGGCGCTGCGCGGCACCGACGTGGACCGCGACCTGATCCGCGAATGCTTCGAGAAGATGGAAATCGCCCACCAGAAGGACGATTCCAGCGACGAGGCCGAGACCGACGCCGATTTCCATCTGGCGGTCTACGAGGCGTCGCACAATCTGGTGATGCTGCACATCATGCGCTCGCTGTCGGATATGCTGCGCAAGGATGTGTTCTACAACCGCGCCAAGCTCTATCAGCGCCAGGGCGTGCGCGAATTGCTGCTCGAGCAGCACCGCGCCGTCTACCAGACGGTGATGGCCGGCGACCCCGACGCCGCCAAGGCCGCCGCCGAGGCCCATATCGACTTCACCCGCGACGCCCTGATGGAGATCGCCAAGGCCGACGCCCGGCTGGAGGTTTCGTTGCGCCGCATCGCCAAGACCGATCTGGTGGCGGCCAGGCGATAGTGGCCGGCTCCGGCTTCATGGCCCTCGCCCTGGCCGAGGCCGAGGCGGCGAGCGCCCGCGGCGAGGTGCCGGTGGGCGCGGTGATCGTCAGGGACGGCGCCGTCATCGCCACGGCCGGCAACCGGGTGGAGGAACTGGGCGATCCCACGGCCCACGCCGAGATGCTGGCCATCCGTCAGGCGGCGGCGCTCGGCGACAAGCGGCTCGAGGGCTGCGACCTCTACGTCACCCTGGAACCCTGCCCCATGTGCGCGGCGGCCATCTCCCTGGCCCGCATCCGCCGGCTGTATTTCGGCGCCTACGACCCCAAGGGCGGTGGCGTCGAGCACGGCGCCAAGGTCTTCGACCATGCCACCTGCCATCACCGCCCCGAGGTCTATGGCGGGCTGGAGGAAAGCCGCTCGGCGGAGATGCTCAGGGCCTTCTTCGAAAAGCGGCGCTGATAGCGGCGGCGATAGTTCTTTAGCCGCCCAACTGTCCTAGAATGGCGCCCACCGCCCCTCGGGCCGATATCGCGACAGGTGCCATGTGATTGATTATGTTCGCAAGATCCTGAATGCCCGTGTCTATGACGTGGCGCTTCAGACGCCGCTGGACCCCATGGTCCGGCTGGCGCGCCGGCTGGACGGCCCGGTTTTTCTCAAGCGCGAGGATCTGCAGCCGATTTTCTCGTTCAAGATCCGGGGGGCCCATAACCGCATCGCCCAGTTGTCCGACGAGGCGAGGGCCGCCGGCGTGATCTGCGCATCGGCGGGCAACCATGCCCAGGGCGTGGCGCTGTCCGCCAACCGGCTGGGCATCGAGGCCACCATCGTGATGCCGGTAACGACCCCGGCCATCAAGGTCGAGGCCGTGCGGTACTGGGGAGGCAACGCCGTCCTGTACGGCGACACATTCGACGAGGCCCATGCCCATGCCCGGCAGTTGGAGCGGGAACGCGGCCTGATCTTCGTCCACCCCTACGACGATCCCGACGTGATCGCCGGCCAGGGGACCGTCGGCGTCGAGATTCTTCACCAGCACCCCGATCCCATCGAGGCGATCTTCGTGCCGGTGGGCGGCGGCGGCCTGGCGGCCGGCATCGCCTCCTACGTCAAGTTCCTGCGGCCGGAAACCAAGGTGATCGGCGTCGAGCCGACCGATGCCGCCTCGATGAAGGCCGCCCTGGAGGCCGACGAGAGGGTGGTGCTCGATCGGGTCGGCCTGTTCGCCGACGGCGTCGCCGTCCGTCAGGCGGGCGAGGAGACCTTCCGGCTTTGCCGGCAATTGCTCGACGGCGTCATGGTCGCCGACACCGACGCCATCTGCGCCGGGATCAAGGACATCTTCGAGGACGTGCGGGTCCTGGCCGAACCGGCCGGCGCCCTTTCGCTGGCCGGTCTGAAGGCCTATGCCCAGGCCAATCCCCGCCGTTCGGGCTCGCTGATCGCCATCAGCAGCGGCGCCAACATGAATTTCGACCGCCTGCGCCATGTGGCCGAGCGGGCCGAGGTCGGCGAGGCGCGCGAAATCCTGCTGGCGGTCACCATTCCCGAGGTGCCCGGCAGCTACCGGCGCTTCATTCAGGTGCTCGGCAATCGGGCGATCACCGAATTCAACTACCGCTACGCCGGCAGCAGCGACGCCCATGTTTTCGTCGGCCTGAAGCTTGGCGACGCGACGCGCGAGAAGGCGGAACTGGTCGCGCAGCTTGAACGCCTGAGCTACGGCGTGATCGATATCAGCGCCGATGAAACCGCCAAGCTGCATGTCCGCTACATGGTCGGCGGACGCGCCCCCACCCTCGACGACGAAATAATCCTGCGGTGCGAATTTCCGGAACGGCCCGGAGCGCTGCTTGGATTTCTCGACGGCATCGGAACCGACTGGAACATCACCTTGTTCCATTACCGCAATCATGGCGCCGATTACGGGCGCGTCCTGGTGGGTGTCCAGGTTCCCCAGGGCGATCGCGCCAAGTTCGACGCGCGGCTCGTGGCGCTGGGCTACCCGCACGAGGACGAGACGGATAACCCCGCCTACCGGCTGTTCTTGCGCGGATAGGACATCCCCACGGCCCAACCTCGACCGGCACCAACGCTGTTCCTGAAATCGCCGCTTCAAAGTAGAATGCGGTCCTGGGGACGGGACAGCAGGGGTTGACCATGCCGGAAGACGGGGGCGCGAGGCAGCGGTCGCAGACCGATGGCGACACCGCCGAGGGGCGGGTCGCCCTTTGGGTCGCGGCGGGGTTCAGCGTGCTGTTCGCCATCGCCCCCCTGATTCCCTTTCACAATCTGTTCGACGAGCGCGACGTCTTCCTGGCCTTCCATCAGGTCACCGAAGGGTTCTCGACGGTGGTCGCGGTGCTGGTCTTCGCCGTCGGATGGCATACCCATGACCGCGAGCGCCCCCGCAACCTGTCGATCCTGGCCGCCGCCTTCCTCGGCGTCGCGCTGTTCGACATGCTTCACACCCTGTCCTATGACGGGATGCCCGACTTCATCACCCCCAGCGACGTGCAGAAGGGGCTGATCTTCTGGCTGGCGGCGCGGCTGCTGGCCGCCGGAACGATGCTGACCATCGCCATCCTGCCCTGGCGGCCCTTCGCCAGCCGCTGGTCCCGGCCGCTGCTGCTGGGCATGATCCTGGTCATGGTAGGGGTGGTCGCATGGGCGGCCCTCTACCATCTCGACGCCCTGCCCGCCACCTACGTCAGGGGCCAGGGCCTCACCCCCTTCAAGATCGGCATCGAGTGGAGCGTCATCGCCATGCTGGCGGCGGCCATTCCCCTGCTGTGGCGCAACCGTGGCCTGACCAACCGCTACTGGCTGGTGGGTGCCGCCTGGGTGATGGTGCTGTCCGAGCTGTATTTCACCGCCTGGCAGCGGACCACCGACATCTTCAACGTCATGGGACACAGCTACAAGGTCGTGGCCTTCTACCTGCTGTACCAGGGGCTGTTCGTCGCCATGGTGCGGGCGCCCTATCGCCGTCTCGACCGCTCCCGCGCCCAGTTGGCGGAGAGCGAGGCCAAGCTGCGGGCCATCATCCAGGGCTCCATGGATGCCTTCGTCGCGGTGGGAACCGACCGCGCGGTGGTGGCGTTCAATCCCGCCGCCGAGGACATGCTGGCCGTCCCGGCCGCCCAGGTGATCAACCATCGCCTGGAGGACACCCTGCTGCCGCCGCCGCTGTGCAAGCGTCTGGCGGCCGGGCTGGACGACGGGCTGGCCGCGGCGGGAGAACGAAGGGATATCGCCACCGATCGGGGCAACGGCCGCCCGCTGCTGGCCGAGGCCAACCTGTTCGCGGCAGGCGACGGCGACGAGCGCCTTTCGGTCATCAGCCTGCGCGACGTCACCGAACTGCGCAAGGCCGAGGCGCAGGAGCGCCAGCGCACCGCCGAGATCGCCATTCTCCATCACCTCGCCCAGACCATGGGCGCCACCGTCGCCCTCGACGATCTGGTGGAGATCACCGTCCAGGAAACCCTGCCGGTGGTGGGTGCCGACGTGGCCATGCTGTTCCTGCGCCACGGCGACGGCGAGCCGGTGTTGCGGGCCATAAGCTGGCGCGACGCGGACGCCGACAAGCGGCCGATCTGCACCGAGGCCGACCGCTGCCTGTGCCACCGCGCCTTCACCGTCGGCGAGACCGTCTATTCCAGCGCGCTGGCCGAGGAATACGACGCCGGGCTGATGCGCTGCGCCGAAGCCGGCCTGGGCTCGCTGGCCGCCCTGCCGCTGGGGCGCGGCGACCAGATTTTCGGCGTTCTCGCCTTCGGCACCGCGTCCGCCGACAGCGACCTGAACCGCCGGCTGGGTTTCATGGAGACGCTGGCCAACGAAGTCTCAGGCTTCCTGCAGAACGGCATCCTCTATGCCGAACTGCAAAGCCGGGGCGAGGAGCTGACCCGCATCAACGCCACCCTGGCGGCCGAGGTCACCGAGCGCAAGCATGCCGAGGCGCAGTTGACCGCCGCCCGCGACGAGTTGGAGGCCAGGGTCCGCGAGCGCACCGCCAGCCTGCAGCAGGAAATCAACGAGCGCCAATACGCCGAGGAATCGCTGCGCAACGCCCTGTCCAACCTGGAACGCCATCAGCAGGAATTGCGGGGCGCCAAGGAAGCCGCCGACAGCGCCAATCAGGCCAAGTCCGACTTCCTGTCCTCCATGAGCCACGAACTGCGGACGCCGCTCAACGCCATCCTCGGCTTCGCGCAATTGCTGGAAGGCAGCCGGGCCAATCCGCTGACGGAAAAGCAGCGCGGACAGGCCCAGTGCATCATCAAGGGCGGCCAGCATCTGCTGCAGCTGATCAACGAGGTGCTCGACCTCGCCCGGATCGAGGCCGGCAAGCTGGTCCTGTCGGTGGAGGAGGTCGAGGCCCGGCCGCTGTTCGACGAGGTGATCGAGCTGACCCGCGCCTATGCCGCCGGCAAGGCCATCATCGTCGACGCCAGCACCCCGGGAACGACGGCCAGCCATCTGCGGGCGGACTATACCCGCTTCAAGCAGGTGCTGCTGAACCTGACCTCCAACGCCGTGAAGTACGGCGCCCCCGGCGGCACGGTGACCCTGACCATGGAACCGGGAGCGGCGGAAACCGTCCGCTTCGTGGTCTCCGACCAGGGGCCGGGCATCGCCCCGGAAAAGCAGGTGCTGCTGTTCCAGCCCTTCAACCGCCTGGGGGCGGAAGCCACCGAGATCGAGGGGACCGGCATCGGCCTCACCATTTCCAAGCAACTGATCGAAGCCATGGGCGGGCGCATCGGCTTCGAGACCGCCAGCGGTCGGGGCACCACGTTCTGGGTCGAGATTCCCGCCGCCACCGGCCTGCTGGCCTCGGCCGCCCGGCACGAGACCAGCGGGCTCGCCGCCATCGGCGCCAGGGCGGAAGGCGGCCGCACCATTCTCTATGTGGAGGACAATCCCGCCAACGTGCAGTTGATGCGGGAACTGGTGGCGGAGCTGTCCGACTTCACCCTGCTGACCAGCCCCACCGCCGAGATCGGCCTGGAAATCGCCGCCGTCGCCCGCCCGGACCTGATCCTGCTGGACATCAACCTGCCGGGTTTGAGCGGGATCGAGGCGTTGCGCCGCCTCAAGGCGGTCCCCGAAACCAGCGCCATTCCGGTGGTCGCCCTGTCCGCCGACGTCACCGCCGGCACCATTCGCCAGGCCACCGAAGCGGGATGCGTGCGCTATCTCGCCAAACCGCTGGATGTCGGCGCCCTGTTCGCCCTGATCCGGGAAATCCTGCCGTCGCCGGAAACGGCCTAACTCCCCGCCAGAGCCCGGCCCAGCAGGGCGAAGTAATGGGGGAAGTCCACCGGCTTGTGCAGCAGCGCGAACACACCGGCGGCGGCCAGGGTTCCTTCGTCGAGGGCCTCGGGGTAGCCGGTGCAGATCAGGCAGGGAAGGTTGGGCCGGATCGCCTTGACCGCCTTCACCAGATCGATGCCACGCATCCCCGGCATGGTCTGGTCGGTCACCATGACGTCCCAGGCGTCGGGCTGCTCGCGCAGAACGTCGAGGGCGTCCAGCGGTGACGACACCACCGCCGCCTCGATGCCGCGATGCTCGAGCATGGCGAGGATCATATCGCCGAAATCCAGATCGTCGTCGACCACCAGCACCCGCGTTCCCGGTGGCAGCCCCATCCCGGTCCCGGTGGCGACGCTCTCGGCGGCGGCCTCGCCCCGGCCGGTGGGCAGAACGATATCGAAGCGGCAACCCCGCCCAGGATGGCTGCGTACCACGATGGCCCCGTGGTGAGCCAGCACGATGCTGTGAACCACCGCCAGCCCCAGGCCGGTGCCCTGGCGGGCCGATTTTGTGGTGAAGAACGGGTCGAAGGCGTGCTCGATCACCGCTTCGGGAATGCCCGGCCCGCTGTCGGCGATGCTGAGCGCCACGTGGGGACGGTCGGGGTCGAAGCTGCCGGTCACGGCAATGATGCCGCCGTCGGCGGCGGTCTCCACCTCGACGGCCAGGGCCAGTTCGGGCCGGGTCCGCCCGACCAGACGGCCAAGCTCCGGCATGTCCCCGGCGGGAGCCAGGGCAAGGCGGATGTCGCCCGGCGCCCCGTCCAGGGCGTCGTTGGCATTGATCACCAGATTGAGGATAACCTGGCTGAGCTGGTCGCGGTCGCCCTCGACCACGGCGGCGGCCGCGCCGGCGTCCAGGCTGAAGCCCAGACCGGTGGTGGCCGGGATGCTGGCCCGCAGCAATCCCAGACACTCTTCCGCCAGCCGACCCAGGTCGACGCTGCTGCGCGACACCTCGCTGCGGCGGGAGAAGGCCAGGATCTGGCGGACCACGCCCTTGGCCCGGTCGCTGGCGGTCAGGATGCGGCGCACATAGCGCTCGCCCGGCGATCCCGCCGGCACCTCGTCCACCAGAAGATCGGCAAAGCCGCGAATGGCGCCGAGGATGTTGTTGAAATCATGGGCCACGCCGCCGGCCAGCTGGCCCAGGGCTTCCAGCTTGCGGGCCTGCTGCAGTTGCTGCTCCAGGTGGCGCTGTTCCTCTTCCCGCCGCCGCCGCTCGGTGACGTCGCGTACCACCGCCACCAGATAGGGCCGTCCCCGGCGCGGCACGCAGGTCAGCGTCACGTCCAGGTTGACCAGGGAGCCGTCCCGGTGGCGGCCCAGCCATTCATAGGCCTGGGGATTGCCGCTCAGCGCCTTGGACAGCAACCCCGCCGCCGCCACCTGGGACTCGCGGCCGTCGGGCTGGCGGGGTGGCGCGAAATCGTGCAGCCCGTGACCTTGCAGCTCGCCGCGGGGATAGCCGAACACCGCCTCCGCCCGGGGATTGCAGTCGATGATGCTGGCGCCTTCCATCAGGAAGATGGCGTCGCCGGCCGTTTCGAACAGGGCGCGGTAGCGCTCCTGGTTCTCGCGCAGTTGCTCGTCGGCCAGCTTGCGCGCCCCGATATCGGTCAGCACCGCGATGAAGCCGTCCTGGGGCAGGCGGGCGAAGCGGGTGTCGAGGAAGGTGGTGCCCTCTTCGCGGCTCAGCGCCAGTTCGCCGCTCCAGGCCCCCCGGCTGGCCAGCGAGGATTCGATGATGTCGAGGAAGGGAGCCCGCGACGATCCGGTCAGCCCCAGCTCCCGCCAGGGCCGCCCGCGCAGGGCGGCGGCGGCCTCGAAGCCGAGCAGACGGGCGGCGGCGGCGTTGGCGTAGGTGACATGGCCCTCGGCATTGCTGACGACCACCGCCTCGCGGACCAGGTCGAGGGCGGCCAGCACCCGGGCGATTTCCTCTTCCCGCTGGTGCAGCATCTGCTCGGCCGCCTTGCGCCGGTCGATACGGCGGATGCACAGGCGCAGACCGGCGGGCTGCCCGTCGGCGGTCACCGGCTGGATGGACAGCGAGCACCAGCCGGCCTCGCCCCAGCGGCGGCGAATGCGGATGTCCACGTCGGCCACCATGGAACCGGCCTGGGCGGCGGCCACGGCGTTGTCGAAGACGCCCTGGTCCTCGTCGCAGACCAGGGAGCGCGGATAGTCAGGAAAATGCTGGCATTCCGCCACGGTATAGCCCGTGACCTTCTCGACGCCGGGGCTGATCCAGCGCAGGCGTCCGGTCTCGTCCAGCCAGCTTTCCCAGTCGGGGGCATAGTCCACCACCGTCTTCAAGTCACGGACCCGGCGGGTCAACTCGTCCTGCGTCTCGATGTCCGGACCGCAGTCGCGAATCAGCCCTTCGATGACCAGATCGGCCCCGTCGCGCTCGACCAGTCTCTCGTTCGCCTGCACCCAGACCACCCGTCCGTCCGGCCGAATCAGACGCCACCGCAACTCGGCGGTGCCGTCGCGGCCAAGCGATGCGATGGTGTCGGCAAGGGAACGCTCGCGGTCGTCGGGATGGCGCAATTCAAGCAGGCGATCCGACGACCAGCGGCAGAGTTCGGCTGGGCTTACCCCGATCAGCCGCTCGACGCCCTGGCTGGCATACAGCATGCGGCGGCGGCCGTCGGGGGACATGCGGGCGCGATACGCCACGCCCGGCATGTTGTCGAGCAGCGAGGTCAGCCGTTTCACCGAATGCGACAGGCGGCGTTCCGCCAGGGCGACGCGGAGCTCGGGCCCGATCCGCTGGATCGCGGCGGCCAGAATGGCCTCGATGCGGGGCGGATGGTCGAAGGCCTTCGTTCCCAGGGCGACCAGCACCGCCGAGGGGGTGGCGTGGCCCTCGAACAGCGGTGCGCCGGCATAGGCGGTGATCCCCAGGCGACGGAACCGCCCGAGCGGAGGATAGCGGTCGCCCAGACGGTCGGCGACCACCAGGGGGCGGCCGGTGGCCAGCACGTCGCCGCAGGCGGTACCGGCACTGCGATAGGGATAGCCGGCCAGATCGCCGCTGCCCGCCGGATTGGCGGCGACGAATTCAGGCACCAGGGTGCCGTCGCGCTCGCGCCGGGCGATGAAGACGTGCTCGGCGGGGATTGCCGCCGCCACCTGATCGAGCACGGCCTGGACCAGATCACCGCCATGCCGGCCATCGACGGCGATATCGCCACCCCAGGGATCGTCCCGCACCAGGGCGGCACCACTCCAGCCGCCATCGCGGTATCGGCCAGAGAGCTCCAGGCATGTCCCGGTCAGCGGCCCCAGGCGAATGCGGGCCCGCAGCCCGGCAAAAGGCCGCCCGGCCCTCAGACTGACCGCCAGCTCCCGCCGGTCGCGGCGCCCCAGATGGACGGCCCGCCACCACGCCAGCGGTAACCTCACTCCGGTCGGAGCGGACAGGATGGTCAATCGACCCCGGCCATCCACGCTCCACAGCAGGTCGGTGGCGGCCACGACCGGTGAATCGCCGGCCGCCGGGGCGGCCGGCGTGGAATCATCCTGCCAGGGAAACCTCCACCGGCGAGATCGGGGCAAGCGGGAATCCACGTCGTCCATACGTAGGAATCTACCCTCGACACCCCCTGAAAGCGGAGCACTAATGGCCGAGGCCGGACTGGCATCGGTACAGCGCTCGCTAGACTTCCGTCTAGTGGAGGGTGTAGAACACTTCCAGTTGAGTTCGCATGGGGGGAGGGCCGCAATGCGAATCGTCATCGCCGACGATCATCCGCTCTATCTGGAAGCGGTCCTGGGGCAATTGGAACGGGCCTTTCCCGCCAGCCAGTTTCATACCGCCCGCAATCTGGACGATACGCTGGCCCTGCTCGAGCGGGAGACGGTGGATCTGGTCATGCTCGACTATTCCATGCCCGGCATGAACGGCGTCGACGGCATTCCCGCCGCCATCACCGCCGCCAAGGGTACCCCGGTGGTCGTCATGTCGGGGGTGGCGGACGACGACGCGGTGCGCGCCTGCATCGCGGCGGGAGCCAAGGGCTTTCTGCCCAAAACGCTGGAAAGCCGGGTGTTCATCCACGCCATCAGTCTGGTGGAAGCGGGCGGCACCTATGTGCCGGCCGAATTCGTGGCGCAGCCGTCCAAGGCCGCCGTCACGTGCGGTCCGAGCCTGGACCCGTCCCAGTTCACCGTGCGCGAGATGGAGGTCCTGACCCTGATCGTCGCCGGCGCCTCCAACAAGGAGATCGCCCGACGCCTGGATCTGCAGGAAGTCACCATCAAGCTGCACCTGACCCGTATCTTCCAAAAGCTGGGAGTGAAGAACCGTTCCCACGCCGCCGTCACCGCCGTGCGCGGCGGCCTGGTTCCCGAAGGCACCGCGTAAGGCTGCCACCCTATACCCCGCTAGACCTTCGCCACCCGCCGGAATACGTCTGCCGGAATGCGGACGGCGCCGGTTCGCCCCATGCTGCCCCTGCCTGGCAAAGCGATCCGCCGGGAACGCCTTTTGGGGAGCCAGCCATGACCGTCGACACTCGCATGCTCACCTGCCGGGACAGCCTGGCCCGCAGCATTGAATCCATGAAGCGCTCTTTTACCGAGATCGACGCCGCCTATCGCTCCATCACCGCAGAGAACCGCAGGCTGGCCCACAACACCGCCGCCCTGGACGCCACGGTCAAGCGCATCGAGACCAATCTGTTGCGCTACGAGCACGAACTGACCGGCATCAAGACCGGCATCGGCGAGTTGGGCGACAAATCCCGCCGCCTCGCCGCCATCATGGACGACTACCTAAGCGGCCGCACCCCGCGGCGCCCGGCACGCGCGGCCTGAGGATGAGCGCCATGATCCGCATCGCCGTCGCCGATGACGATTCCCTTCATCGCGAGGTGGTGGCCACCATGCTGGAACGGCAAGGCCACTGGGTGGAGGTCGCCGCCAATTGGCGCGAATGCCTCGACCTCGTGGACAGCGGCACCATCGATCTGGTGGTCACCGACGTCTTCATGCCCGGCGGCGACGGCCTGTCGCTGTTGGCCGCCATCCGGGACCGGCAGCCCCGATTGCCGGTGATCGCCATGACCGGCGGACTGGGCGGGCTGTCGCATCGCCGTTTCGACGCCATGCGGGCCTTGGGCGCGCAGGCGGTGCTGGCCAAGCCGTTCACCCGCCAGGAACTGGCCGAGACCACCACGCAGGTTCTGGCCGAAGCCCGCCCCGGTCGATAGACGGAGGTCTAGCGCTTCTTCGCCGCCGCCATACCTCCGTCACCCGCGAGAATACGTCTGCCGGAATGGTAAAAGCCGCCTCCTGCCGCATCCTGAGTTCAACCACCCCCATCAAAGGGAGTCTCAGGACATGACCACCAAGCCCACCCTGCTCGACCGCTTCTCCATCCGGACCCGCATCTACTCCCTGGCGGGAGGGCTGTGCGCCCTGGCCGCCGCCCTGGCGATCCTCGGATACATCTCCCTCCAGACCGTGATGGCCGACCTCGGCGAGGTGAACCGCATCTCGGCCAATGCCCAGCGCGTCGTCGAGATCGACCGGGACATCGCGGCGGCGCGGCGCAATGTCCTGGGCTTCGCCAATTCCGGCGACATCCGCATGCGCGACCGGGCCGGCCAATTGCTGGCCTCCCTGGTGAGCAGCCTGGACGAGGCGGTGTCGACCCACCGCAACGCCGAGCGCCGGGCCATCCTGATGGAGATGCGCGATCTGGCCACCAGCTATCGCGGGCTGTTCGAGCAGGTGGTCGCCGCCCGCCAGCGCCGCGACGAGTCCATCAAGCTGCAGCAGGGCTCGGCGGAAAAGGCCACCCAGACCCTGAGCCGGGTCCTCGCCGACGCCCTGGCCGCCGGCCGCGTCGACTTCGTCGCCCACGCCGCCGTGGCCCAGGAGAAGCTCTCCCTGGCCCGTCTCAACGTCTCCCGCTTCATCTCCATGGGTGATCCCGCCTTCATCGAGCGGGGCGAGAGCCTTCTGAATGCCTTCGACACCACGGCCGCCGGCCTTGATGCCCACACCACCAGTGCCGCCGACCGCGAGGGGCTGGTCGAGACCCGGGCCGCCGTCACCGCCTTCCGCGAGGCCATGCGCCAGACCGCCGCGACCATCACCAGCAGCCGCCGCGTGGTCGAGGTCGACATGCCGGCCACCGGCGAGAAATTCGCCGCCCTGGCCGCCGCCGCCCGCAACCTGCAGAAGGCCGCCGCCACCGAAATCAGCCGGAACAGCGACCGGCGCGCCGCGACCTTCACCATGGCTCTGGTCCTGGCCTCCCTGGCGGCCATGGCCGGCGGCATGCTGTTCTCGGTCGTCCTGGCCCGTGGCGTGGTGGTTCCCCTCACCGGCATGACCGACGCCATGTCCCATCTGGCCGGCGGCGACCACGCGGTCACCATCCCCGGCATCGGGCGCCGGGACGAGATCGGCGCCATGGCCGGCGCGGTCGAGGTCTTCCGCGACGGCATGATCCGTGCCGAGACCCTGGCGACCGAGCAGGAGCGCGCCCGCCTCGCCCAGTTGGCCCGGGCCGGCAATATCGAGAATTCGGCCCGCCAGTTCGAGGCCAATGTCCTGAAGGTGGTCGGCGACCTCGGCCAGGCGGTGGGGCGGCTGGACAGCACCTCGACCTCCATGGCCGGCATCGCCACCAAGACCTCCGAGCGGGCCGCCGCCGTGGCCGCCGCCTCGACCCAGGCCACCTGCAACGTGCAGACGGTCGCCGCCGCCGCCGAGGAGCTGTCCGCCTCGGTCACCGAGATCGGCCGCCGCGTCGCCGATTCCACCCGCATCGCCGGGCAAGCCGTCGAGATGGCGCGGCGCACCAACTCCCTGGTGGGCGGCCTGACCAGCAGCACCGACCGCATCGGTCAGGCGGTGGGGCTGATCACCGACATCGCCGCCCAGACCAGCCTGCTGGCCATGAACGCCACCGTCGAGGCGGCCCGCGCCGGCGACAGCGGCAAGGGCTTCGCCGTGGTCGCCAGCGAAGTGAAGAAGCTGGCCCAGCAGACCGCCAAGGCCACCGGCGAAATCGCCACCTATGTGTCCGAAGTCCAAGGCGCCGGTGCCCATACCGCCGGAGCGCTGCAGGAGATCACCGGGATCATCGGCCGCATGGACGAAATCAGCAGCGCCATCGCCGCCGCGGTGGAACAGCAGAGCGCAGCCACCTCGGAAATCGCCCGCAACGCCAATCAGGCGGCCGGGGGCACCGAGGAGGTCAACCGCCACATCCACGGCGTGACCGAGGAAGCCAGCCAGACCGGCAGCGCCTCGGGCCGGGTTCGCGGCGAGGCCGAAAGCCTGACCCGCCACGCCGCCGCCATCCACGCCGAGGTCGAGACGTTCCTCTCCAACGTGCGCTGCGCCTGATGCCCCGCGACACCTTACGACAGGAGGCCCCCATGCACGTCACCACCCGAATGGCCGTCATCCGGACCAGGGCGCAGGAGACCATCGCCCGCCTTGACCGCGCCTTTGCCGAGATCGACCGGAACTGCAAGGAAATCGCCGCCAACAGCCGGCAACTGGCCCGCAACGCCGGGCAGATCGGCGAGATCATGACCCGTATCGAAAACGGTCTGGTCCGCTACGACGCCGAACTGGTCTCCATCGACGCCAAGGCCCGCGACATCGGCAGAAAGTCGCGGGAACTGGCGGGCATCATGGACGATTACCTGACCGGCCGAGAGCATCGGGCCGCGCCGGTTCACCTTGGCGGATTGAGGAGGTAGCTGACGGCCGGGCGCAGCCGGGCCGGATTGATGGGCTTGGCCAGAAATTCGTAACCGCAGTTGCGGATATGATCGATGATCGATGGCGACGAATTGGCGGATACGATCAGGACGGGCGGCCGGCCTCGGGGATTGGGCCACAAGGTATTGATGGCATCGAGGCCGGTCAGATTTTCACCAAGATGATAATCGATGATCGCCAGATTGGGGCGGGACGAGCGCAGCAGCGCGGCCTCCGCGACATTGGCGGCGGCAAGCGGGGCGCACCCCCAGGTGCGCAGGACGGCGGCGAGGCCGTCTCGGGACGACCGGTCGTCGTCGATGATCAGGATGGTCGTGCCGGCCAGCATGGAGAATCCGGCCGGCGGGGTGGGGGAACTGTCCGCGCGCTGGCCGCGCGCCACGTCGATGCTGAAGACGGTGCCCTTGCCCTCGACCGATTTGACGGAAAGGGTATGCCCCAGCATCTCCGCCATGTTCTGCGCGATGGTCAGGCCCAGGCCGGAGCCTGATTCCCCCGTGGCGTTCGCCCGGTGGAACGGCTTGAAGACCTCGTCTATCTGCGCCGCCGGAATTCCGATGCCGGTATCCCAGACCTCGATCCGCAGTTTGCCGGCCCGGTAGCGGCAGCCGATCAGAATGCTGCCGCGTTCGGTATAGCGGATGGAATTGGCCAGGAGGTTGCGCAAGATCCGCTGGAACAGGTGGCTGTCGGTCATGATCGTCGCCGGCGATCGCCGCACCCGCAGACGGAGGCCCCGCCGCTTGGCCTGGGGGCCGTACTCCGCCTCCAGTTGGGTCAGCAACGGCACGAGGTCGACATCGGTCACGCGCGGGGTGATGCCGCCGCCTTCCAGCCGGGCCACGTCGAGAAAGTCGCCCAGCATTTCCTCGGCGGCTTCCAGCGCCCCCTCGATACGGTCAAGCAGCCCCTTGCCGGAACTGGACAGACGTTCCTGGGTAAAGGCGCCCAGCAGCAGCCGCGCGGCGTTCAAGGGCTGCTGCAGGTCGTGGCTGATGGCCGCCAGGAAGGTGGTCTTGCTGCGGCTGGCCTCTTCCGCCACCTGCTTGGCGGCCAGCAGGGCCACCTCCATCTCGCGGCGCGCCACCAGTTCCGAGTTGAGCTGCCGGTTGAGTTCGGCAAGCTCCTCGGTCCGCCGCTTGATGGTGGTTTCCAGCAGAACATTGTTCTGGAACAGGGAGAACGTGTCGCTCGGCACGTTCATGCTGCGCTCGAGCCGCTGCAGCAGGACGCGGACCGTCTTGCGCAGCTTGGCGTTCTCGCCCTCGAGGCGCTCCACCTCGCCCCAGTTTTCCTGGGCTCCGTGGATGACCTGCTCGGGCGTGGGGGCGGGCACCTTGGAGAAGGCCACTCCCGTGAAGGTGTGATTGAGGTGCAGGCCGTTGAATTGCTCGCCGAACACCGAGCATCCGATGACGTTGCCGTCGGCGAAGGCGCGGGCCATGTCGTCCTGCAGCCCCGAGGACTGGACCTCGATCCGCCGCATGATGCAATCGAACCCCAGAATGGCGGCGGGGGGGCCGATGGACCGGTTCACCTCCTGCAGGGTTTGCCGCAGGTTGTTCAGCATTCCGGCGTTCCGCCCCACCGACAGCGGCACCCCTTCGTCGATGGCGCAGGCGAGGTGGAGGCTGTTGTCGGGGGTGATGCGCTCGATGCTGCGCGCATACCATGCCCCGCCGATCCGCACCATCAGGGGCGGCAGCATGCTGTCGAACGCCCGCAGATCCTCGACGTTGCGATCCAGCAGCCGGGCATATTCCAGGGCGGCGCATTCGCCGTTCAGCTCGGTGACGATGCGGTTGTCGGGATCGGCGCCGGTAACGATCACCTGCTCGCCGGTTCCGACGAAATGCTGGGCGGAAAAGACCTTGAACGGCAGGCTGGTGTTGACCAGGGCGATGACCGCCGCATCGGCATGGAAGCGGCCCTGATGGATGACGGCGCCGGGTCCCGACCGGCCCCGGCCCGACGGCGCGGAACCGCCGAAGACCTGCAACCCGCCCAGGACGGCGTTGATGGCGCCGATCACCTGTTCTTCCATCCGGTGCTCGCCGCTGATCAGCAGCAGGCCGAAGGTGGTGTGCTGCGCCGGTATGATGCCCCGGCTCTCCATGTCCTCGACCAGGGATTCGGCCGCGGCACGGAAATCGCCCTGATCGCGCCGGGAAACACCGGTAAGGAGGACCGAGGACACGACGCAGGCCTGATCGCCGAGGGCCAGGCTGGTCAAGGCTCCGCTGATGTAGCCGTCGCTCGAGATTTCCCCGTCGGTGGAGCAGCCGATCACCGGGACATCCCCGAAGACCTCGTCGAAAGCCTGTTCCAGGCGGGACTGCTCGTAGCGGCTGGAGGCGAAGACCAGGACCAGCCCGGGGGACGGCATGCCGAGCGCCGAATGCAGCGCCCTGACGGCATGATCCGGATCGCCGGCGGACGAGACAGCCTTGCTGACCATCGGCCTTTCCGCGGTATTTTCCTTACCTGCTTCCATGCCAGTTCCGACGACAAGCCGTTAAGTGGGGCGATTTTCGCAAAAGGGTGCTTACCAGACCCTGGCAGGCATGGTTTCGCGATAATAGCACATGAACCCGGTTTCGCAGAGGTCGGGGCGCCCCCGCAGGTCCCTGGCGAATCGCCGGAGCCCGGCCGCATCATTCAGGCGGTCGAGGGCGGCCTTGACCATGGCGACGCTGTTGACCTTGCGCTCCAGGTTTCCCTCGCGCCCGGCGATCTTGATGGCCGACACGCCCGCCGCCGCCAGATCCGGGATGGCGCACAGGCCGCAGGGACCGAAGGGATAGCCGTCCTGCGAGACCGAGAAGCCGCAGCTGAAGCGATACCAGAGCCATTCCGCGTGGGCGGCGTCATTGGCCGCGAACCCCGCCGCCTCGTCGTCGCGCAGCGGGCGTCCGTCCACCCGCCGATGCTCGGCGTCATAGCGATCAAGGCAGATCGGCCCGCCGAGACGGCCGGGCAAGTGGATGGTGTGGCAGTTTCCCTCCTCGAAGACGCAGCCGTCATTGAGAATGAAGGCCTCGAATTCCAGTGGCCGGTTGGCCCCGGCGACGGCTTTCATCTCGGCCAGGGTGAGGTCGCGGGGAAACACCACCCGGCAGGCCCCCAGGTCGCCCAGGAACCCGGCCGCCTCGCCGTTGCGGCAGGCCAGCAGGGAACTGGCGTGCAGGCGCAGCCCGGTTTCCGCCCGACCCAGCCGCGACAGCAGGCCCACATCGCCGACGATCAGCGACCGCCCGCCCAGTTCGGCGAAGCGCCCGGCCATGTCGAGCAGGGCCTCGGTCTGGGCCTCGCCATAGTGCTGGGCGTTCATCACCAGGGAGACCGCGACCTCGTGCCGGTCGGCCAGATCGATGACGGCGGCAAGATCGTCGTAGGAGGAAAGATTGCCGAAGGCCCGGCGATTGGCCCCCGAACTGCGGAAGCGTTCGGTCCATTCGGGAGGGACGATGCCGCAGTAAATCTCCGCCGCCCCGGCTTTGGCCAGGGGCTCCACCTCCTCGACGCGGCTAATGGGAGCGACGATTTTCATTCCAGTCTCCCATCAGGATCAGGCGGTCGACCCACCCCTCGTCGACGGCCTCGCCCACCGCCGCGATCATGGCGGGAGAATGGGCGTAGAACAGCGTATTGCCGCGTTGAAAGGCGTGCAGTTCGTCCGGACCGGCCGCCGGGCGGGCCAGGGAATCCACATAGGCGAGGCATTCCCGGCGGCAGGACTGGCCGCTGGTGAACTTGTCCTCCGGGGCCTGCCCCAGCGACCCGGTGCGGCAGGCGCGGCCCTTGACCGAGAAGCCGGCCCCGGCGTGAACCCCGACACGGAGAGAGCCCGCCCGGAAATCGGCGGGCCGCGCGAAGGGCGGGGCATCCATCTCGATCCGCCCGATTCCAAGGTGCTCCAGGACGGCGGCAAAGGAAGCCGAATTGATCCCATGGGGGTAAAGGCGCCCCCACTCCTCGCTGGGAAGACGCGGGTCCTTGATCATCTTGCACAGCAGCCGGCCGGCGCTCAGGCCGAGGTCGGGGCGCTCCCGCCGGGCCAGCCGGGCGGAACCCCAGTCGTTGACCACCAGTTCCGCCCCCGTCGGCAACAGATCGAGAAGGGGGGACAAAGCCGAAATGCCCCGATCCGACAGGGTCGAGGCCGTTACCGCCAGCCCCAACCCGTGCTGCTCGCAGAGGTCGCGGGCGTGCCGAAGCTGAGGCGCGGCGGGAATCAGGGTTTCGCAGAATTCCGAACCGAGGTGGATCCGCCCGATGACGGCCTCTCCCCTCGGCATGCCGGCGGGCCAGCCGAGAATCCGGACGCAGACGTCCAGGCTGGGCCGCCCCTGGGCCAGAAGGGCATCCAGATGGCGGGATTCTATCAGCCCCAGGGCCAGGGTGGCTTCAGCGGGCATCGAGATGTTCCGTCTGCGGCCCACGGTGACGGGCCGCCGCCCGCAGCCGGGCCAGGACGGCCGCATTGCCCAGCGCGGGCTCCTGGCAAAGAATGGCGGCGAGTTCGGCGGTGATCCTGGCGGTGGCCACGCTGGCCCCAGCAATCATCCGGCCGGTGGGCAACCTCGGATTGGCGCCGAAATCGGCTCTTTCGCCGTCCAGGACGGCAACCTCGCGGAAGTCGCAGCGGGCATCGCCGGTCACCTTGATCACGCCGGGATAGGATGCCGGAAAGATCGGGTCCCCCATGGCCGGAGTCGACGCCACCAGTATCGCCCCGGCGGCAATGGCTTCGGCGCAGGCCTCGGCCAGGACGCCGCGATTCTCGCGCAGTCCAAAGCTCATGTTGATAACCCGCACGCCGGCCTCCAGCAGCCAGCGGATGCCGCACGCCACCAGCAGGGGCGAGGCGACGCCGCGCTGGTCGAACACCTGGGCGCAGACCAGGTCGCATCCGGGGACGCGATCGCGGATCAGTTCCGCCAGGACGGTTCCATGACCCATGGCGTCGGGCAGCGACGGCCCGCTGGCCGCCGCCCCGTCGGAGGCAAGCCAGAACCGCCGGGCGGAGACCGCCGGTCCGTTGACTCCGGTGTCGATCAGGCCGATGGCCGGCGATGATGTCATGCGGCGGGCTCCGACGCGTGGGGCACCAGCCCTTGGCCGCTCAGTTCGAGGACGATATCCGCGCCTGACAGGGTTTCGGGATGATGGGAGATGACGATTCGGGTCCGGTCTCCGAACAGGGTATCGATCGTCGCGGCGATCCGGCGGCTGGCCCCCAGATCGAGGGCGGATGTCGCCTCGTCGAGAATCAGGACCAGGGGACGGCGAAGCAGGGCGCGGGCGATGGACACCCGCTGCCGCTCGCCGCCGGACAGGGAAATCCCGCCCTCGCCGATGATGCGGGTAAGGCCGAGGCCTTCCAGCCCGGCCAGCCGGGCGGCCTCGGCAATGGCTGCGTCCGAGGCATCGGGCGAGGCGAGGCGGATATTGTCGGCAACCGACCCCGAAACCAGCATGGTGTCCTGGTCCACCACCGCGATGCTCTGGCGCAGCACCGCCGTGTCCAGGTCGCGCAGATCGATGCCGTCCAGGAGGATGGACCCGTCGCAGGGGTCGTAATGGCGGTGAAGCAGGTCGATCAGCGTGCTTTTACCCACCCCGGAGGCACCGACGATCCCGATCTTGGAACCGGCCCTGAACTCCGCCGAAACATTGTTCAGGACCGGCTTTCCACCGGGATAGCCGAACCCGATGCGGCAAAGGCTGATTTCCCCCTTGGCGTCGGAGGGCAGCGGCCGGGGCCGGGCGGGCGGCTCGACGCCCGGCGGCTGATCGAGGATTTCCGCCACCCGCTGCAGGCTGACCCGCGCCCGGCGCTGAGCCAGGATCAGGCCGGTCAGCGTGTTGACCGGCCCGGCCGCCCGGCCGAGATAGAGGCTGAAGGCCAGCAATGCGCCGAGGCTGAGGGAGCCCTCCAGAATCATCCGCCCGCCCAGCAGAAAGACGGCGGCGGCGGCCAGTCCGTTGAACAGGGCCGGCAGTCCGCCCGCCGTTTGGGCGAACAGCTCGGTCCGGCGAAGTTCGTTCAGATAGCTCCGGTTAAGGCCGGCGAAGCGGGCCTGATCCCGCTCGGCGCCCCCCATGACCGAAATCAGCTTGAGGGTCCGCAACGTCTCCACCAGATACCTGGAAATCTCGCCGTTGCTTTCGCGCAGCTTGCGGGTCATGGCCTCGACGCGCGGCCGCAACCGGCGGGCCGCGACAATCTGCAGCGGCAGCAGCACCAGGGCCGGCACCATGAGAAGCGGACTGATGGCCGCCATCACGGTCAGCAATCCGATCAGGACCAGGGTGGCATTGACGGCGGCCAACAGGCTGTCGACGGTGAAGCGCTGAATTTCCGCCACGTCCCCGTCGATGCGCGACAGGATGTCGCCCGTTCCGCGCCGGGCGACGAAGTCGGGGGGAAGCCGGCGGAGATGGGCCAGCACCTGTTCCCGCAGCGCGAACAGAATCTCGCCCGACAGGCTGAGATAGTGCCAGCGGTTACCCGCCGACACCGCCATGGAGACCAGGGAGGTTCCCAGCATCAGGGCGCAATAGAGGCCGACCAGGTCCATGCGCCGGCCGATCAGTCCGTCATCGACCAGGAGCTTGGCCAGCCAGGGCGGGGCCAGGGCCAGGGCCGACGCGAGCAGCGACAGGCCCAGCACCGCGGCGAGACGCCAGCGACGGGCGGCCAGCAGGCCGATCATGCGGGTGTTGAGCGTGCCGCCGTGACTCATGGATCGCGCTTCACCATCCGCATCCAGGTGCCGCCCATGTCGTTGCCGCCGGGCAGGTCAATCTGCCCGATCCGCTCCAGGGTTTCGGTCGAGTAGATTCCGATGTCGTTCATGGTGCCGCCGACATAAATCTCGCGCCCGTCGGCCGAGACGTTCAGGCAGTAATAGGTATGGGGAAGCTTGACCCGCTTCACCAGCGTGTTGGTGTCGAGATCGGTCTTGGTCAGGGTGTTGTAGACTGAAAAGGTCTCGTTGCGCCGCGCCGGATTGATCACCGTCGAGAACATGATGGCCTCGGTGTTCTCGAACTCGGCCATGGTCAACGCGCCGGTGGTGAGATCAAGGGTCATCATGCCGGTGCGCGACGCGTTCGGGTCCTTGGGGTCCAGATCGGGCCGCGTGGTGTAGTACGGGCCGGCATAGACGCCCGTCTGCTCGTGCTGCAGCCAGTTGCCGAACACGTCGGGCGGCGTGCGGTCGGTGCGGTCCCAGTTGATCACCTTGTCCACCTTGAGGACCCGGCCGTCGGCGGGGTCGAGGGTATAGAGGTCCCAGCTCAGCGCCCACAGGCGGCTGCCGTCCTTGGACATGAAAAGGCTGGTGGTGCGGCGCGGCACGGGAAGGATGCGGGCCGGCCTGGCGTCCAGGCCGGCATCGGCGCGATAGACGGCGATGTGGGAGTCCAGAACCTCGTATTCGCCCTGGCCGAGGCGGGCGGCGGACAGCATGACGAACAGTTCCTTGCCGTCGGGGCTGATTTCCAGGCCGAAGGTGTTGCGGGACCGGATGTCGCCCTGGCTGAATCCGGCGCGGAACACCTCCTTGCCGCTGTCGAGATCGATGCCGACCAGACTGCCCCAGTGATTGGTGGTCATGTAGGCGACCTTGCCGTCGGGCGAGACCACCATGCCCAGCGGCGATCCCTCGCCCGGAATGACATAGGAACGCTCCACCTTGCGGGCGGCCACGTCGACCAGATGCAAGGTGTTGGGCTTGGTGGTGGTCAGCAGATAGTCCCGCGCCTGGGCCGACGCGGCGATCATGGCGGACAGGCACAGCGAGGACAGGATGGCGATCAGGGAGCGGCTCTTCATGGCGGGACTCTCTGCTATTTCTTGCGATGAATGGGCTGCAGGCTGCGCCAGTCGCGCAGTCCCGACGGCGCGGCATCGGCCCAGTTCGGTGCGGTGTTCTGGGTATCGGGGACCTGGGCCGGCCACCAGCAGGGGTCGGCGCAGCCATAAAGGTCGGCCTCCACCGGCTGGCAGAGCGCGGCGATGCCGCCGAACGGGTCCACCTCCCAGCCGGGATCGAGAGTCGAGGTGCAGCCGTTGACGACCTGCATGACCCGGACTTCCTCGGACCGGCCGTCCTCCGCCGCCTGCTCGAGGCGCTCCGCCTTGCGGTTGATGGGCTTAAGGTGCTTCATGAGCTGGTCTCCGAGGGGCCGTGGCGACGGGTCAGGAAGGACGGGTTGCCCGCCATGATCTCGCCGTAGATGGTGATGCCGAGATCGATCCAGTCGCGCATCAGGTCGCAGTAATGGTCGGTGGGACGGAACATGTCGCCGTGGCGGACATGGGATTCGTGGTAGCAGCCGCCGGCGCACAGATGGCGGGCATGGCAGTCGCCGCAATTGGCGGCGGCGCGGTCGAGGGCTCCGGAGATCACCTGGCCGGCCGCCTGACGGTCGATGCCGTGCCGCACGTGCCCCATCTTCGGGATCTCGCTGCCGATGAAGCGATGGCAGAGCGCCAGGGAGCCGTCGGTCTCCACCGCCAGCAGCGACAGGCCGGCCCCGCACGGGATCAGCTTCGACACCCCTTCATGCAGATTGCCGACCATCTGGGCGATATTGGAGAATCCCATATCACGCCCCTCGAGGGCGGCATCGCGCCACCGGGCGGCAAGGGAAGCCATGCCGGCGAACAGGTCGGGGGTGAGCATTCCGGCCGGCAGTCCCGCCGTGACCGGCGCGAAGCCGACCTCGGCAAAGCCGATCTCGTTCTTCAGGTGATGATGGATGGCCGCGATATCATCGCCGCCGGTCAGGGTGACCCGCGCCCCCACCGGCCGGGCGGTATGGCGCCCGATCAGCCGCCGGGCCCGGTCGGCGACCACGTCATAGGTTCCCTTGCCGCCGACGGTGCGACGGTTCCGGTCGTGGATCGCGGCGGGGCCGTCCATGCTGACGGTGACGGCGACGTTATGGGCCACCAGGAAATCAATGGCGTGGTCGTCGAGCAGCGTGGCGTTGGTGGTGATGGAGAAGTCCACCCGCTTGCCCGACGCGGCGGCGCGCTCCTCGGCATGGGCCACGGTCTCGCGGATGGTCGGCAGGGCGGTCAGGGGCTCGCCGCCGAAAAAGGTGATGTTGATGCGCGGCCGCTCGCCCGATTCGCGGATCAGCAGGTCCACCGCGGCCCTCGCGTCGTCGGCGGACATCCGCTGGGCATCGGCCGGGCGCCGCAAATCCTCCTTGTAGCAATAGGAGCAGGCCAGATTGCAGCCGTTGGTCAGGCCGAGAACCAGGGTGGTCAGCGCATTGTCCGGCACGCGGGGCGGCTCTCGTCCCGAGGAATTGCCGCCGGGAGCCGTGATCACCCCCAGGGCACCGAGATCGCTCAGCGCCTCGCTCACGGCCTGACGGCTGAAGGCGCCGGCCAGCCGGCCCATCAGCGCCTCGGTGGACAGGCTGCCTTCGCCGATGAACTGGTCCATGACGGCGGCCGCCGTCTCGTCGATTTCGAACAGGCTGGTGGTGGGAACGTGGAACAGCAATCGCCGTTCGCCGATCCGATACTCACGCAGACTGCCGCCGGCCAGACATAGGGTCATCGAAGCCACCTTCAGCGGATGGGGGAATCGTTCCAGCGTTGCGGGGCGATGATCAAGTGGGCCTTGCCCTCGACTTGGCGCGGCCCGTCCGTCACCTCGGCGACGACGTACAGGTTGGCGTTGTTGTTGCCGCCGCCCCGCTTCGGGTTGGGTCCGGCGTCGCCGGGCGTGAACAACCCGTCGGCCGACAGCGTGCCGCCGAACTCCACGTCCTTGTCGTGCAGGGCGGTGTCGTCGAACGGCCTGGCCGACCAGCGGGCGGGCACCACGCCGATCCGCTGGCCGTCGCCGGTATAGGCCACCGCCTCGAACTGGGCCAGGGTGGTCGGCACCGGACCGCCGTTGCCGCCGTTGCGGGCCACCATGTCGGCGGGCTCGACCTTGACCGAGGCGATGGCGCCGTAGATGGCAAGCCCATCCTTGAGCCCGGCGCGTCCGACGGCGACGGCGCGCGGACCTTCGGGGGCGTTCCTGGCGGCCTCGGCCAGAACCGTGACCGATTCGGGGCTCGACGAGATGACCTTGGAAATCTTGACGCCCCGGCCAAGGGACGGCGTTCCGGCCAGACCGCTTCCGGCGATGGTGATCCGCGTGGGAATCCCCCGCTTCAGGTAAGCGGGAGTGACGGAGGCGATCATGTCGGAACCGCGAACCGCCGTCATGTCGCCGCCGACACCCTCCTGCCCCTTGACGAACCAGCGCCCGGCGATGCGGTTGCCGCCCGGCTCGACGGTCAGGACCTCGTCCCGGCGTTCACCGCCCAGCGTGGTGGAGCCCCGCCATTCGTAGCCGGTATAGACCACCGAACTGCCCTGTCCGGTTTCCTCCGAGCCGTCCGCCCAGACCAGGCGGTAGGTCATGGCATAGTGGTCGCGATCCGCCGCCCGGACATCCATGCGGCCGGTATAGCCGCCCTTGCCGGGGCGATGGCCGGAAACCGTCCAGACGCCGGACAGATCGGGAGACGTCTTCGTCTTCCAGCGATCCCAGGCGGCGGAGGACAGCGGCCACTTGGCCGCCAGCTTGGCCGGCAGTTGGGTGGAAACGATTTCCCACCATTTCCGGTCGCGGGAAAAAGCGTGGTACTCGATGGTCGGCCACTGGGCCAGATGCATGTGGATCAGCCGCCGCCACTCGTCCTCGGTCCGGCGCTGCAGGGCGGGGCGGGCGTAGGAATGGCAACGGGCGCACAGCACGGCCGTATCGGCATCGTCGGGCGCCTCGACCAGGGTGCGGCGCTCCAGCGCATAGCGGTAGGGAGCGGCCTCCTCGGGAGCGAGTCCACGGGTATCGGCCAGATACTTGATCAGGCTCCGCTCCTCGTCGTCGCTGACCTGAAGCCCGTGCCACTGGCGCATGCGCCACAGCGTCATGCTCCAGCCTTCCGGGGTCTTGCGGATATGGTCGATGCGGAACAGGCCATCCCCGGCGGACCGGACATGGCACGACGAGCACTTGGCGTCCAGAAGGGCCTCGCCCTCGGAGGACGGCGGAGCCGCCGTGGCGACGGCACTTCCCAACAGGGCAAACGCGAACACACTCGCCGCTCCGATGGAGCGCGCAACCAGAGACGTCATCCTCAAACCTCCCGTATCGGCTCCGCCTTATTGGTCGGGGAGTCCATGCAACGGCACGGTCCGAGACTACATCAATCATGCCCGGCCGAGGCGATAACCTATTGTGGTTATCGCCTCGGCCGGTCCCCGTCAGCGTGACCGCAGATCGGGAAGGTCGCCAACGGAATACATATCCGCAGCGATCTTCCAGCGTTCCGCCGATTTTCTCCAGACCATCAGGGAGCGCATGGTGAAGGGGGAACCCTGGGCCGCGTCGCGGGGGGTGACCAGCCACGTCATCCACATCAGCGCGGCGCCCTGGCCCAGGCTTTGGGTGGCGCGGCTGGTCAGGCGCACCTCTCCGCTGTCCTTGACCAGGGTGACGAGCAGCGCCTCGATGCCGGCGGTTCCCTGGACCGCCTGGGGCATTCCCTCGCCGGCGATGACGGCATCGGCGGTATAGAGCGACGAGGCCATGGCGCGGGCGTCGCCATCCCGCCACAGCCGTTCGATGTCGCGCAGCCGGCCGTCCAGTTCCCGCTCGAGCGGCGATCGCGTCCCGGCCGCGCCGTCCCCGGCCCCGGCCCCGGCCAGGAAGCAGGCGATATCCGCCCGGTCCTCGGCGGATTTCAGCCCGGCGAAGGCCATGGAGGTTCCCGGATAGAGCTTGTTGGGGTCGGTCAGCCACGCCTCGATCCGTTCCGCCGTCCACTTGGCCCTGACCCCGGCGAGGGCCAGCGAATAGCCGAAGCCCTTGGCGGCAGCGACCGGGCGGCCGACCACCGCATGGAGATTGGGGCCGATATTGTGCTCACCCGACGGCGTGTTCGGGTGGCACAGGGCGCATTTGCTTTCGTACAGCCGGCGACCCGCTTCGGGAGAACATCCCCCCGCCTTCGCTCCGGCGGCGGCAAGCAAGGTCATGACGGCGGCCAGGAAACCGATCTTCTTCCACATCATCGAGCCCTTTCCTCAAACATCGAGATGGTTGCGGGCCTGACGGCCGGCGCTCAGGCCGCTTTCGATGGCCCCGTCGATGAATCCCCTCCAGCCGCTGGCGTGATCGGCGGAGGCGAAGAACAATCCGCCGGTCGGCGCCTGAAGGTCCCGGAGGGAACGGGTGAACATTCCGGGCCGGTACCAGCACCACGTTCCCCGCGAGAACGGGTCGTTCTCCCACTGGTAGCCGTAGACGGCCTTGACCTCGGCGTCGGGGATAAGGGTGCGCAGCACCGTCTGGACCTCCCTCTCGTTGGTGATGTCCATGGCCTTGGGAGGTCCGAAGGCGACCAGCAGGGTGCCGTCCTCGGCATCCTCCTCCGTCCAGGCCAGACTGATGGGATGGGGAAACGGCGCCTGACCGAGCCAGTTGCCGATCCGTCGTGCCAGCTTGATGTAGCATTTGGTTCCACCGCCGGTGTGGCCCTGCCGGGCGGCAGCCATCTTCGCGTCCGGAAGGGCGGGGGAGAACTCGATGGAGGCCAGCACGTTCAGGGGCACCGCCACCACTACGGAGCGGGCCGTGAACACCTCGCCCCGCGTCGTGGTGATGGCGAAGATGCCTCCGGTCCGCGTCACCGACTTGACGGGGGAGGACAGCCGCACCTCGGCCTTGCCGTCCTCGACGATCGCCCTGGCAAGGGCGCCGGTGCCCTCGGCGATCTTGTAGACGGCCAGTTTGTTGAAATAGCGCTCCATCTCATAGTCGCCGAGGGACCACCATTTCACCTGATCCAGCAATCCGCCCCGGCGAGGATCGTTGTGGCAGTTGATGGCCAGTTGCGCCGCCACCAGATCGCGCTCGACCGGCGAGAAGTCCAGGGCGTCGAGCCGGTCCTGCAACGACAGGGAATCGTACTTGGCCGGCTCGGGGGAAAAGAACGGGTCGTGGGGACGGGGAAAGACGGTCCGCCCGTCCTGGCCGTCCACATTGCAGAACTTGGCCATGGCCGCGCCCAGGACCGGGAGCATCTCGCCAGCGGGGGACTGGATCAACCGCCCCTCGCTCAAAAGAGCCGTGTGTTCGGGATTGGCGCCGGAACTGGCCGTGATTCCCAGGCCGTAACGGGTCACCTCGGCCCAGACATGGGGTTGGCTCCAATGAATCCAGGTTCCCCCGAACTCGAAGGCGTGTCCCCCCACCTTGGTGGAGAAGGTTCGCCCTCCCACCCGGTTGCGGGCCTCCAGCACAAGCACCCTTTTACCGGCCTTGGCGATTTCACGCGATGCCGTGCACCCGGCGAAACCTCCTCCGATGACGATGGCGTCGTAGGGTGGGTTCCCCGCCGCCGCCTCGACGGGCAGGCCGGCGGCCATCGCCGCCGGTAATACCGCCATGGCGGTGATCGCCCTGCGCCGGCCGGCGCAGATTGGTTCCTTGGACATTGATCCTCTCCCGCGTCTTGGTTTAATTAGGTTACATGACCTATTTTCCCGAAAAATAGGTCGACTGACCTTTTTTGTCAACGTGCCGATGGAGACCGGATCATGCGAGAGGGCGAAGGCGGGGAGAGCGAACCCCCGGACAGCCGCGAATCCGAGGCGTATGCCGACATACTCGGCCGCTATGCCAACACTCCGAAGGGGCGCGGACGCGTCATGCAGGCGCTCGGCCATGCGCTGGACATCATCGCGGAAAAGGGAATCGAGCCCCTGTCGCTGAGAGAGGTGGCCCGGCGCTGCGGGATAACCGTCGGCAACCTTCAGCACTATTTCGATTCGCGCCACAGCCTGCTCGACGCCGTTCTGGCCTATCTGGCCCGTCAATACGACGTCAACTATTCCGGCATCGACCAGAGCGGCGACGCGCGCCAGCGGTTCGAGAACGTCATCCGTTATCTGCTGAAGGATATCCGCTCACCGCGCACCAACGCGGTGTTCTTCGAATTGTGGGCCTTCGCCAACCGCGATCCCGGCGCGGCCGAGATCCTGGCGGGAGCCTATCGCCACCACCTCGCAAACCTGGAAAGGCTGATCCTGGAAATGAGCGGCTCCACCGACCCCGCCGCCGCCGCCCGCAAGGCCATCCTGGTGGCGGCCATGATCGAGGGGCTGATGGTCTTCATGGCCCAGCGCTCCCATCTCGACTTCGATGCCGACGAGATCGAGCGGCTGTGCATGGGGCAGATCATGGCCGTGGCGACGGATTAGGAGGACGTCTCACCGCATCTTGTAGGCCAGCTTGACCGCCTGGGCCCGGCTGGAAACGCCCAGTTTGCGCAAGATCGCCGAGATGTGGATTTTCACCGTTTCCTGGCTGATGTTCAGTTCATAGGCGATCTGCTTGTTGGATTTGGCCTCGCCCAGCAGGCTCAGCACCGTCAGTTGCCTCGGGGTCAGTTGCGATATGTCCGAGCCTTCCCCCCCGGCCGAGGTGCCGCCTCCCTGATCCAGGCTTGTGGGGAAATGGGCGTTCCCCATCAAGATGGAGGTCAGGGCGGTCCGGATCATCTCCGTTCCGCTGGTCTTGACGATATAGCCGCTGACGCCGATCTGCGCGGCGCGGTGGATGACATCGCGATCCTCCACCGCCGAAACCACCACGATGGGGGTGGTCGGAATCATGTTGCGGACGGTCAGGACACCGTTCAACCCGTTGGCCCCCGGCAATCCGAGATCCAGCAGCACCAGGTCGAAGGACGTGTCCTGCCTGAGCGCCGCCGTCGCCTGTTCCAGCGATTCGGCCTGCGCGCTGGTTGACCCCCCTTCCACCTGGGACAGGATGAAGGCCAGGGCCTCGCGGAACAGCGGATGGTCATCAACGATCAATGCCTTAACCATGGAGAATCCGCCGAGTTATTAGGGGTTGGTATGGATTTTGGAATTAGGCCAAAGATATGTGTGCGCCGCAACATGCGGCAATTCTTTCATTCCTGGCTATCATATCAGCCATTACCCCCGAATAACCACATTAGGTTATTTCATGTCTTTCGATCTCCTTGCTATCACAATACCACCCGGCATCCGCATGGCTGAATACTCATCAAGAGAAGCCCGGACCGGAGACTCTGCGCTTTGACTGCAGGCGCGAGTGGGAAGGCTTAACACGTTACAGGGAAGAACCGGCCGAACCCAAGTCGCGCCGGCACCCGGGAGGATCGTCCATGAAGTTGTCCAGTCTGCCCTTTTCCGGGGCCGTCATTGCCATACTCGTCGCTGGCGGGGCGGCGTTGGCTGCCGATGCAATTCCCGAATTTTCCGGCCCGGCGGTTCCCGAGGCGGGTTGGACCTACGGCAAGGTTCGCGGCGAACATTGGAAATATCGCGGCGACAAGCCGCTGTTTTCGATCACCGCGGCCAATCTCAGCCAGTACGCCGACAAGCTGACGCCCGGTCAGGCGGCCCTGTTCCAGCAAAAGCCCGACTACCGCATGGACGTCTATCCCACCCGGCGCGACTGCGGCTACCCCGATTGGGTTCAGGCCAACACCAAGGCCAACCCCGGAAAGGCCAAGCTGGACGCCAGCGGCAATTTCGTGGAAAGCGCCGTCCTGCCCGGCATTCCGTTCCCCAATCCGGCCAACGGCGCCGAGGTTCTGTGGAACCATCAGTTGCGCTATCGCGGCGTCGGCATCCACTGGCCCAAGACCACCACGGCGGTTTCTCCCCGGCCGGGCAGCACCGAATGGATCGCCACCAACGGGCCGCAATACACCTACTTTCCGTGGGGCGCCAAGGGGCAGAACTCCCCGGACATCAACAACGGCCTGCATTTCAGCATCTTCTTCGCCTACAACAATCCGCCCGCCCTGGCGGGGCAGGGCATCGTCCAGCGTTACTCCCTGAAATCGGCCTCGGCGGAAACGTATTACTACTTCCCCGGCCAGCGGCGCGTCCGCCGGATGCCCACCTATCAGTACGACGCCCCGCAGATCGGCTTCGAGAACAACTACGCCCTCGATGAGCCCTATCTGTTCAACGGCCCCATCGACCGTTTCGACTGGAAGATCGTCGGAAAGAAGGACGTCTACGTCCCCTACCACAGCTTCGACGTCTACAATTACAAGAACGAGTTCAAGGACGTCGCCCAGGACAAGTACATCAACCCCGACCGGCGGCATTACGAGCTGCACCGGGTGATCGTGGTCGAGGGAACCGCCAAGGCCGACGTCCGGCACGTCGCCCCGAAGAAGGTGATGTACTTCGACGAGGACACCTTCCTGGCCCTGGCCGGCGAGGATTACGACGCCCAGGGGCGCCTGTGGAAGGTGCGCGAAGGCTTCTCCATCCCGGTCTGGGAACTGGGCGGGGCTTGCGATGTCGAGGCGTTCGTCCAGTACGATCTGGTGAACGGCCGCTACGTGTTCGATCAGGCCGCCTTGGGCTCTCCCCAGGATATGCAGTGGGTGGCCGAGGCGGGAGCGGATACCCACTTCACCGACGGCTTCTATTCGTCCGAATCCCTGAGGGCCGTCAGCGAACGCTGACCGTTTCCCGACCCGACACCATCCAACCGCCGGCGCCCTTCCGGGCGCCGGCAACCCCGGGGCTTTGCCCGAACGCGGCGCCGAATCCTTCCGGGGACTACATCAAGAGGGGGCATTATGGCTCTGTTTCGTCAGGCGCTGACGCGCAGTACTTGTCTGGCCGCGGCCGTCGCCGTCTTCGGCACGGCGCCCGCATTCGCCGCGGAATACGACATCGGCGAGGTCCACGCGTCCTGGGTCACCCAGATTACCGCCGGCATCGGCATCCGTACCCAGGACCCGTCCTGCGGCCGGACCGGCGATCCCAAGGCGGGCGGCAGCGGCTCGGCCGGTTGCGGCGCCAGTGCCAACGCCGCCCAGTGGGGCAACGGCCAGAACGGCAACCTGAACTACAAGCAGGGGCAGCCCTATACCGGCTACCTCAAGGGAACCAGCGAACTGCTTCTCAGCGGTTACGACGGCTACAAGTTCATGGCCCGCGGCACGGGACTGTTCGACCCGGCGGCCCGCTTCACCCAGTACGACCGTATGGAGGACGCCGCCCGCAAGAAGTTCAGCGGTGACTTCCAGTTGCTCGATCTGTGGGCCAGCAAGGACTACACCGTCGATCAGAAACGCGGCCATGTCCGCCTGGGCAATCAGGTGCTGAACTGGGGCGAAAGCCTGTTCGCCGCCGGCGGTATCAACGCCACCAACGCCATGGATCTGCAAAAGCTTGCCATTCCAGGCACCCAGCTGAAGGAAGCGGTCATCCCGTCGCCGATGATCAGCTTTGCCCAGAACGTCAGGTCGGGCCTGGACGTGGAGGCCTATTACCAGTTCTGGTGGAACCATAACCGGTTCGCGCCGGTCGGAAGCTACTGGTCGGTCAGCAACAATCTGGGGGCCGGCGTCAAGCCCATCTACCTGAACGGCGGCAATGCCAACCTGTGGGCGGCTCCCGGCACCCCCGGCGCCACCGTGGTCAACATGGGGCCAGACATGGAGCCGGACAGCAAGCAGGGCCAGTTCGGCATCAACGTGCACATGAAGCCGTCCGGGACCAATGTGGACCTGGGCCTCTATTTCCTGAACTACCACGACAAGCTGCCGGTGATGGACAACAACGTCAACGGCACCGTGTCGCCCCGGTATCTGGAAAATCGCCAGCTCTACGGCGCCAGCGCCAACTTCCCGCTGGGCGACTGGTCGGTGGGCTCGGAAGTGTCCTACCGTCCCCGCGACGCCGTGGCGCTGACCGGCTGCTTCTCGCCGTCGGCCCCCATGGACGCCCAGAACGCCCCCACCGGCATCAACTGCCACCAGTGGAAGGAGATGGAGAAGTACCAGACCGATATCGTCGGCCTGCTGGCCATGACCCCCAGCGACTATCCCTTCCTCGACCGTATCGGGGCGTCGGGCGGCTCGCTGACCCTGGAGGGAACCTGGATCTTCTATCCCGGCGTCAACGACAAGAAGCAGGTCACCTCCGTCGTCGGCGGCCAGAAGGTGGTCCAGGGATATCAGGCGGGGTATTTCCCCTGGCTGGCCAATTCGTCCAGCTCCAGCTACCCCATCACCGGCAGCAAGGGTACCGCCCATTCCGTGGGCATGGTGGCCGATTACAACGTCACCTATGACGGCAGCGTCATTCCCGGATGGCAGGTCATTCCCGGCGCCACCTACAGCTGGGCCGTCTACGGCAACACCCCCAACTTCCAGGCCAATTACCTGGCGGGGGCGAGGTCGCTCAACACCTACGTCAACTTCGTCCAGAACCCCGCCACCTGGCAGGGAGGCATCAACTTCACCCACTTCTTCGGTGGCGGAGTGCTGAGCCAGCCGCTGGGCGACCGCGACTTCATCGGCGGCTATATTACCCGCAACTTCTAACGGCTTGTGGTCCGGGGAGACTGTTCAGTGGCACAGGGATCGGGTTTGGATCGGCTGGTTCTGAGATTGGAAGGCGTCATCTTCCGCTACCGTGGAGCGCTGCTGGCGGTGCTGCTGTCCTTCACGGGAATCATGGCGGTGTTCGCGGTCCAGCTCCATATGGAAGCCGGGTTCGAGAAGCAGATTCCGGTCGGACACGAGTACACCGATACCTTCGAGAGGTATAAGGCCGATCTGTTCGGAGCCAACCGGATCACGGTGGTGGTGAAGGCGCGCCAGGGAAGCATCTGGACGGTGGAGGGGCTGTCCCGCCTCTACGGCGTCAGTCAGGCGGTGTCGTTCCTTCCCAATGTGGACAAGCTGGGGGTTCAGTCCCTGTGGACCCCCAACTGCTTCGTCAACGAGATCACCGAGGAAGGCTTCAGGGCCGACCCGGTCATCCCGGGGACCGTCACCCCGGCCGCGCTGACGCCCGCCGTCATCCAGACCATCCGCGCCTCGACCGTCGCCGGCGGCTATGTCGGCACCATGGTGTCGCGCAACGAGACCAGCGCCATGGTCACCGTGGACTTGAACGAGACCGATGCCCACGGCGCCAAGCTGGACTACATCGCCTTCAACCGGATTCTCGAGGAGAAAATCCGCCAGCCCTTCGAGGACGGCGCCTTCGAGATTCAGATCATCGGTTTTTCCAAGCAGATCGGCGACATCGCCGACGGAGCGCAGGGCGTCTTGCTGTTCTGCCTGATCGCCCTGGTCCTGACCGCGCTGGCGGTCTACTGGTACTGCCATTCCCTCCGCTTCACCCTTCTGCCCATCGCGTGCTCTCTGGCCTCCCTGGTGTGGCAGTTCGGAACGTTGCGCCTGCTGGGGTTCGGCCTCGACCCCCTGGCCGTGCTGGTGCCGTTCCTGGTCTTCTCCATCGGCGTCTCGCACGGCGTGCAGCAGATCAACTACATCGTGCGCGAGCTTTCCCAGGGACGCTCGTCCCAGGAAGCGGCGCGGGCCAGCTTCAGCGGCCTTCTGGTCCCCGGAACCCTGGCGCTGGTCACCGCCTTCGTGTCCTTCGTCACCTTGCTGCTGATCCCCATCCCCATGGTGCGGGAACTGGCGATCACGGCGTCGCTCGGCGTCGCCTACAAGATCATCACCAATCTGGTGATGCTTCCGGTGGCCGCGTCCTATTTCCACTTCACCAAGGACTATGCCGATCGCGCCCTGAGCAAGCGCGAGGCCCGTTCGGGCTGGCTGCGGTCGCTGTCCAAGGTGGCCGAGCCGCGCAACGCGGTGCTGACCACCATTGCCGTCGGCCTGATCTTCGCCCTGGCGGTGTGGAAGAGCGAGGACCGGATCGTCGGCACCATCCAGCCGGGCGCCCCCGAACTGCGCCCCGATTCCCGCTTCAATAAGGACGCGGTGGCCATCGCCGGCGATTACGACATCGGGCTGGACTGGCTGTCCATCGTCTTCGAGGCCGGGCCGGATTCCTGCGACTCCCCGCAGATCGGCCTGGCCCAGGACGACTTCGTGGCGGCGGTGCGCAGCATCCCCGGCGTGGTCTCGGTCTCGTCCTATGCCGGAATGCTGCGGACCTACAGCCAGGGCTACAACGAGGGCAATCCCAAAATGGCGGTGGTTCCCATCGACCCCACCAATTACGGCGCGCTGAGCGCCGAGATCGGCCGGGTCAAGGGATACATCAACAAGGATTGCAGCATGACGGCGGTCCATCTCTACCTCGCCGACCACAAGGCGACGACCATCAACCGGGTCATCGACGCCGTGAAGGCTTACCGGAGCCGCCATCCGGTCGACGGGGTGACGGTGCGTCTGGCGGCGGGCAACGCCGGAGTTCTGGCCGCCACCAACGACGAGGTGGCCAAGAGCGAGCTGCCCATGATGCTCAACGTCTATCTGGCCATCCTGGGCCTGGTGTTCCTGGCCTACCGCGACATCCGCGCCATGATCGCCTGCTGCCTGCCGCTGACGGTGGCGACCTTCATCGGCTACTGGTTCATGAAGGAGCTGGAGATCGGCCTGACCGTGGCGACCCTGCCGGTGATGGTGCTGGCGGTGGGAATCGGCGTGGACTACGCCTTTTACATCTACAACCGGCTGCAGCTTCACCTCGCCCACGGCAAGCCCATCGTCGAGGCCATGGAGAGCGCCATTCTCGAGGTCGGCATCGCCACCATCTTCACTGCCATCACCCTGGCGGTGGGCGTCGCCACCTGGAGCCTGTCGGCGCTCAAGTTCCAGGCCGACATGGGCAAGCTTCTCGCCTTCATGTTCATCATCAACCTCGTCATGGCCATGACCGCCCTGCCGGCCCTGGCGGTGGTGCTGGAGCGGCTGATGCCCCGCCGCCATCCCGTCCGCCTTTCAGCCACGTTCGATCACTGAGGAGGCGGCCATGACCCTGATATCCCTGATCCGAATCACCGCCGCCCTGGGCCTGGGTCTGGTCGCGGCAAGCGCCCAGGCGGCCGAGCCCAAGCCGCTGGCCCCGGTCGCCGCCAGGCACTGGTCCAATGCCGACAGCGCCCTGCTGCTTGGCGCCGCCCGTGCCGGCCAGCGGATCGTCACCGTCGGCGAGCATGGAATCGTCATGCTGTCCGACGACGGCGGCACGTCCTTCCGCCAGGCGCGCAACGTCCCCATTTCCTCGACCCTGACCGCGGTCAGCTTCGCCGACGAGCGGCGCGGCTGGGCGGTCGGGCACTGGGGCGCCGTCATCGCCACCCAGGACGGAGGCGAGACCTGGGCCCTGCAGCGCGTCGACGTCGCCGTCGACCAGCCCCTGTTCTCGGTGCTGTTCACCAGCCCCGACGAAGGTTGGGCGGTGGGGCTTTGGTCCTTGTTCCTGCACACCTCCGACGGCGGCCGGACCTGGACGCAGGTTCCGCTGCCGCCACCGCCCGGCGCGGCCAAGGCCGACCGCAACCTGACCCGGATATTCGGCAACCCGGCCCAGGGCCTCTACGTCACCGCCGAGGCGGGGACGGTGCTGCGTTCGGCCGACGGAGGCCGCACCTGGGTCTACCAGGATGTCGGATACCGGGGAACCTTGTGGACCGGGGTGACGGCCCGGGACGGAACCGTCGTCGTGGGCGGCCTGCACGGCAGCCTGTTCCAGAGCCGGGACCAGGGGACGAGCTGGTCCCGGATCGAGGTGGAGACCACCGAGTCGATCACCGATCTGGCCGAGATCGATGGCGAGGTGATCGGCGTCGGTCTTTCCGGCCTGATGGTGCGGGGCAAGGCCGGGGACCGGTCCTTCGCCGTCGTCGCCAGGGACCAGAAGCAAGACCTCACCGCCATCGCGCCGACCCCAGCCGGGGGGCTGCTCCTCACCTCCGTGCAGGGCGCGGTGCTGGCCGGCCGCCCCTGAGACAATTCCTGCCCAACAAACAAGATCCAGACAGTTCAAGGATGATGATCATGACGACTTTCGCCCCGCTCGATATGTTGCGCCCCGCCAACAAGGACTTCCTCGCCAGGCCTCTCGGCATGATCATCGACGGCGTGCAGGTGCCGGCCCAATCGGGCAAGACCTTCGACGTCTTCGATCCCGGCTCCGGACGGCAGATCGCCCGGGTGGCGGAGGGCGACGCCGCCGATGTCGACCTCGCCGTCAAGGCGGCGCGGCGCGCCTTTCAGGACAAGGCGTGGTCGGGCATGAAGGCCCACGCCCGCGAGCGGCTGATGCACCGTCTGGCCGACCTGATCGAAGCCAACGCCGACGAACTGGCCGAACTGGAATCCCTGGACCAGGGCAAGCCGGTCGGCATGGCCCGCCATGTGGACGTGGCGGGAACCATCGACTACCTCCGCTATATGGCCGGCTGGCCGAGCAAGCTGGAAGGCAGCACCATCCCGGTGTCGGTTCCCTATATGCCCAACCGCTTCTTCGCCTACACGACGCGCGAAGCGGTGGGCGTGGTCGCCTGCATCGTGCCGTGGAATTTCCCCCTGATGATGGCGGCATGGAAGGTGGCTCCGGCCCTGGCGACCGGCTGCACCGTGGTCCTGAAGCCGGCCGAGCAGACCCCGCTCACCGCCATCCGCTTCGGCGAACTGGTGATGGAGGCCGGCTTCCCGGCGGGCGTGGTCAACGTGGTTCCCGGCTTCGGGGCCGGCGCCGGCGCCGCCCTGGCCCGCCATCCCGACGTGGACAAGGTGACCTTCACCGGGTCCACCGAGGTGGGGCGGCTGATCCTTCAGGCCGCCGCCGGCAACCTGAAGAAGGTGACCCTGGAACTGGGCGGCAAGTCGCCGGCCATCATCTGCGACGACGCCGATCTGGATATCGCCATCGGCGGCGCCGCCATGGCGATTTTCTTCAACCAGGGCCAGGTCTGCACCGCCGGCTCGCGCCTGCTGATCCACAAGCGGAACTTCGACAAGGTAGTCGAAGGCGTCTCGGCCATCGCGTCCGGCTTCAAGCTGGGCCACGGCCTCGACCCCGAGACCCAGTTGGGGCCGCTGGTCTCGCGCGAGCAGATCGACCGGGTCTGCGGTTACGTCAAGTCGGGGCTGGCCGACGGGGCAAGGGCGCTGTCCGGCGGAACCATGCTGGAGCGCGACGGCTATTTCATGCAGCCCACCGTGCTGGTGGACACCCGACCCGGTATGAAGGTGGTGCAGGAGGAAATCTTCGGCCCGGTGGTGGTGGCCATGCCGTTCTCGGACATGGACGAGGTCGCGGCCCTGGCCAACAGCACCGAGTTCGGGCTGGGGGCCAGCATCTGGACCCGCGATCTGAACAAGATGCACGCCCTGGCTCCGGCCATCAAGGCGGGCACCGTCTGGGTCAACTGCCACAACGTGGTGGATGCGGCCATGCCCTTCGGCGGCTTCAAGCAATCCGGCTGGGGGCGTGAGCACGGCAAGGCCGGCGTGGAGCTTTATACCGAGACCAAGTCGGTCTGCATCTCGCTGTAGCCGCCGCGACGGGGGAGCGGCGCTGGCGCGCCTCTCCCCACCACGGACATCAAGGAATATCGGTGATGCTGGTCCATCTGCGGATAGCGGCCAGGCTGGCGCTGCTTGCCTGCCTGCTGACGGTACTGATCGCCCTGACCGGAATGCTGGGCGTTTACGGGATGCGCAGCCTGGAACGGGGATTGCGGGCCGTCTATCAGGAACGGACCGTCACCCTGGGCCAATTGTCGCACATCCTCGATTCCCTGCGCTCCGGGCACGAGCGGCTGATCGCCGCCGCTGATCCCGCCACCCGCCAGTCCAGCCTGCAACAGATGGCCGTCACCGACCAGGAGATCGAGGCCGAACTGCAGGATTACCGCGAGGTGATCCGGCTGGACGAGGAAAAGGAGCTGGCCGTCAGATTCGCCGGGGAATTGGCCGAACTGCGCCGGGTCGGCGAGGAAGCGGTCGCCGCATCGGAAGCCGGGGGACATGCGGGAGCGCGCTATCAGCAGGCCTACCTCGCCGCCACCGACACCGCTCAGCGGCTGATTGATCTCCAGATCCGCGTCGGCCTCGAGGAATACGAGACGGCGGTGGCCGTCTATCGGACCGGACTCGGCGGGACGCTGGCCATCTGCGGCCTCGGCATGGTGCTGGGCGGCGTGTTCGCCTGGCTGATCGGCCGGACCATCACCCGGCCGCTGCGCCAGATGATCGGCATCATGGATGGTCTGGCCGGGGGAAATGTCGAGGTCGAGGTCTTCGGGACCCACCGCCGCGACGAGATCGGCGACATGGCCCGATCGGTGGAGGTCTTCAAGCGCAACGCCGCCGAGAAGCTGCATCTCGAGCAGGAGAGCGAGCGCCTGCGCCTGCGGACCGAGCAGGAGCGCCGTAACGCCCTCCTCACTCTGGCCGACCGTTTCGAGGCGGGCGTGATGAAGCTGGTGGACGGTGTCGCCTCCGACGCCCACGCCATGGAGGCCGGCGCCCAGGGCCTGTCCGAACTGGCCGAGCAGGTCGGCGGGCAGGCCGATGCCGTCGCCGGAACCTCCCACGCCGCCGCCGAGAACGTCGGAGCCGTATCCTCCGCCACCGAGGAACTGTCCGAATCCGTCGAGAGGATGCGCCGGCAGGTGGTCGAGACGGCCGAAGTCGCCACGGCGGCGGTCAGGACCGCAGCCCTGTCCCAGGATATCGTCAGGGCGCTGGCCGGCACGACGACCCGTATCGGCGACGTCATCAGCCTGATCGACGCCATCGCGGGGCAAACCAATCTGCTGGCACTGAACGCCACCATCGAGGCGGCCCGCGCGGGCGAGGCCGGCAAGGGCTTCGCGGTGGTGGCGGGAGAGGTCAAGAATCTGGCCAACCAGACCGCCCACGCCACCCGTGAGATCACCGACCAGATCACCTCGGTTCAGACCGAGACGGAGCGGGCGGTGGCGGCCATCCGCGATGTCGCCGCAACCATCGCCCGCATCGATTCCATCACCTCCGACATGGCCCAGGGCATCCAGCAGCAGGCCGATTCCACCCGCCTGATCGCCGCCAATGTCGAGCGGGCGGCCGGGGGTACCCGGGAGGTGTCGTCAAGCATCGCCGAGGTCTCCCAGGCTGTCGCCGAGGCGCGGCGCAACTCCGATGCCGTCCTGTCCGCCTCGTCCCGGCTGACCGCCAATTCCGCCCAGATGCGCCAGGCGGTCAGCCACTTCCTGGTCACGGTCAGGAGTGAATGACCCCATCTGTTTCGCGGCCCATTACTTCCTCCAATTCCGGCCGCAACTCGGGCAGGCGCCTTCGGCGCCTGCCCCCTTTTCACGACACGGGAATCCTGCGGCGTCCTTGTTCGGCAAGATATTCAGGGTGATCCGCCCGGACCCTCCTCCCCCGGCGGGGCCAGGGGAGGAGGGTCCCATTTGACGTCCGTTCAGGTTTCCGGAACCACCGCCGTGGCTTCGATTTCCACCAGGGCGTCCTGGACCATCAGGGCGACCACCTGGACCGCCGTCATGGCCGGATAGTGCTTGCCCATCACCGAACGGTAGGCTTCGCCCAGTCCTTGGCGGTCGGCGAGATAGGCCGACTTGCTGGTGACGAACCAGGTCATGCGGATGATGTGCTCGGGCTTGCCGCCCGCCTCGGCCAGGACGGTGCGGATGTTTTCCAGCGCCTGCCTGGCCTGGGACACGAAGTCCGGCCCGGCCAGCCGGCGTTCGGGCGTCCACCCCACCTGCCCGGCGACGGCCACCACAATGCCCTTGGCCGCCATGCCGTCGGAATAGCCGCGCGGTTTCGGCCAATGGCCGGGAGCGAGAATCCGCATCATTGAACCCACCTCCTACTGGGCGGCCGCCAGGGGAACGGAACCGCCGCCGCGCCGCTTCTGCTCGATCATCTGGAAATAGCTTTCCAGACGGTTCTTGACGTTGGCGGCCGAGAAATAGCGCGGGTCCACCAGATCGGTCTCGACGAAGGCGCCGGGCTTGCCGGTCCGCTTCTCCACTTCCTTCATGATCATCAGCTGGCCGGCGGCGAAGCTGTTGCAGCTCTTGATGGAGTTGATCAGCAGGCCGTCGGCCTCGTAATCCTGCACATACTTGGACAGCATGTCGATACGCTCGGGCAGGTTGCGGTTGGTGTAGCAGCCCAGGCAGTAATCGGCCAGACTCTCCAGCGGATGGTCGGGATCGTGGCGGAAGCCGTCGTAATCGTAGACGCCGCCGACCTTGGTGTAGGAACTGGCCACCGCCACCGCACCCTCGTCATAGAGCATCTTCCAGAATTCGCGGAAATGGGTCCAGTTGGGCGGACCTTCGGTCACCAGGCGGTAACGCTCCGGCCCCATCTCGCCCTCGGGCGTGATCGGTCCCTTGCCCAGGCGGATGCGCTCCTCGATCTCGGTCCGCAGGATCTGGTAGAACTCGACCGCGTCCTGGGTGCCGCGAAAGGCGGTGAAGATCGGGCCGACGTAGTAGACGGCGCCGAAATAGGCGTCGATGGGCGAAGGCTTGTTCTTGGCGCTTTGCAGCACCCAGACCAGATCCTCCTCGGCCTTGGCCGACAGCTTCAGGCATTCGCGCAGGCGGTCGATATCGAACTTGACCCCCGACACCTGCTCCATGGTGGGGATGACCACTTCCTTGAGCTGCTTGACGATGTAGTCGCGCATGTTCTTGGTGGAATGTCCGTCACCCTCGTAGGGGACGTGCAGCATGGCGGTGGGGCACTTGTACTCCTCGCGCAGCAGCTCGAACCACTTCATGAAGGTGTAGCAGCCGGTATAGCTGAGCAGCAGCATGTCCGGGGCCGGAAACGGCTGGCCGTTGGGCGCCAGATTGCCGCGCCCCATCATGCCGATATCGGCCTTCACATAGGTGCAGACATCCTCGGAATGGCCGTTCTTCTCGGCATCCATGATGTAGGCGCCCGACTGCTTGCGCAGCCCGCCCTGGATGGCGTTGATCTCCGGCAAATTGTTGAGCATGCCGAAGGACATGATCAGCTCGTTGAGATTGCCGGGAACGAAGGTCGAGACCACCTTGCGGCCATGGTCCTGGGTACTGGTCAGCAGATCGTAATTGCGAGCGATCATGGCCTTCTGCTTGACCATGGACATTTCCTTGATGACTTCGGCGCTCATGGCTTCGGCTCCACACCGTGACGGAATTGAAAAGGGGACGGAATTGGACAGGGCATCCCCACCCCTCGAAATAGTTTATACATAAAATATAATCTCGCATCAACCCGGCTTTCCATCTCTCCGCCCGGCGGCGGCTCGAAGAGGCTGGGATGCAACCGAGGTATTCCCGGAACGGCGGCGTGCGCGGAAAATTGACCTTGATCAGGCAGGCGCAGAGCTTTATGTCTCAATCACCTTCAGAGCGAGTAAGCGCCATGAATGATCCCGCCGTCCCCGAGGCCGGCACCGCGGACGACCAGTTTCTGCCCCTGCGGGTCTGGCTGGCCCTGTTCAGTTCGGTCAAGCAGATCGAATCCGTGGTGCGCACCAACCTGCGCGAATCGTTCGGCTCGACCCTGCCGCGCTTCGATCTGCTGTCCCAGCTCTACCGGTCGCCGGGCGGCCTGACCATGGGGGAAATCTCGGCCCGGCTGATGGTCACCAACGGCAACGTCACCGGCCTGATCGGCCGGCTGGTGGACGAGGGGCTGGTGGACCGGCTGCAGGACGAGGACGACCGGCGCATCCAGTGGGTCCGCCTCACCCCCAAGGGCAACAAGGTGTTTTCCAGCATGGCCCCGGCCAATCAGTCCTGGGTCACCGAAGCCATGGCGGACCTGACCGAAGCCGAACTGCGGCAATTGCAGGCGCTGCTCGGCAAGCTGAAATCCTCGGTCGCCAAGGTCCAGAAGCGCCCGCGCGGTGACGAGGACGCCTCCGCCGAGTGATCACAGATCCCTGAGGGCGAAGCGCTGCAGCTTGCCGGTCGCGGTGCGCGGCAGGGTCTGGACGAACCTGACCCGGCGCGGATACTTGTAGGGGGCGATCCGGCTCTTGACGAAGCCCTGCAGTTCCTCGATCAGGGCCGCCCCGCCGTCGGCGGGGTCGCGCAACACCACGAAGGCGGAGACCACCTGGCCGCGCTCGTCGTCGGCCAGACCGACCACGGCGCATTCGGCCACCTTGGGATGTTCCATCAGAACCCCCTCCACCTCGGGACCCGAGATGTTGTAGCCGGCGGAAACGATCATGTCGTCGGAGCGGGCCTGGTACCAGAAATAGCCGTCCTCATCCATGGTGTAGACGTCGCCGGTCAGGTTCCAGCCGTCGGCCACGTATTTGCGCTGGCGTTCGGGGTCGCCGAGATAGCGGCAGCCGGTCGGCCCGCGCACCGCCAGACGGCCGGGCGTGCCCGGCGGCACCGGATGGCCTTCGTCATCGATGATGCGCGCCTCGTAGCCGAAGATCGCCCTGCCGGTGGAGCCGGGCCGGATATCGTCACCGGCCGCCGAGATGAAGATGTGCAGCAATTCGGTGCTGCCGATGCCGTCGATGATCCTGATCCCGGTGGCCCGATGCCAGCCGTTGGAGGTGGCGAGCGGCAGGTGTTCGCCCGCCGACACGCACATCCGGAGCGACGAAAGGTCCCAATCGATGGACAGCCCCGTCATGGCGCGATAGGCGGTGGGCGCGGTATAGAGCCCGGTCACCCGGTAGTCCTGGATGGTCTTCAGCATGGTTTCCGGGGTGAAGCTCTCCACCAGCACCACCGAGGCCCCCACCCGCAGCGGGAACAGGGCCAGCGCCCCCAGGCCGAAGGTGAAGGCCAGGGGCGGGGAACCGCAGAAGCGGTCGTCCTCGTTCACTCCCGCCACATGCCGGGGAAAGCAGTCGCAGACCGCCAGCAGGTCGCGGTGCACGTGCATGGTGGCCTTGGCCGGGCCGGTGGTGCCCGAGGTGAAGGCGATCAGCGCCACGTCCAGGGCCGAGGTCGGCACATCGGCGTAGACGTCCGGCTCTGCCGCCATGGCGGCATCCAGACTCTCCCCCGCCTGTCCCAGGGCGCTGAAATGGGCGAGGTGAACCAGACCGGGGGATTCGGCGCGGGCGATCTCCAGCTCCTCGGCGAAGCGAATGTCGCACAGCGCGTGGGTGACCTTGGCCTTGGCGGCAATATAGGCCAGCTCGCGCCCCCGCAGCAGCGGCATGGTGGCGACGCAGATTCCCCCCGCCTTGACCACGGCGAACCAGGCGGCCAGCAGCATGGGAGTGTTGGGGCCGCGCAGCAGCACCCGGTTGCCGGGAACCAGCCCCATCCGATGGCTAAGGACGTTGGCGATGCGGTTGGCCTTGTCGCGCAGGTCGGCGTAGCTCCACACCTGATCGCCGTAAAGAACCGCCGGCCGCTCTCCACGGCCGGCCGCCACCGCGTCGTCCAGCAGGACCGTCCCGATATTGAGCCCGGCCGGGTAGTCGCAAAGGGGCGGTAGGGCGGCATCCATGACCGGCCACAACTCGCCGGGCGGCAGGCTGTCGCGGGCAAAGGTGTCCAGATGGGCCGAACGGCCAAGGGATTGCGTCATCTCCGCGACCTCCTCTCCATATCGATATTCACCTTGCCCCTTTATGCCTAAACCACGGAATACGGCCGCTGGGCGCCGTCCTTCCGCTCCCGGTCATTTCGAGGTGGGGTCTCGTTCTCCGGTTTTCCATGATCGCCGTTGAATTCGAGATAATTCAAGCATAAAGTTTTTTGAGCGTTGTGGCGAAATGGAGCACCAGCCAATGTCCGCGCGGCCCCATCCGGGCGCATCCCTGTCGTCCTCGCCGCTGTGGAGCAGCGGCTTTCGGCCGTTCTATCTGGCCGGCTGCCTGTACGGCCCGCTGGCTCTCGGCCTGTGGGCGGCGGGACATTTCGGCGGCATCCTCGCCCTGCCCTATGACCGGACACTATGGCACGCCCACGAAATGATGTTCGGCTTCGTCGCCGCCATGTGCGGCGGCTTCATCCTCACCGCCCTGCCCAGTTGGGCGGGAACGACGGCGGTCCGGGGCGGACGGCTGATGCTGCTGGTCGGCGTCTGGGGCCTGGGCCGGGCCGCCATCCTGGCGGCGCCGCACCTTCCGCCCGCCGTGACGGCCGTCCTCGACATGGCATTCGTGCCGCTGCTGCTGGCGGTGGTCGGGCCGCAGGTCTGGGGAACCGCCAACCGGCTCTACCGCCTGCTGATTCCCATCCTGGCCATGCTGGCGCTCGGCAATCTGGTTTTTCACCTCGGCATTCTCCGGGCGGCCCCGGATCTGGCCCATCTCGGGATCCGCGCCACCTATTACGCCCTGATGATCCTGTTCAGCTTCGTCGGCGGCCTGCTGACCCCGGTCTTCACCGAATCCCACCTGCGCGAGCGCGACCCCGCCGCCACCATCGGCTTTCGCCGCCCCGTCGAGATTCTGGCCCCCGCCGGGCTGCTGGCCGTCGCCCTTGCCGAGTTCGCCGGCCTGGGAGGAGCGGCCGTCGGCGGAGCGGCCCTGGCCACCGCCGCGATCCATGCGCTGCGCATGGCGTCGTGGCGAAGCGGCGCCGTGATCGCCTCGCCCATGCTGGCGGCCATGCATGCCGGCTACGCCTGCCTGATCGTCTCGCTGATCTTGCAGGCGGCGACGGCGCTGGGCGTCCCCATCCCCGCCTCCGCCGCCGTGCACGCCTTCACCATCGGCGCCATGGGATTGACCAAGCTCAGCCTGATGAGTCGGGTGGCGCTCAAGCATACGGGCCGCGACCTGCGCCTTCCCGTCATCATGGTCGCCGGGTTCGTCTGCATGGGGCTGGCCGCCGTGTTGCGGACAGTGGCCGACGGCGGCGCCCTTCTGGCGGCTTCGGCCACGCTGTGGGTGGTCTCCATCGCCATCTATCTCGGCCTTTACGGCCGCTTCCTGATCGCCCCCAGCCTGCCCCGGAGGGTAAGCCCGTGATCTTCGGCGAGGTTCCGCTCGACCGGGCCGAAGGCGTGATCCTGGCACACACCATGGTCCTGGAGACGGGCAAGCTGATCAAGGGTCGCCGGCTGAGCGCCGCCGACGTGGCAACCCTGCGGGCCGGCGGCCTGCCCCGGGTGACCGGCTGTACCGTCGAGCCGGGAGACCTGGACGAGAACGAGGCGGCGCGGACCGTCGCCCAGGCCCTGGCCGGAGACGGACTCCAGCTCGGCCCGGCCTCCACCGGGCGCTGCAACCTGTTCGCCCGTCATCACGGGCTTTTGGCCGTCGACGCCGGGCGCATCGGCCGCCTCAACCGGGTGGACGAGGCGGTGACGGCGGCCACCGCCGTTCCCTGGACGGTGGTGACGCCGGGCCAGCGCATCGCCACGGTGAAGATCATTCCCTTCGCGGTGGATTCCGCAACCGTCCACGCCTGCGTCGCCGCCGCCGGCAAGGCCGCCATCCGGGTCCATCCGTTCCGTTCCCGTCCGGTCGGCATGATCCTCACCGCCCTGCCAGGCACCACCGACGCGGCCCTGGATGCCACCGTGGCGGTCACCCGCCAGCGGGTCGAGGGCCTGGGCAGCCGGCTGGAACCCGAACTGCGCTGCCCCCACCAGCCGGACGCCCTGGAGCGGTCGATCCGCCAGGCCCTGGACGGCGGGTGCGAGATCCTGCTGATCTCCGGCGCCCTGGTCACCACCGACCGCCGCGACATGGTTCCGGCAGCCATCATGCGGGCCGGCGGCACCATCACGCATTTCGGCATGCCGGTGGAACCGGGCAACATGCTGCTGCTCGCCCGCATCGGCCCGGTTCCGGTACTGGTCCTGCCCAGTTGCGCCCGCGCCGAGGCGCTGAACGGCCTTGACCTGGTGCTGCGCCGGATCATGGCCGACCTTCCCACCAGCGGCCGCGACATCATGGAACTGGGCGTCGGCGGATTGCTGGATTAGGGCGGCATACCCCAAACATGAAGCAAATCCATTTTGCTCGTCATGCCCGGACTTGGTCCGGGCATCCATGGCTCCACCAGCACAATGCCAAACGGCGGCGCGTGGGTGGCCGGGTCAGGCCCGGCCATGACGAGACAATGCAAACCTCTCTCGATCCCGACCTAAGACCCGATACTTTACCCCGAGCGGGGCACAAAGCCGTCGATGGAGGCGTACTGTTTCGGCCAGGGCATGGGATAGCCCTGCTCGGCGGCGGCATGGCGGGTCCAGTAGGGATCGAACAGATGGGTACGGGCCAGCACGCACAGATCGGCGCGGCCAGCCGCCAGAATGGTGTTGACGTCGGCATGGGACTGGACGTTGCCCACGGTCATGGTGGGAATGCCCGCTTCCAGCCGGATACGGTCGGCGAAGGGGGTCTGGAACAGACGGCCATAGACCGGCTTCTGCTCGGCCACCACCTGACCGGCCGAGACGTCGATGATGTCGCAGCCCAATTCCTTCAGGCGCCGCGCCACCTCCACCCCGTCCTCGGGGGTGAAGCCGCCCTCGGCCCAGTCGGTGGCGGAAATGCGCACTGAAATGGGCTTCGCCGCCGGCCAGACCTCGCGTACCGCCCGGAACACCTCCAGCGGAAAGCGCATGCGGTTCTCCAGGGAGCCGCCGTATTCGTCGGTCCGGTGGTTGGTGAGCGGCGACAGGAAGGTGGACAGCAGGTAGCCGTGGGCGAAATGAACCTCGACCATGTCGAACCCGGCCTGTTCGGCCAGACGGGTGGCGTGGGCGAAATCGGCCAACACCTTGTCCATGTCGGCGCGGTCCATGGCCTTGGGAACCTGATTGGCCGGGCGGTAGGCAATGGGCGACGGCCCCATCACCGGCCAGTTGCCGTGGTCCAGGGGCTGATCCATCCCGTCCCAGATCAGCCGGGTCGAGCCCTTGCGCCCGGCATGGCCCAACTGCACCGCGATCTTGGCCTCGCTGTTGGCGTGGACAAAGTCGCAGACCCGCTTCCAGGCCGTCGCATGCTCGGGCTTGTAGAGGCCGGCGCAGCCGGGCGTGATGCGCCCTTCCGGACTGACATCGGTCATCTCGGCGATCACCAGACCGGCTCCGCCCATGGCGCGGCTGCCCAGATGAACCAGATGGAAGTCGCCGATGGTGCCGTCGTCCGCCGAGTACATGCACATGGGCGACACCACCACCCGATTGGCCAGGACCATGCCGCGCAGCCGCAACGGCGTGAACATGGGCGGTGTCGGCCGGTCGGGGGGCGGGGTGCCGGCCTGGCGCGCCGCCATGTCGGCGAACCAGTGCTCGATGCCGTCCACGTATTCGGGATCACGGAGCCGCAGGTTGTCATAGGTGATGCGCAGCGACCGGGTCAGCATGGAGAAATTGAACTGCACCGGGTCGAGGCGGCCGTGATAGCGCTCGGTCTGCTCGAACCACTCCATGCTGACCTGCGAGGCGCGCTGCAGGCTGTCGACCACCGGCCGGCGATGGAGCTCGAAGGCGTCGAGGGCGGAATCCAGGGTGGGATTGGCGGCAATGGCCGCCGCCAGGGCGATGCCGTCCTCCATGGCCAGCTTGGTGCCCGAGCCGATGGTGAAATGGGCGGTATGCAGCGCGTCGCCCATCAGCACCACGTTGCCGTGATGCCAGCGACTGTTCCTGACCCGGGGGAAGCTGCGCCAGATGGAGTTGTTGGAGATCAGAGGGTGCCCCTCCAACTCGGCGGCATACAGGCGCTCGCAATAGGCGACGCTGGCCGCCTCGTCGGCGCGGTCCAGCCCGGCCTTGCGCCAGGTATCCTCGGTGCATTCGATGATGAAAGTCGAACGCCCGTCCTCGAACTGATAGCAGTGGGAGCGGAACAGGCCGTGCTCGTTCTCGCGGAAGAAGAAGGTGAAGGCCCCGAACGGCCGCGTGGTGCCCAGCCAGATGAACTTGTTGGGACGCAGGTCGATGTCGACGCCGAAATGCTCCTTGTGCTGGTCGCGCACCACGCTGTTGATGCCGTCGCCGGCCACCACCAGATCCCAGGAGCGGTATTCCCCGATATCGGTGACGTTGGCGTCGTGGACCACCTCGACCCCCAGGTCCTTGGCCCGCGCCTCGAGGATCTGCAGGAGCTTCAGCCGTGAAAGACCGGCGAAGCCGTGGCCGCGCGACACCAGGACCTGGCCCATGTAATGGGTCTCGATATCGTCCCAATGGGCGAAGGCCTCGGTGATCTGGCGGTATGATTCCGGGTCGGCCTCGGCGAAATTGGCCATGGTGGCGTCCGAGAACACCACGCCGAATCCCCAGGTGACGTTGGCCGGATTGCGTTCGACCACCCGGATGGTGGCCTCGGGACGCTGCTTCTTCATGAGGATGGCGAAGTACAAGGACGCGGGGCCGCCGCCGATGCAGGCTATCTTCATCACAACCTCCCTGACCACCGTCGCGGCGGCAAGATAGTTTATGATTAAAATAATATGGCGCAATTCAGTTTGTAGTCAATCCAAATTCCTGCGGCCGCCCCTCAGTCCGTGGAAACGGCCTTGCGCGGCCGGCGCGGCTTCTTCGCCGGGGGCTTGGCGGCGGCGGGGTCGACGATGCCGTGCGCCACCATGGTGAAGAAGATTTCCAGGATCTTGTCGATGGGAATGGATTTGCCGGGGTCGTACCAGCGCGACATCCAGTTGCACATGCCCAGGACGCCGTTGGCCACCATGCGGGCATCCAGGTCGGGCTTGAAGATGCCCTGCTCCTGGCCCTCCTCGATCAGGCGGGTCCACAGATGGGTGTATTCGTTCCACACCCCGCGCAGTTCTGCGGCCTTGCTCTCATCCTCGAGGAAGTGATCCTCGCGCAGCGCCACCGTCATTTCCAGATAATTGGGATTGAAGCGGTCCAGGTGGTTGCGGATGGCCGCCTCCAGCTTTTCCTCGGCCGGCAGGTTGGAATTGATGATCGATCCCAGCCCCATGACCAGCGAGGTGCTCTGCGGCAGGATGATCTTGAGCAGGATGTCGGCGCGGCTCTTGAAATAATAATAGATGGCCTCGCGCTTGATGCCGACCGCGTTGGCGATGTCCTCGATGGACGTGCGGTTGACCCCCTGGCGCTCGAACACCTCGGTGGCTCGCCTCAGTATCTGGATCCGTCGGCTCATTCCTACCCATTCCTAACGCATTGCCCGAGGTCAGACCCTATCGCGAAGCACCGCACCGCACAATGGAATTTTTTACAGGGACGTAAAAATCCTATTTACGGGGCTGTAAAATTCTTTTAGCGTTCAAACAACGGCAGCACGCTGATCGGGCCTATTCCGGCGGCGATGAAATCGGAGGAAACATCCGTGGCGGCCGTCATGAACAGAGGGAGGATCCGCCGTGAAAGCCGACGAGCTTGTAGGCAAAGTATATGCCCCGTTCACCGTCGATGTGGAGAAGGGCCGTCTGCGGCTTTTCGCCAAGGCCATCGGCGAGTCCAACCCCATCTACCTAGACGATGATGCGGCGCGGAAGGCTGGCTACGCCTCGCTTCCGGCGCCGCCGACCTTCGCCTTCTCCATCGCCATGGATGCCGAGCAGCCCTTCAAGGTCCTCGAGGATCTGGGGGTGGACAAGACCCGCTCCATGCATGGCGAGCAGATCTTCGACTACATCGAACCCATCTGTGCCGGCGACACCGTCACCGGCGTGCAGCGGGTGGTCGAGACCTTCGAGAAGAAGGGCGGCGCCATGCGCTTCATCGTCACCGAAACGCTGCTGAAAAATCAGCACACACGGCCGGTGGCGAATTTACGGACCGTAATAATCGTCCGCCAGGGTTAGGGAGGGGACCATGACCATCCGCTTCGCCGACATCGCGGTGGGGGACAGTATCCCCGACCTCGCCAAGCCGCCCATCGACCGCACCCAGCTGGCCCTGTTCGCCGGGGCCTCGGGCGATCACAACCCCATCCACCTCGACGACGAGCAGGCCCGTTCGGGCGGGCTGCCGGGCGTCATCGCCCACGGCATGCTGTCCATGGCCTTCCTGGGACAGGTGCTGACCGGCTGGGTGCCGCAATCGGCCATCCGGTCGTTCTCGGCCCGCTTCACCGCCATGGCCTTCCCCGGCGATACCATCACCTGCAAGGGAGTGGTCACCGCCAAGACGGAGGAAAACGGCGAGAAGGTGGTCGATCTCGACCTGTCCGCCGTCAACCAGGACGGCAAGCAGACCCTGGCCGGTTCGGCCCGTATCGCCCTGCCCGCCTAGGAGCGCGCCCCCATGGCCTATCTCGCCGAGATTCCCTACGGCTGTTACTGGTCCACCCCCTTCGCCAAGTGGATGGGCAGTCTGGCACGCCTCCATTCCATCGAATTCGCCGCCCACGTCGCCAAGGCCGAGCTGGCCCGGCGCGACATTCCGGCCGCCATGTTCGATTTCGGGGTGCTGGGCACCTCGGTGCCGCAGAAGCACTGCTTTTACGGCGCGCCCTGGCTGATGGGCATGATCGGCGCGCCCCAGGCCGGCGGCCCCGCCGTGTCACAGGCCTGCGCCACCGGCGTGCGCTGCCTGCTGACGGCGGCGACGGAGATTCAGGCCGGTCTGGCCACCGTGGCCCTGTCGGCCACCTGCGACCGCACCTCCAACGGGCCGCACCTCTATTACCCCGATCCCGGCGGAGCCGGCGGCACCGGCACCGCCGAGGATTGGGTGATGCAGAATTTCTCGTACGATCCGTTCACGGCCAAGTCCATGCTGACCACCGCCGAGAACGTCGCCGCCCGCTACAAGATCGACACCGGACGTCAGCACGAGGTGGTGCTGCTCCGCGAGGCGCAGTACGCCGCCGCCCTGGCCGACGATTGCGCCTTTCTCAAGCGCTTCATGACCCTGCCCTTCCAGGTTCCCACCCCCAATTTCCGCAAGACCGCCTCGGTCATGGCGGCCGACGAGGGCGTCACCCGCTCGACTCCGGAGGGGCTGGCGGCCCTGAAGCCGGTGATGGAGGGCGGCACCGTGACCTTCGGCGCCCAGACCCATCCGGCCGACGGCAACGCCTGCCTGATCGTCGCCACCCCCGGCAAGGCCCGGGAGCTGTCCCGCGACCCCAAGATCCGGGTGCGGCTGAAGGGCTTCGGCCTGGAAAGGGTCGAGCCCGCCTTCATGCCCCGCGCCACCGTCCCGGCGGCCAAGCGCGCCCTGGAGCAGGCCGGCATCGGCATCGACAAGGTCAAGGCGGTCAAGCTGCACAATCCCTTCACGGTCAACGACATCGTCTTTGCCGAGGAAACCGGCACCAAGGTGGCCGACCTCAACAATTACGGCTCGTCGCTGGTCTGGGGGCACCCCCAGGCGCCCATGGGAACCAGGGGCGTGATCGAGCTGATCGAGGAACTGGTGATCCGGGGCGGCGGCTATGGCCTGTTCAGCGGCTGCGCCGCCGGCGACACCGCCATGGCCGTGGTGATCCTGGTCGATGAACGTCCGGCCTGACCGCAAGTGGGAAGCACGACGATGAATCTGTCCGATTGGATCGAGCGCTGGGCGGGCTTCGCCGCCGACAAGCCGGCGCTCCGCTATGAAGGCGCCGAGCTGACCTATGGCGGCCTCGCCCGCCATATCGCCCGCATCAGCGGCGCCCTGTCGGCGACGCTGGGCATCCGGCGCGGCGAGCGGGTGGCGTGGCTGGGCCTCAACAACGCCGAAAGCATCGCCCTGCTGTTCGCCTGCGCCCGGATCGGCGCCATCTTCACGCCGCTCAACTGGCGCCTCACCCCGGTGGAGCATCTGGCGCTGATGGCCGATTCCGAGCCGTCCCTGCTGGTGGTCGAGCCCGAATTCGCCGACGCCATCGCCGCCAAGCGGGTGGTGATCACCGGCCCCCGGCTGGCCTGCACCGGCGGTCCGCGCTCGGGCTGGCTGGACTGGGACGCCATGGTCGAGGCCGCGCCGCTGCTGGGCGGCGGCGAGGGCCGCTACGAGGACCCGCTGCTGCTGTGCTACACCTCGGGCACCACCGGCCAGCCCAAGGGCGCCGTCCACACCCAGGACGGCATGCTGTGGAACGCCATCAACAGCACCCAGATGCACGACCTGACCAGCCAGGACCGGGTGCTGACCACCCTGCCCATCTTCCATGTGGGCGGGCTGAACATCCAGACCATGCCGGCGCTGCATGCCGGGGCCACCGTCACCCTGCACCGCCGCTTCGACGCCGCCACCACGCTCGCCACCCTGGTGGACGAGCGCATCACCCTGGCGGTGCTGGTCCCCACCCAGCTAGACCTGTTGCTGGCCGAGCCGGACTGGGGCAGTGCCGACCTGTCCGCCCTGCGCTGCATCACCACCGGCTCGACCATCATCCCCGCCGGGCTGGTGCGCACCATCCAGGCGCGCGGCATTCCGGTGATCCAGATCTTCGGCTCGACCGAGACCGGCCCGGTGGCGGTGTTCCAGCGTGTCGCCGACAGCGGCAGGGTCGGCGTCGCCGGTCACTGCGCCGTCCATTGCGAGATGCGGCTGGTGGACGGCGAAGGCAACGACGTGCCGTCCGGCCGGTCGGGCGAGGTGCTGATCAAGGGCCGCAACATCATGATCGGCTACTGGCGCGACGAGGCGGCCACCCGCGCGGCGCTGAAGGACGGCTGGTTCGCCACCGGCGATATCGGCCACCTGGACGACAACGGCTTCCTGATCATCGACGACCGCAAGAAGGAAATGATCATCTCGGGCGGCGAGAACATCTTCCCCGCCGCCCTGGAAGCCATCCTGGCCGAATGCCCCGACATCGAGGAGGCCGCCGTGGTCGGCCGTCCCGACGAGCGCTGGGGTGAAATTCCGGTGGCCGTGGTGGTGCCCCGGCCGGGTACCCGCCTGACCGAGGAGGGGGTCATGGCCCTCTTCCGCGACAAGGTGGCCCGCTACAAGCACCCGCGCGCCGTGATCTTCACCGACCATTTGCCCCGCACCAGCATCGGCAAGCTGGTCAAGGCCGACATCCGCAAGCTGGCGCGGCAGACGCCGCCCTCCTCCACCTAAGCCCCTCCTCCATCTGAGCACGGAGACCCGTTCCCATGACCACCAAGATCGGTATCGACGTCGGCGGCACCTTCACCGACTTCTTTGTCGCCGAGGCCGGGTGCGAGCCGAGGATTCACAAGGTCCTGTCCACCCCCCACGACCCGTCCATCGCGGTGCTTACCGGCCTGGAGGAGATCGCCGCCAGCCGCAAGCCGGCCATGGCGCTGGCCGAGTATATCCGCAGCGTCGACACCATCGTCCACGGTACCACGGTGACCACCAACGCCACCCTGACCCATACCGGGGCCAAGTGCGGGCTGATCACCACCGAAGGGGTGCGCGACGCCCTGGAGATGCGCCGAGGCATCCGCGAGGAGCAGTACAACAACCGCTACACCAACGTGCCGCCGCTGGTGGAACGCTATCTGCGCGTCGGAACCGGCGGACGCATGGACCGGGCGGGGCGGGAAGTGGCTCCCCTGGCCATAGCCGACGTCGAAGCCGCCATCGCGCTGTTCCGGCGCGAAGGCGTCGAGGCGGTGGCCATCTGCTTCATGAACGCCTTCGCCAACCCGGCCCACGAGCGCCAGGCGGCGGAACTGGTGCGCAAACACCTGCCCGAGGCGTACCTGACCGTTTCCTCCGACCTGCTGCCGTCCATCCGCTTCTACGACCGCATCAGCACCACGGCGCTCAACTCCTATGTGGGACCCAAGCTCAGCCGCTATCTCGACCAGTTGACCGGGCGCCTCAAGGGCATCGGCTTCGACGGGCTGCTGCTGATCACCCAGTCCAACGGCGGCGTCATGGCGCCCGAGGTGGCACGCGAGAAGTCGGCGCTGACCCTGCTGTCGGGACCGGCGGGCGGCCCCGGCGCCGGCCTGGCCTATGCCAACGTCCACGGTCAGAACCGCTGCATCACCACCGATATGGGCGGCACCAGCTTCGAGGCCTCCATGGCCGTCGATGCCCCGGTCATGGTCAATGACGGCGAGATCGCGCGGCACCGCATCGCCCTGCCCATGCTGGGCATCCACACCATCGGCGCCGGCGGCGGCTCCATCGGCTGGATCGACGAGGGCGGCATGCTGCGCATGGGGCCGCAATCGGCGGGCGCCGATCCCGGCCCGGCCTGCTACGGCAAGGGCGGGACAAAGCCGACCTCCACCGACGCCAATCTGGTGCTGGGCTACCTCAATCCCGGCTTCTTCGCCGGCGGCCGCATGAGCCTGGACCTCGCCGCCGCCGAGCGCGCCATCTCCGAGCACGTCGCCAAGCCGCTGGGCCTGTCGGTGGTCGAGGCGGCGGCGGGCATGTACCGCATCATCTGCAACAACATGGCCCAGGGCGTGCGCGAGGTCACCATCAAGCGCGGCTTCGACCCGCGCGAGTTCCCGATGATCGTGGCGGGCGGCGCCGGCCCCATCCATTCCTGCCTGATCTCGGAGGAGTTGGAGATGCCCTTCCAGATCGTGCCGCGCGAATCCTCGGTGCTGTGCGCCTACGGCATGCTGATGGGCGACATCCGGCACGACTTCGTCCGCACCTTCGTGTCGCGCCTGGACGGTCTGGACTGGCCGAAGCTCAAGGCGGTGATCGCCGAGATGGCCAAGGACGGCGACGACCTGCTGGACAGCGAGCGCATCGCCGCCGACCGCCGCCGGGTCGCCGTCAAGCTGGATTGCCGCTACCTCAAGCAGTACCACGAGGTTTCGTTCGAGGTGCCCTTGGCGCTGATCGAGGCGGGCGACACCGCCGCCGTCACCCGCCTGTTCCATGCCGAGCACAACCGGCTCTACGGCTACTCGCTGGAAGAACAGAAGGTCCCGGCCGAGATCATCAACGTGCGGGTGCAGGCGGTGGGCATCACCGACAAGCCCACGGGCCGCAACGAGCCCTATGCCGGGCCGGACGGCTCGGCGGCCATCAAGGGCGAGCGCATGGTCTACGTCCCCGAGGACAAGGCCTTCCGCTCGGTTCCCGTCTATGACGGCCACAAGCTGAAGCACGGCAACCGGGTCGCCGGCCCGGCCATGATCGAGGAAATCACCACCGCCATCTTCGTCTCGGCCTCGTTCGACGGGGTCTGCGACCGCACCGGCTCGTTCGCGCTCTACCGCAAGGGGCGCGAGGACCTGGTGGCCAACATCCTGAAGGGGGCCTGAACGCCATGACCGCTGTCGATCCCATCCTGCTGTCGGTTTACGCCCGCACCTTCAAGTCGATCACCGACGAGATGAGCATCTCGGTCCAGAAGACCACCCGCTCGCCCATCCTGTGCGAGGCCAAGGACTTCGTCACCGGGCTGTACGACGCCGACGGCAACATGCTGGAGCAGACCGAGAATCTGCCGATCCTGGCCTTCTCGCTGGCGCCCGTCTGCAAGTACATCCTGAAGTACTTCGAGGGCGACATTCACCCCGGCGACGTCATCTTCCACAACGACGTCTTCTCCATGGGCAACCAGAACAACGACGTCGCCGTCTACAAGCCCATCTTCCAGGGCGACACCCTGGTGGGCTGGACCGCCGTCAAGGGCCATCAGGCCGATATCGGCGGTAACGTGCCCGGCGGCTACAACCCCAACGCCAAGGAAGTGTGGCAGGAGGCGCTGCGCATCCCGCCGGTCAAGATCTATGACCGGGGCGTGTTCCGTAAGGACGTCTGGGACCTGATCTTCGCCAACATCCGTCTCGACATCGTCCAGCACGACATGCGCGCCCAGATGGGCGCCTGCACCGTGGGCGAACGCCGCTTCCTGGAACTGCTCTCCAAGTACGGCCTGGACAGCTTCAAGGCCCACAAGACGGCGCTGTTCGAGGCGACAAGGCGCATGATGGAGGCCGAGATCGCCAAGATCCCCAACGGCCGCTATTCCGGCGAGGGCAAGGTCTATTACGACGGCCACCACGTGGGCAGCGAGTTCACCATCCGGGTCGACATCATCGTCGAGGACCGCAAGGTGCGCTTCGACTACACCCGCACCGACCCGCAGACCGACGGCTTCGTCAACGGCACCTTCACCTCGTCGGCCTCGGCCACGGTGCTGACCCTGCTGCAGATGGTCAATCCCGACATTCCCCACAACGAGGGAATGATCCAGCCCATCGAGATCATCATTCCCGAAGGCACCATCCTCAACGCCAGCTATCCCAAGGCCACCACCTTCGGCAACCACCTGTGCCCGCCCAATGCCGACGCCATCATCCGCGCCCTGGCGCCGGTGATTCCCGACCGGGTGACCGCCGGGTGGAACAACCTGCTGTGCTCGCTGACCACCGGCATCGACCCGGAAAAGGGCGAGAAGTACGTGGATATCGGCTTCATGGGCCTCAAGGGCGGTTCGGGCGCCATGAACGGCACCGACGGCTACGACCATATCGGCATGATCGACGCCTCGGGCGGCCTGTTGGACCAGGATTACGAGATGTTCGAGCAGACCACGCCCCACCTGCTGGTCAAGCACGAATACCTCACCGACTCGGCCGGTCCGGGCCAGTGGCGCGGCGGCCTGGGGGTGGAGACCATCTTCACCATCGGTTCCGACGACACCCAACTGGTGACCTTCGGCGACGGCGATTTCGAACCGGCCTTCGGCCTGTTCGGCGGCGGCGAGGGAACGCTCAACCTGATCGAGCTGACCTATCCCGACGGCACCCGCGTGGTGCCGCGCAACAAGGACCTGATCACCGGCGTGCCCAAGGGCACCGTCTATCGCCAACTGGCGGGCGGCGGCGGCGGCTATGGCCCGGCGGCCCGGCGCGACCGGGCGTTGCTGGGCCGCGAGGTCCGCGACGGCATCATTTCACCCCAGGCGGCACGGGCCGCCTATGGTTGGGAAGGCTGAGCGGCATGGATTTCGATCTGACCGAAGAACAGCGCGCCATCCAGGAGACCTTCGCCCGCTTCGTCGACCGCGAGGTGGCTCCGGCGGCCGCCGCGCTGGACGAGGCCCACCAGTTCCCCGCCGAGCTGTTCGCCAAGCTGGGCGAGTTGGGCTTCTTCGCCATGCGCTATCCGGAAGAGGTGGGCGGGGCGGGCGTGGACCTGTCCACCTTCTGCCTGGCCCTGGCCGAGATCGCCCGCGGCTCGCTGTCCCTGGCCGGGGCGGCGGCCATGCAGGCGCTGATGGGCACCAATTTCCTGTGGCTGCTGGGCAACGAGGATATCCACCGCCGCCTGCTGATCCCCGCCCTGCTGGGCGAGAAGATCGGCGCCATCTGCATGACCGAGCCCAATGCCGGCTCGGACCTGGGGGGCATCGCCACCAGTGCGGTCAAGGTCGATGGCGGCTGGAAGATCAGCGGCCAGAAGACCTGGATCACCTCGGCGCCCATGGCCGATTTCTTCACGGTGTTCGCCCGCGCCGGCGCCGAGCGCAAGCTGACCATCTTCCTGGTGGAGAAGGGCTCGGCGGGCCTCGCCGTCGGCCGCTCCATCGAGAAGATGGGGGTGTGGGCCTTGCCGACCTCGGAAGTCGCGTTCGACGAATGCTTCGTGCCCGACTCCCACATGCTGAGCAAGGACGTGGGCGACGGCGAGGGGCATCTGCGCCGGATTCTCTCGGACATCCGCATCATCACCGGAGCCATGGCCAACGGCGTCGCCCGTGCCGCCCTGGCCGAGGCGATCCGCTATTCCACCGAGCGCAAGCAGTTCGGCAAGCCCATCGCCGCCTTCCAGGGCGTATCGTTCAAGCTGGCCGAAATGGCCACCGACCTGGAAGCGGCCGAGCAACTGGTGCGCTACGCCGCCTGGGCGAGGGACGCGGGGCGCCCCCACGCCCAGCAGGCGGCCATGGCCAAGCTGTTCGCCACCGAGGCCGCCGCGCGGATCTGCGATCAGGCCGCCCGTGTCCTCGCCTCCTACGGTTTCGCCATGGAATACCCGGTGCAGCGCTATCTGCGCGACATCCGCTTCACCCTGATCGGGGGAGGCACCAGCGAAATCCTCAAGCTCGTCATCGGTAAGGAGCTGACGTCATGAGTGAACGCCGTATCCGCGTCCTGCTCGCCAAGCCCGGCCTGGACGGCCACGACCAGGGCGCCAAGATCGTGGTGCGCGGCCTGATCGATGCCGGGTTCGAGGTGATCTACACCGGCCTGCGCCAGACCCCCATCGCCGTCGCCAACGCCGCCCTGGAAGAAGGCGTCGACGTCATCGGCCTGTCCAGCATGGCCGGCTCCCACCTGCCGTTCTGCCGCAAGCTGCGGCCGCTGCTCGACGAGCGGGGCCTGGGCGACAAGGTCTGCCTGATCGGCGGCAACATTCCCGCCACCGACCACGCCGAGCTGCGCGCCCTGGGCTTCACCGGAATCTTCCCCACCAGTTCGAAAATCGCCGCCATCGTCGATTTCATCAAGGAGCATGCGCAATGAGCGAGCGGAAGGCAGCATCGCGCCGCGTGGTCAACGAATCCGGCATCGAGATCAAGACCGCCTATGGCGCCGCCGACGTCGAGGCCAGCGGCGGCTTCAGTCACATCGGCGAGCCGGGCCAATACCCCTTCACCCGCGGCATCCATGCCGAGATGTACCGCAAGCGGCCCTGGACCATGCGGCAGTACGCCGGCTTCGGCAACGCCGCCGATACCAACCAGCGCTTCAAGTTCCTGATCGCCAACGGCCAGACCGGCCTCAACGTCGCGTTCGACCTGCCCACCCAGATCGGCTTCGACTCCGACTCCCCCATGGCCGAGGGCGAGGTCGGACGCGTCGGCATGGCGGTCGACACGCTGCGTGATTTCGAGGTGGCCTTCGACGGCATCGACCTGGAACAGATCACCGTGTCGCTGACCGTCAACGGCTCGGCCGCCATTCTGATCGCCATGTATCTGGTGATGGCGGAAAAGCGCGGCTACGACGTGGCCAAGCTGCGCGGCACCGCCCAGAACGACATCCTGAAGGAGTTCATCGGGCGCGGCACCTGGATCTTCCCGGTGGAGCCGTCCATGAAGCTGGTGGGCGACACCATCGAGTACTGCGCCCAGCACGCCCCCAAATACAGCCCGGTCAGCGTCTGCGGCTATCACATCCGCGAATCGGGGGCCAACCCGGCGCAGGAGATGGCCTACGCGTTTTGCATCGCCAAGGCCTATGCCGACGAGACCTTGAAGCGCGGCCTCGCCATCGACGAATTCGCCGGACGCCTGTCCTTCAACTTCAACATCTTCGGCAACATCTTCGAGCAGGTGGCCAAGTTCCGCGCCGCCCGCGGCCTGTGGGCCAAGATCATGAAGGAGGAGTACGGCGCCCAGGACCCCGGCTCCATGTGGATGCGCATGATCGCCGCCGGCGGCGGCGGCGGCCTGACCAAGGAGCAGCCGGAAAACAACATCGTGCGCGGCGCCTATTACGCCCTGATCAGCGCGCTGTCGGGCACCCAGACCATGGCGCTGTGCTCCTACGACGAAGCCTACACCATCCCCACCGAGCATTCGGCCCGCATCTCGCTTCGCACCATGCAGTTGCTGATCGAGGAGATGGGTCTGACCGAGACGGTCGATCCCCTGGGCGGCTCCTGGTACGTCGAGACGCTGACCAACCAGATGCGCGACAAGATGGTCGAGACCATGGCCGACATCGACCGGCGCGGCGGCATCGTCTCGCTGGTGGCGCAAGGCCTGGCCCAGGCGGCGGTTTCCGCCCAGGCCTACCAGATGCAAAAGCGCATCGAATCGGGCGACTTCCCCAAGGTCGGCGTCAATTGCTACCGCGAGGAGGAGGAAGAGGCCAAGGTCGAGTTCCACCCCTATGACGAGGATGACGCCAAGGCCCAGGTCGCCGCGCTCGACGCCATCCGGGCCGAGCGCGACGGCCGCAAGGTGCAGGCGGCGCTCGACCGGGTCGAGGCCGACGCCCGTGCCGGGGCCAACGTCATGCCCGCCTTGATCGAGGCGGTTCGCACCTATGCCAGCGTCGGCGAGATCACCGACCGGCTGGTGACGGTCTACGGCCGCTACCGCGAACCCGTCGTATTCTGAAACCCGAGGACAAGGAAGACCAGGCGCATGACCGCCATCGAACGCTACCTCGCCCCCGCCGGCCTCGACGACGCCCTTGCCGCGTTGGCGGGCGGAAACGCCACCATCCTGGCCGGCGGCACCGACCTGATGCCGCAGATCAATGCCGGCAAGGTCGCCTTCCGCCCCATCCTGCTCAATATCCGCCGCATCCCCGAATTGCGGGCGGTGGAGGTGAGCAACGGCCGCATCACCATCGGCGCGTTGGTCACCATCAACGAGCTGAAGGACAATCCGCTCATCGCCAAGGCGGTGCCGCTGCTGGCCGAGGCCGCCGATCATTTCGCCTCGGACCAGGTGCGCAACATGGGCACCATCGGCGGCAACGTCGCCAACGCCTCGCCGGCCGGCGACACCCTGGTGCCGCTATTGACGCTGGATGCCGAGGTGGAACTGGCGTCCGGCGCCGGACGCCGCAACGTGCCCATGGCCGAGTTCTTCACCGGGCCGGGACGGACGGTGCGCCGCCCCGACGAACTGATCACCGGCCTGTCCATACCGCTGCCCCGGCTGCGCACCGTGTCACGCTTCGTCAAGTTCGGCACGCGGCCGGCTCTCGACATCTCGGCGGTGTCCATCGGCTTTGCCGCCACCCTGGAAAGCGGGCGGCTGTCCGACGTGCGGGTGGCATTCGGCGCCGTGGGACCGACACCCATACGCGGGCGGGCCACCGAAGCCGTGCTGGAGGGCGCCGCCCTCGATCCCGAGCGGATCGCCAAGGCGGCCGCCACCGCCAGGGACGAGGTCAAGCCCATCGACGACCTGCGGGCCAGCGCCTGGTATCGCCGCGAACTGGTCCACAACCTCCTGGGAAAGGTGCTGAGCGATGTCGTCTCTCGTTGAGATCTCCTGTGTCGTCAACGGCACGCCCACCCGGCTGGCAGTGCCGCCGGAAACCAGCGCGCTCACCCTGCTGCGCGAGCATATCGGCCTGACCGGCACCAAGTACGGCTGCGGCGAGGGCGAATGCGGCGCCTGCACCATCCTGGTGGACGGCATCTCGGTCAATTCCTGCCTGATGTTCGCCGTGGATTTCGACGGCCGCACCATCACCACCATCGAGGGGCTGGCGGTGGACCGGGCCAGCGACCCGCTGCGCAAGGCCTTCGTGGACAAGGGCGGCGTCCAGTGCGGCTTCTGCACCCCGGGCATGGTGGTGCAGTCCCGCCACGTGCTGGACAAGCATCCCCACGCCGGCCCGGACGAGGTCAAGCGCGGCCTCGAGGGCAATCTGTGCCGCTGCACCGGCTACAAGAAGATCGTCGAGGCGGTGGTCACCGCCGCCGCCCAGCCCGCCGCCGAGTAAGGATTGCCGACATGAACGCTCCCCAGCATGCCAGCCTGATCGGCCAGCGCATCCCCAAGATGGACGCGCCGGAAAAGGCCGCCGGCAAGACCCGCTATATCCAGGACCTCAACCTGCCGGGCCAGCTCTACGGCCTGATTTTGCGCACCGATCGGGTCCATGCCCGCATCGTCTCCATCGACACGGCGGCGGCCAAGGCGCTGCCCGGCGTGCGCGCCGTATTGACGGCCGCCGATGTTCCCATCCATCCCATCGGCGTCAACAAGGACAATCCGCCGCTGAAAAGCGACAAGGTGCGCTGCGAGCGCGACGAGGTCGCCGCCGTGGCCGCCGACAGCATCGAGGTCGCCCAGGCGGCGCTCAAGCTGATCAAGGTGGAATACGAGGACCTGCCCCCCATCTTCGACCCCAGGGATTCCATCAAGGACGGCGCGCCGGTCATCCACGCGGCCAAGCCCGACAACATCGCCATGGCCTTCGACTATGCCCATGGCGACGTGGAGCAGGGCGAGGCCGAATCCGACGTGGTGGTGGAAGACGAGTTCACCTTGCACCGTGTCACCCATTGCTGCATGGGCGTGTCGGGGGTGATCGCTGATTTCGAGCCGGTCTCGGGCAACCTGACGCTCTATTCCAACACCCAGGTACCGTTCCTGCACAAGCGCGAGTTCGCCGAGGTGCTGGGCATGGACCCGTCGCGCATCCGCATCATCCAGCCGCCCATCGGCGGCGGCTTCGGCTCCAAGCTCGACATCTATCCGTTCGAGCCCATCGCCGTCTATCTCGCCAAGGCCACGCGGCGCCCCGTCAAGCTGATCTTCAGCCGCGAGGAGGAGTTCATCGCGTCCCCCACCCGCCAGCCGGCCATCATCCGGCTGCGCTCGGGGGCCAAGCGGGACGGTACGCTGACCTTCCGCACCGTGGACGTGCTGCTGGACAACGGCGGCTACACCTCGTGGGGCGCCACCATCCCCTTCGTGATGATGCAGACCTTCAGCTCGCTCTACCGGGTGCCCCACTGCCGCTACCACACCAAGGCGGTCTACACCAATAACCCCTTCGCCGGGTCGTTCAGGGGCTACGGCAACCTGCAGGCCACCTTCGCCATCGAGCAGCAGATGGACAAGCTGGCCGATGCGCTGGGGATCGACGCCTATGAATTCCGCCTGAAGAACGCCCAGGAAGCGGGCGAGATCACCGGCCAGGGCATGCACTTCAAGACCTGCGGCTTCCACGACTGCCTGAAAATCGCCGCCGAACGCTCCGGCTTCGCCGCCAAGCGCAAGGCGATGGGGGCCGCCAAGGGGCTCAGCGGCGTCCGCAAGGGCGTCGGCATGGCCTCCATGCTGCACGTGGGCGGCGGCGCCAAGATCTATCCGTCCGACGGCTGCGGCACCATCCTCAAGCTCGACGATTTCGGCCACGTCACCATCATGACCGGGGCGTCGGAGATCGGCCAGGGCTCGGAGACCGTGCTGGCCCAGTTGGTGTGCGAGGAACTGGGCGTGCCCATGAGCGCGGTGACGGTGGTCAACAACGACACCGACATCACGCCGTGGGACGTGGGCGTGCATGCCAGCCGTACAACCTTCATCGCCGGCAATTCGGCCATCGGAGCGGCGCGCAAGGCCAAGGACAAGATCCTGGCCGCCGCCTCCACCGTGTCGAACATGAAGGCCGAGGAACTGGACCTCAAGGGTGGCAACATCATACGCGCCAGTGACGGCGAGAAGGTGATGCCGCTGGCCAAGATGCTGCGGCAACTGCACTTCTCGGACAAGGCCGAGCTGGTGATGACCACCAATTACTACGAGCCGCCCTCGGTCCATCAGGACAAGGGGTTCAAGGGCGACGTCTCGGCCGCCTATGCCTGGGCCACCCAGGTGGTGGAGGTGGAGGTGGACACCGACACCGGCATCGTCCGCCTGCTCAAGGTCTGGGCCGCCCACGACGTGGGCCGCGTCCTCAACGAAATGGGTCTCGAGGGCCAGATCGAGGGCGGCATCATCATGGGCCAGGGCTATGCGCTGTGCGAGGACATGCCGGTGGTCAAGGGGCACTTGGTCAACCCGGCCTTCCGCGACTACAAGCTGATCACCGCGCCGGAAATCCCCGAGATGGACATCAGCTTCATCGAGACCATGGACGGCGAGGGACCGCAGGGCGCCAAGGGCGTCGGCGAGGCGCCGTCCATCTGCATGGCGGCCGCGGTGGCCAACGCCATCGAGAACGCCACCGGCGTGCGCATCACCAGCCTGCCCTTCACTCCCGAACGGGTGTACTCGGCGCTCAAGGGCAAGCTGCAATGAAGCCGCGCGTCGTCCTGTCCATGGAGCAGGCGCTGTCGCTGCCCTACGCGACGCTGCGCTTCGTCCACCTGGGGTGGCGGGTCATCCGCATCGAATCCTTCGGTGCGGGACCCGGCCTGCCGGGCGATCCCAACCGCTATATCGGCTCGGTGGTGGCCGACGATGACCGGCGCAGCTACTTCGTCGCCCCCAATGTGGGCAAGGAGGCGGTGGCCATCAACCTCAAGGACCCCAAGGGCCACGAGGTGCTGCGCCATCTGGTCCGCTCGCTCGACGCCGACGTGTTCTGCTCCAACACCCTGCCGTCACGCTACGAGCAGTTGGGCATCGACTACCAATCCCTGTCGGCGGCCAAGCCCGACCTGATCTGGGCCGGCATCTCGGCCATGGGACCGGATTATCCCGACGTGCCGGGCTACGACCCGGCGCTGCAGGCCATGGCCGGCTACATGGAGCTGACCGGCGAGGCCAACGGGCCGCCCACCCTGGCCGGCGTGCCGATCATCGATCTCAAGGCCGGCGACGAGGTCTATGCCGGAGTCTGTCTGGCCCTGGCCGAGCGCGCCGAGACCGGCAAGGGCTCGCGCATCGACGTCTCAATGCTGCAGGCGGCGGCGTCCTGGCTGATCACCACCCTGCCGCTGGTGGATTTCGGCTGCGATCCGATCGAGATCACCCGATGCGGCAACGAGCACCGCAAGTTCATCCCCACCAACGCCTATCCGACCAAGGACGGCTATATCTTCGTCGCCATCGGCTCGGACGTGCAGTGGCGGCGCCTCACCGAATTGCCGCGCTTCGCCGGCGTGGGCAAGGCGGGGCGCGAGACCAACCAGGGGCGCCACGCCGACCGCGAGGCCATCCAGACCGACATGCGGGCGGTGACGTCGCGCTTTTCCACCGAGGAACTGGCCGCCGACTTCCGCAAGGCCACCATCCCCAACGCCCCCATCAACGACATCAACCAGGTGCGCGCCATGCCGGCCCTGGCCGACAAGCTGACCGCCACCCGCCTGCCCGACGGGCGCCGGGTGCGCATGCAGCCCATGGCGGTGGACCTTCCGGGGAAGGGCGGCGATTTCGCCTTCCCCCCCCATTACGGCGAACATACCCGCGCGGTACTGGCCCAGGCGGGCATCCGCGACGGCGATTACGACGACCTCGCCCGGTCAGGCATCGTGCCGGCCTCGGCTTAATCAACAAAAACCCGGGAGGACACATCATGAGCAAGCTGAACGGCAAGGTGGCGCTGGTTACCGGATCGGGACGCGGCATCGGCCAGGCCATCGCGCTGAAGCTGGCCCGCGAAGGCGCCAAGGTGGTGATCAACGACCTGGACGACGGCCCGGCCGCCGAGACCGTGGCCATGATCAAGGCCCTGGGCTCCGACGCCCTGGCGGTGGTAGGCGACGTCACCGCCAAGGATTTCGGCGACCGCATCGTCGCCGCCACCCTGGAAGGCTTCGGCCGCCTGGACATCATCGTCAACAACGCCGGCTATCCCTGGGACGGGGTGATCCAGAAGGTCTCGGACGAGCAGTGGTACGCCATGCTCGACGTCCACGCCACCGCTCCCTTCCGGGTGCTGCGCGCCGCCTCGGACTACATCCGCTCCGCCACCAAGGCGGAAAAGGAGAAGGGCGAAGTGGTGGCGCGCAAGGTGGTCAACATCTCCTCCATGGGCGGCCTGTGCGGCAACCCCGGCCAGATCGCCTATGGCGCCGGCAAGTCGGCCCTGGTGGGCATCACCAAGACCATGGCCAAGGAATGGGGACGCTACGGCGTCAACGTCAACTGCGTCGCCTTCGGCTGGATCAAGACCCGCATGACCAAGCCGGCGGGCTCGGGCCAGGAGGAAAGCCACAAGACCCACGGCATCGAGATCAAGATGGGGGTCAACCCCGACCTGCTCGACACCATGAGCAAGATGATTCCGCTGGGCCGCGGCGGCACCCCCGAGGAAGCCGCCGGCGCCGTCTATCTGCTGTGTTTGCCTGAAGCCGACTACATCACCGGAGAAGTGGTGATGTGCACCGGCGGCTTCATCATGTAAAGGCCGAAGACCTGAAAAAGGCGCGGCTGAGGACGAGGACCGAGAAATGAAATAAACACTACGGGAGGGAGAAATGTCATTTCTGTCTAGGAAACGGATATTGCTAGGAACCGCCATCGTCATGATGGCGGGCTGGACCGGTACCGCCCAGGCCGTCGAACCGATCAAGATCGGCGCGGTGCTGAGCATTACCGGTCCGGCGTCGCTGTTGGGCGACCCCGAAGCCAAGGTCCTGAAGATGTACTCCGATCAGCTCAACAAGGATGGCGGCGTCCTCGGCCGCAAGATCGACCTGATCGTCTACGACGACGAGGGCAAGGCCGACAAGACCTCCACCCTGGTCAAGCGCCTGATCGAATCCGACAACGTCGACCTGATCATCGGGCCGACGCTGACCGGCAACACCATGGCGGCCATTCCGCTGGCCGAGCGGGCGGAAATTCCGTTGATTTCCATCGCCGGCGGCGGCGTCATCGTCGACCCGGTCAAGAAGTGGGTGTTCAAGACCCCCCATACCGACAAGATGGCCACCGAAAAGGTGTTCCTCGACATGAAGAAGCGGGGCATCACCCACATCGCCCTGATCTACGGCAATGACGGCTATGGCAAGTCGGCCAGCACCGCCACCAAGGAATTGGCTCCGCTCCACGGCATGACCATCGTCGCCGACGAAACCTATTTCGCCTCCGACGCCGACATGACGCCGCAGCTTACCAAGATCAAGAACACTCCCGGCGTCCAGGCCGTGTTCAACCTGGGCTTCGGACAATCGGCCGCCGTGGTCACCAAGAACGCCAAGCAGCTCAATCTGGGACTGCCTTACTACGAATCCCACGGCGTCAATTCCAAGAACTTCATCCAGTTGGCCGGAACCGATGCCACCGAAGGGGTTCGCCTGCCCGCCTCGGCGGTGCTGGTGGCCGAGGCCCTGCCGACCAACGATCCGCAGAAGGCGGTGACCATGAAGTTCAAGAGCGAGACCGAGGCGGCGTTCAAGACCGAGGTCTCGACCTATGGCGGCCATGCCTACGATGCCCTGCAGATCGCCCTCAGCGCCATCATGCGGGCCGGTTCGGTCGACAAGCACAAGGTCCGGAACGAAATCGAGAAGACGTCGGGCTATGTGGGGACCAGCGGCATCGTCAACATGTCGCCCACCAACCATCTGGGCCTCGACCTCAATTCCTTGAAGCTGCTTGAGATCAAGGCCGGGCAGTGGACCCTGGCCCAATAGTTTTTCACCTTGGGCGACAAGCCGGCGGAAGAGGGTTGTTCCGCCGGCTTGCCGTCAATATAGTTGATGCATAAACTAATATCGTCATCCCAGGTCAGGAGATATCATGCACACCACCATTCTTCCCGAGGGCTGGAAGGCCCCCATCGGCTATGCCAACGCCATCCTGGCCGAGCCCGGACGGACCTTGTACCTGGCCGGTCAGGTGGGATGGACCGCCCAGCAGGAATTCGAGAGCGACGCGCTGGTCCCCCAGTTCGAGCAGGCGTTGAAGAACATCCTGGCCATCCTGGAGACGGCCGGCGGACGCCCCCAGCATATCGTGCGGATCACCGCGTTCTGCATCGCCCGCGACGAGTATCTGGCGTCGCGTCGCGAGTTGGGCCGCATCTGGCGGACCCTGATCGGCGATCACTATCCGGCCATGAGCATGATCTTCGTCGCCGATCTGCTGGACCATCCCGGCAAGATCGAACTGGAAGCGACGGCCGTCATTCCGAACTCCTGACCGACGCCTCCTGGCCGATGGCCCTTCTGACCGCCGATGGCCCTTCTGACCGCCGGTGGCCCTTCTGACCGATGGGGAGCGAGCTATGTCGACACCCATCCCAGGGGCCGGGGCGAGGGCTCCTCGGAGAATTCCACCACGTGGGACACCCAATCGATGTCGGCGGGGTGGCGAAGGTCGAGCCCGTCAGGGAGCGACAGGTCGGATTCGCCGGAATGGTCCAGTTCGGGCCATGTGAGGGCGGCCTCCGTCCGTGCCAGCAACAGCAGCAGTTCCCAGTCGATGTCACCGGACGTCGCGGAAACTCTGGCGAACGCGTTCAATACTGACGACATGGCGGGTCTCCTGTCGGCTCTGGGTGTTTTCGTCCGCCGCCTCAGCGGATGTGGATGGGCAGAACGATGTTGATGCCCGAAGGGGGCGGCAGATAGACGACCGGCGGCGGGACATAGACCACTTCCGGCCGCCCGTAGAAATAGGCGTAGGGGGACGGGGCGACGACGACCGCCGGCGGGCCGCGATGGTGGCCGCGCCACTCACGCCAGTCGCCGTGCTCGTGCCAACCGCGCCTCTCGTGCCGCCAATGGCCCTCGTCGGCCAGGGCCGCGCCGGAAACCGCACCAAGCAGGATCACGGCGACAGCCATGGACAACGACGCCTTCAGGGATTTCGACGGGGTGTTCATGATGGTCTCCTAGCGGCTTTCCTTGGAGGCCGACTTATGGCCGAGCCAGTTGTCGGGAAGCAGGGCGCCGATGGCCGCGCCACCGCCACCGCCGATCAACGCGCCGGTCACGATGCTGCCACCGCCGGTCATGGCCGCGATGGCCGCCCCGCCGGCCGCCCCCATGGCGCCGCCGGACAAGGCCCGCTGCTGCTGGTTGCTCATGTCGGCGCAGGCCGACAGGGCAAGAGCCAGAACAGCGATGGCGATGGCGGGACTTTTCACGGGGGATTTCATGGCGTTCTTCCTTCATTGGGGTGGGGGATGCCCCCATCACGGACAGGAATACGCTTCCCCGCGAGATCGGGGGGTGAGAAGGCTGTGATAATCCGGTGACCGGGATCAGGGGGCCAAAGGCAGCGATACCGTGATCGTCAGGCCGCCGCCGGGGGCCTGGCCTGCCCAGGCCCGGCCGCCCATGGCTTCGGCATTGCGCCGCACGATCCACAGACCGAGCCCGTAATGGTCGCCCCCTCCCTCCGTGGTGCCGGGGCGGTGCGACAGGTGGCGTTCGAAGATGCGCTCCCACTCGGTCTCGGGGACGCCGGGTCCCTGATCGAGAACGCGGAACCGGGCCTCGCCGGCTTCCCGGCGCAGTTCCATGGTCACCACCGATCCCGACGGCGAGAAGTCGAGGGCGTTGTCGAGCAGGTTCTCGGCGACGAGTTCGACCATATCATCGTCGCCGGTCACCACCAGACCGGGAGCAAGGCGTAATTCCAACCCGATGGAGCGATCGGCGGCCAGGCGGACATAACCGCGCCCCAGGCGCTCCAGCAGCGCCGAAAGCTCCACCCGGCGGCGCGGGCGGTCGATCAGGCCGGCAATGGTCTCATCGATCCGCCGGGCGGTGGACACCAGGACATCCAGCCGGTCGATGGACTGGGCGATGACGTCGAGGCTCCGCTGGGCGCGGCTGTCCCCAGGAGAGACGGCGCGGCGCAGCGGTTCCATGGACTGGGAAATCACCGCCAGGGGCGCCTTGAGGGCATGGGCGTTCTCTTCCGCCGCCTGCCGCAGCAGCGCCTCGGAACGCTTGAGCGTGGTGACCATGGCATCGAATTCCGCCGCCACCTCGGACAGTTCCGGAATGTAATTTTCGGCGGCGAACGATACGGCCTCCCCCCGCACCAGGGACTGCGCCACATCGCGGAAACGGTGCAGGTTGCGCCAGACGTCGGTGAAGATGGAAAGAACCAGCACCGCCATGAGCAGGTAGATGGAGACCGCGACCTGAACCTCGGGATGCTGCCAGTACGGCTGGCCGATGGTCTGCTCCGGCAGGGTGCCGGTCGGCTGCGCCGTCAATACGACCCAGCAGCCGCCCCGGGTGGCATGGGGGGCCAGATAGGTCAGCAATTCGCTCCCCCCCTGGGAGGCGCCCGCCCCCGCCGGCAGCCGCAAGGCCAGCGGCTCGTTGCCCTCGCACGATGCGGTCAGTTGGGTCAGGACGCCGTTTTCCGCCAGGCGATCCATGGCGGCCCGCCCCTCCTCCACCCCCGTCTCGGGCGCCGAGGCCACCAGCAGGAAATTGCGGGAGCCGCTGTTCGCCGCCGGGCGAAACAGAACCTTGATGGAGATGCCGCCATCGGCCAGCCGGTTCACCGCCTGATTGAGGCGATCCGCGCTGCGCGGCGAGAACTGGTCGAGCAGCGGAAACACCGCCTCGCCGGCCAGCCGCCCCTGCTCCTGCACCAGCCGGAGCATCAGGGCATTGCGTTGATGCTCGGCGGCGTTGAACTGCTGGTACAGCAGGACCGGCACGATGGCGAAGATGAACGCGGCGGCGACCAGTTTGACCGCGAAGGAGCGCAGCCGGAAACCAAGCCGCCTAATCCGCCGTATCATGGCTCACCAGCCAGACATAGCCGAAGCCGGGATAATTGCCGATCTGCTCGAAATCGGGGTCGAGGGTCTTGAACTTCTCGCGGATACGCTTGACCGCCGCCCGGACATTGGTGCGATAGCCGTCGTCGCCCGCCCCGGCATGGAAGCCCTTGCCTCGGCCGGCGTCGTACAGTTCGCGATAGCTGAGATCGCGCCCGGCCTTGGCCGCCAGGGCATGGACCATGGCGAATTCGCCCAGGGTCAGTTCCACCAGTTGCCCCCGCCAGTAGGCCCGCCGGCTTTCCAGGTCCAGGGTCAGCTCTCCGGCCCTGAGCGGGTCGTCCCCATCGGCCGCCAGGGGGGCCGAACGGTTCAGGATAAGCCGGACCCGCCGCTCCAAGATGGTGAAGCTGCGCGATTTCTCGATGAAATCCACCGCGCCGCCCAGCAGGGCCGCCTCCTCGAAGATCTGGTCGCTGAGCACGGTCAGGAAGATGGCGGGCAGTTCCATATGCGTCGCCCGCATCCGCCGCAGCACCTCGATCCCGTTGAGGCCCGGCATCTTCCAGTCGAGCAGGACCAGGTCCAGGCGGATGCCGGCCTCCAGCCCCGCCAGGAAATCTTCGCCGCAGTTCCAGGCCTCGACCTCATAGCCGGCATCGCCCAGATTGCCGGCCAGGGTTTCGCGAAACAGCGGGTCATCGTCGACGATGCCGATCAATTTGGACGACGGAGAGGGGTCATTTGCCATTGCGGGTGCGGGCCTCGCGCAGATGATTGAGGCATGCGGCGGCCTCGCCGCTCCCCTTGAACTCGTAGGAAAGGACGCGCTGAACCGCCGTCTCGACCTCGGGATAGAAGACCAGCGACAGGGCACACCCGCCCCGGCGATAGGTCCACACCGTCGCCATGGCCTGGACGGTTTCGGCGGCAGGCGGCCCCAGCAGAGCCTGGGTCTCGTCCTGACTCAGTCCCGTCAATTGCTCGGGATGAAGATTGGCAGGCGCCGTGACGGCGGGCCGCTTGGCCGGGGGCTCCGGCCGGGGCGGCGGAGCCTTGACGACCGGGCCGGCGGCGGGCGGCGGGGAGACGGGCGGATGGGACGGCGGCGAGGAACAGGCGGAGATCGCGCCGAACATCGCGGCCGCAACCATCCAGGTTACCTTTCGCAGCACCCTGATTCCTCCCGCGCCCGAAAAAATCATGCCGCAGTCTAATCGATCGGATACGGCCATGCTGTGATTTTCCCCACATTATCGGGCCTTGCCGCATCGGGTTATCAACGATCACAGGGGGGCGACGCCTCCCATCGCTGTCACAGGTGGTGTCGGCGGCACCCGGCCGCATCGGAAACATTAATGGAACAAATGCTTGGTCCAACCCCGATCCATGGGTGAGACCGTCAACCATCGACACTCGAACGGCAAGCTCTTCGACCGGTATTTCAGTTCGGCGTTTCTCGATGCCGTTGCGGCCTATGAGCGTAAACTGGTCGCCCAGAATTAGCGCCCTCGCCAACAACGGGGGGCCGTTGAACGAGATTGGCGTGCGTCTCGGGCACAGCCAACTGTCCACCACCGTGCGCTACGCCCACCACGCCCCGTAGCGTCTAGTGGAAACGGCGACTGCGGCGGCGCGGGCGTGGAATTTGTTGCCAGCGACGGTCGAGTGAAAGGGGGGGGGGAGGGGGTTCGGTTTCTCTCCGCTAGTCTGGTTATAATTAATCTGCTGCGGCGGTAATTATTCTGGGATGGGCCGGGAAGGCCCTATACCCGGTGGGATGGCTTCTGTTTTCGTGACCGTTGCCAATACCGGTGGAGCGACGACTTCGAGGGGGCGCGTTCCGTCCCGAACCGTTCGCGGCAACCATCCAGAATCATGCGGATGGTGAGGCGTCCGAGCCGGTCCTCTACAAACTCCCGGACTTCGGGGTCAAAGTCAATCCGGGATGCCTTCCCTTTACCGGGCGGGTGGAATACCGCCCAATAGCGCCCGATCTTTGCTCGGGACCACGCGCGGGCCTGTCCAAACCGCCGGACACAGGAGGCAGCCATTTCGCTATAGGTCAAGTGGCGAGGCAAGCCATCCAAGAACTGTCGCACCTCGCCGTCCGAATATATATTCACCTTTGGCAATGGCATCTCCTCCCAGTTCAGGCCCCATGCTTCCACCTGTAGGGTTTCTTCAGTTTTTGCTTCACTTCCACTCCCGCCGCATCATGCGAACGTATCGTGCGGTGCAACCGGCCTCTCGGGCGGCATCGGTTGTCGGAAGATGATCAAGTCGTTTGAGGCGCTGCTTCACTTTGGACAGAGGGCCTGCCTTACCTCCCATGTTTGGGATATCGTGGCTGTTGCCCCCATAAATGGGCACCAGGGCCAGCGCCGCTTCCAGGGGAATAATCTGGCATATCCTGCTGGTACTACAGGGGGTCTCTGGAATGTACCGCTTGGTTCCGCCCCAGACCCTTGCAAGTTTCAACGCATCATCGACGAATCCCGACCGTGCGAGCACTCCCAGAAGGCCTGGAAACAGGGACAAGTCGGGGGCTGCATCCATGACGCACCACCTACAGATAAGCCGAGATCAGCAATTCGGCGGTATCCTGCCACTCGTTGGAAATCACGACGTCCGAGGTGTCGGGGGCGGTTCCCACGGTAATCACGCGGGTGGCGTTCTTGACGATACGCCGTGCCGCGCCCTCCAGTTCCTGCGGCACCACCAGGTGGGTGGGAGCCACTCCCAGCTTGTAGCCTCCATCACGGGTTAGCGACGCCATGGCTGCGCGAGCGGCCTCGTAGTTTTCGTGGGTCAGGTCGGCCTTGCTGCCGAACGCCAGTTGCCACAGGCCGAAGCCGACATTGGAACGCCCGTCGCAGCCGTAAATGTATTCGTTCTGCCAGAACACGTTGTTGTCGTTTGGCTTGTCCAGGCTGACGAAGCGATAGGGGCGCCGCTTCTGATGGACCAGCGGGCGCAACTGGCGGCTGGCATCGATCAGGAACCATGCCGGTCCGCTGCCCGCTTGCATGTTGCTGACCATGGTGGTCTGGCCGTTCGTATCTTCGACAGGGTGATCGGTATCGAAGAAATTCTGGTCATCGTAGCAGGGAGAGGCGAACCCCGTGTTCAGCAGGTTGTAGGCCATGCGGTCGGGATGAATGGCAGCCTCGCGCCCCATCTCCAGCATGAGCGGGGCGAACAGGCCGTACTGGTCATCCTCCATCTCGTTGCCGGGAACCCGCACGGTCGATTCGAAGTTCTTGTTGCGGATCGCGTATTTCCAGGCGGACAGGTTGGTGACGATGCGGTCGCCAACCCACTCGCGAATCATGGGGAAACTGCCCAGCCACGCATAGTTTTCCTCGGACGCCGTGCTGGGAACTTCCATGGCGACGACAGAGATAGTGGACTTGGCGCCGTCGAAGCCCTTGTTGAAGTTGAGTTTGAAGCCGGTGAAAATGTCGGCGAGCGAAGCGCCGGAGCGGGACACGACCATGGTGGATCAACCTTCCAAGAGCTTGCGGTAGTCTTCGGGGGAAACGCTCAACTGGCTGCACACGGCCAATTGACCAGCGGTCAGCCCGGCAGTGCCGGAAGGGGCGTTCGACGGGACCGCCGGGCGGCCCTGGAAATCGGATTTCATCAAGCCGGCGAAAAGCGCGGGCATGGACTGCACGAATCCCTCGAACGATTCCGGGGATTGGCTGGCAAGGGCCATGGCCCAGGGCTTCATAGCCGGGCTGAGTTTTCCGGCAGCCATGGCGTCGGCAACCGCCTTATCCACCTGGGCCTGGGAAGTCTGTTGCCGGTAGGTTTCGGCCTGACTGGCAATCGCCTGGATAGCCTGTGCCGCAGCAACGATCTCCGCAGTCTGGGATGCTGTGGTGGGGGCGGCTGTTTTCCGCATCAAGGCGTCCAGCACCCCGGTGGCCCCGGTTTCGGGCGGCAAATCCAGATGCGTCACGAACGCCTGAATCAGTTTGGCGAGGTTTTCGCAGGTCTTGAGAAACGTCGCGTCGTCGGCGCCGTCGAGGCCCAACAGGGCCTTGGCACTGGTCAGTGTATCGCCGGGCATGATTGCTCCTTGGCTGGCGAGGGCGGTGATTTCGAGGTTGGGGAAGTTGGTTAGGGCCGCGCCGACGATCCGCAGCACGGTCCCGTCATCGGTATGGGTGAATACCGGCGAGAGATAGCGGTAGGCGCGTTCGCCCAAGTGCTGCGCGGCTGTAGCCGTCCACTCGACAATGCCCCAGATGCCATTGGGGCCGATATCCAGGCTATCCCATTTGACCCAGCCAGCGGCGGGACGCGGTTTGATGTGGAGCGGCGCCAACTGGCTCTGATGTTCATAATCCACAGGCAGATCGGCCCCACGCTGATGAAGCTTGGTCGAGGCGATCACCTGGTGGGCATGAGCCTTGTCCCGAAGGGTGTAGGGGCCGCGTCCGTCTCGACCCCGGTTTGTGCCGAACGGCAGGAGGTGGATGCGGTCAGGTGCCCCGGTCGGCAGGGAAATGGAACAGGTAGCGGTGTGCTCGATCATTGCGCCCTTCTGGAAAATCTTTGACAATCTCCATGAACAGGCAAAATAAATAAGGCGGAAATTGATCCGCCATCGCGCGGAAGTATTCCGCTCTATGGTCTATCTGCTTGTGTGTTGCTCTTGTCGGGGCGAGAGGGCCGCGAGCCCCGCATTCCTACCCATGGGTTTGCGCGCTTGATGCAGCCGGATTGCAGTATCAACCCGGCTGCATTACCCTTGCGGAGCCGCCGCAGGGTTCGGACGCAATGGCTAGGCGGTAGCCGCTTGAGCGTCCGCACCCCTCCATAGTCATTGCAAGCCCGGTCCCTCTCCTTGGAATGCCCGCCATCCCCCCTGGGGACGTTTAATTTCACGTTTAATGGATTGGCGGCATAAGGGGTGCCCCTTCTTCCCTAAATGGCCTGGAACGGCTGGATTGATTTCAGAGCAGGTCAGGGCGACAATGACCATGTGATCGGTTCGACCGCCGGAAATTTCGCTGCCCGTGCGGGGACCGGAAACGATCCCGATGAGGGTAAGGCGCCCCTCCGAGCCGGTCACCCGCCACCCTCCTGGGGAGGAGCGCCAATCCCCAGGGAGGCCGCGCGTCATCTCTGCACGGTTTCTTTTTTCTTCGCCTTCATGGCCTTCAGGGCCGTGATCGCCTTGGGGGCGCATTCGGCGGTCAGGAAGCGCAGTGAACTGACTTTAAACGTCCGTTCAAGCCATTTTCCAAGGGTGGCGTCAGTACCTTCCCCGCCCGTGTATTCCGTCCACAGGTCCCGGATCAAGGCAACCTGGCGCGGTGAGGCCATGGCGGCACGCTCGCCGAAGTTCCGCTTGCTGAAGTCGCTGCGGAACCCCAGGCGAGTGAAGGCGTCCATCACCCGCGCGAAGCCCGAAGGGTCAAGATTGGCGGAACTCTCCACCCCACCGAAGCGGCGTAGGATGGCGCGGTAATCGTCCTCCTCCATGCAGAGCTGCGCTTTGGCCACATGGATCAGGGAGAGTTGTTTGTGGGCAAGAGCCATGTCAGCTCTCCTTCCCCGCGTAGGACAGGCCGTGAGAAAAGCCGTCTCTCCAGATCCTGCGCGCCATGTCATCAACAAAGGCTTCCTGCGGCAAGCCGATCTTCTTCAGAAAATCGAGTTGCGACATTTCCAGTTGCTTTTTGGCGGTACTCTGGCAGGCATCGATACGCTCGACCATCCAGGCCATGATATTCGACATGCCCTTGCAATTGTCATTGCCTATGTCTTTGGCAAACTTATGGAAGGCAGCTTGATCGAGAACGAACGAGAGGAAGTTAGCGACGTCCTTGACTGCGTCGAGGTCTTCGATGGAATCGATGGTCATGGCTTTTCCTCTCAGTTCCGCGAGCCGAGAATGCGTTCGGCGTCTTCCAGGTGGTTCAGTTGGATCGGCCCATCACCAGCCAGCTTGCGGGCATGGGCGATCCGCTCATTGACGTTGCGCAGGCCGCCGCCGCGTGTGGCGGATCGGGTCAGCAGATCAAGCGAACGCTTGCCCACGATTCCGTGGTGGTCGCACATGGCGGAAATGTCTTCCGGCGGCACGGCGGGGATATCCAGGCGCACCGTCAGGCGGCTGGTGAGCTGCGCCCACTTGCGGCGTTTGGCGGCGGATTTGGCCTCCCAGCGGTCGGTGAGTTCGGCGCTGCCCACCAGCATGATTCCGACCGGCCTTTCATCGTAGAGGTCGCGCACAGATTCCAGCAGGTCATCGTCCATGTGCTGCGCCTCGTCCAGAATCAGCAGCGCATCTCTGGGGTAGGACAGATGGCGCAAGATATTGTCGTAGATTTCTGCGCTGCCCATGTTGGCCGTGGCGTAAGCGCCCATAGCCGTGGCGATCCGCACCAATCCCGGCTGGAGCCTTCCCGCTGCCCTGGTCATGCGGCACTGCATGACGTAGTGATGTTGTTCGGCGAAATTGGCGATGGCGGTTGTCTTGCCGACGCCCGACGCACCGACGACGCAGCCCATTTTCCGCTGCTTGCAACAGATCGTCAGGGCAGAAGCAATGTCTTGCGCCGTTGGGGTGGGGCAGAAGCCGGGCTTTTCCTCCCGGCCTGCCGCTGGTAAAGTAACGATATCAGCCATTCCTACCTCACTGGTTGATGCCGGGTTCTCTCCGGCGTTAGGACCGGCGGGTGTCTCACCACCCGCCGGTCAAACTCATCCCGCCGCCGCAAGCCTTTCCAGCGTCGCCCGCCGGGCCAGACGCTCCCGGTATTGGGGGTCTTGCGCCTCGGCCCGAAGGGCGGGAAGCTGCTTGGTGGCTTGAGCGATGGCTTCCATGTCGTCGGACAGACGGATGGTCCCGGCGCTCTCCGGAATCGGTGCGGGTAGGTGCAGGGCAGACGCCTCACCCATCTCGGCAACAAGGTCGAGGTCATCGACCTCGCGGGCCATGGCCGTGATTGCCTTGTTCTGGGCCCTGACGCGGCGTCCGCGATCTTTCGCGCCAGCCGGATCAAGGAAGCCGTACAACGGAGCCTGTTCGGCGATGCACAGAAAACTACCGTCTTCGTCGAGGACGGGAATCCGGTTTCTGTCGCCAACATGGGGAACACAAATGGTGACCTTGGAACCGGGCAAGAGCTTCAGAAGCTCATGTGCCCGATATGACGTTCCCTTGTAAGTGAACTCGCCTTGCATGACCTCGCGGGGCTGCCTCGTCGCAAACACCGCATGAAGCGCCATGGGGTCAACATCCGTCCGCATCCATCCCGCATTCACGGCAATCGTGAATGCCTCGCGCGGTGACTTTCCCTTGAGTGATCCACCCTGCGCAGTCGTCTCGTAATAGTCCAATGACGTGGCGAGAGCTTGGCGGAAATCAGCTTCCGATCCCTCGAAGGGCGTTGGCTCACGGCCGACATTCTTGGTCTTCGCCGTCATGCGGTTGCCGCCGATCCAGCCGGGCACCATGGCGAAGGCCCCGCCTTCCAGCACGGCGAACAGGCCCTCGATGGGCTTGGCCGGTGCGTTGTAGGGTTGAGCGTTCACGACCATCTTGCGCCGTGCGTTGGCGGCTCTTTTCGCCAAGGCGCTTATCTCGGGATCGTCGGTGACATTGCCCAGACGGAAGCCCTGGCACTGCGCCAAGCTGGCCAGCTTCATGGCGTCATCGACAAAGCCAAGCTTTGAATATTCGCCGCCATTGTCGAGATAGAGAGCCTGTGGCATTCCCCAGGCCGGGTCTTGGGTCATCTCGATAAAGGACGAAATAACATCCTCCTGGCGAATGCCCTTGCCCTTGGGGACAAAGTGCAGGGTTGCCCTTATCCGGTTGGTGGCGATATCGCACCAAGCGATGATCTTGGGGGTGAACAGCGATCCGTCTTCACGGCGCAAATAGATGTCCAGGTGGTGAACATCCCCCACCACCAGTTCCATGGGGACCATGCCGTCTCGGGTCCGGCGGGTGCGCGGCGCCGCTGTATCAAAGAACCCTTTGGCGTCCTTGTCCTTCAGGGCAATGATGGCGTAATTGCGGTGCGGCTCGACAAAGCCGCGCGGCACCTCGCACAAGGCCAGAAGGTGAGCGGTGGGAAGATCAAGGCCAGCGGCTCGTGTCAGCTTGATCAATTCCTTGGTCGCGAGGCGGCAGCAAATTTTCCATCCGCCGCCACCCTTGGCCGCACCCTTGCCCTTACCGCCGCCTGCCGCCGCCCAGACGCTCTTCACATAGGTGACCAGCTTCGCGGCGATTTTCACCTTCGCCTCGGCAGAGAATGGCACCCCATCGTCCCAGGCCCGCGAAATCACCACCCGATCTTCGCCACGATCCGCGCGAGGCTTGCGGCACAGGCCGACAATCCCTTTCGCCTCATATCCGTTCAGCCAACCGCGAAGGGTGGACTCGCTGAACGTCCGGTATCCGCCACCGGGAACCAGAAAGCCGCGCGAGGACAATTCCTTGATCATCGCCCCGCGCCCGGGTGAGCCTTTGGGCAGAATCATCGCCGGATGAATGATTTCCCGCTTCCATTCCCATTCCCGCGTTGCCGCCGCCGTACTGGCGGATATGGCAGGCAGACAGGGAGACACTTGATTTTGGACGGTGAGCGAGGTGGCCGTTGCCGGGGCGGAAAGAGCAAGAGGGGCGGAATCGTCGTCGTCCGTGACAGTGCCGAACATCGCCTCAGCGCGAATGCGCAGTTCCGGCGGCAGACTGTCGATGCGGACGAGGTAGCTGAGGCCGGATGCCCCACCACGGCCTCTCTGCGCAATCACAGAGAGGGTGTGGCCGCGCCATGTCTTGCCGGAATGGGCGCGAGAAAGAGCCAGGATGGCGGCTCTCGCTTTAAGGCCAGCGACATGGCCAAACTCCCCGCTGGTAAAAAATACGGAAAGTTGGTCGCTGGGAGTCATTTTCCGACTCCCGCATCGTGAATCAACCTTTGGAACAACGTGGCAGCCCGCTCACTGACATTTTCTCCGGTCAGGGCTTGTTCTGCGGTGCGGCGGACGACTTCATTTCCTTTGCACCAAGCGTTTAGCGATGTCCCTTTCACCACAAATCCAGCCCGGACCCGACGGAGCGTATCTTTTGACGGCAATATGGGTGGGGCTTTCATCGGGCCGTGTCCTGGTGTTAATCTGCACTATGCGGATTAACATAAGTCTGCACAGCGCAGACTGTCAACGGATTAGTCTTCTCTACGCAGACATGGAGCGTACTATGGCCCTGAGCCTCCCGAATATCGATGCATCTGCGGTGATTGAGAGAATGAAAGATTCTATTGGGGTAAAAAATGACAAAGAGTTAGCCGACGTATTAGGGGTATCAAATAAGACAGTGTCATCGTGGAAGGCGAGAGGATATGTTCCAATGGAGAATGTTGTATCCATTGGATTCGCTTCTGGCAAGACAACGGAATACATCTTGTTTGGGGCCAACAGCAAGATATCAGTAGAAGAGTTTATAGATGATCTGAAGGTTCTTGATTTTGACGTTATAAACATAATAAGCGAAAGCATGTTTCGCGGAATAATGTCTAGTTATGCCGAAGAGACACTTCTTAATATGACGGAGGAGGCCATATTGGCCGAGTCTCAAGGAATTGCAGCGTCAATACAACTTACATACCCGCAGATGGTGCGCAGAAAGCGCAGTCTCATCGATGAGTTCGGCTTTCCTCCTGAAAAATTCATCGAATATGAAAGAAAAAATCATACCCTTAGCCCTGAAGCTTTCAAGGTACGGGAACGGCTGCGAAACCAGAAGAAAGGCTAATCGGGGTGACTTCGGAAGAGGCTGCGTTTTGCTGCACCAATCCCTGCACCAATCGATACCCTTAAGGGGCTTCCTGCATCAAGAATGGCGGAAACACGCCATTCATTAGCTTTCGCACCACTGCACCAATCACAGCGATTGCGGACCCTATTGCGGCACCTCGAAAATCACTCTACCACCATGAAATAACTGAATTTTTCAGAAATTCATTCCAGATTAATTCTATCCACTCCATCCCAGTTTAATTTCCGCCCCCCTAATGTCACTCAAACGCGAGTGCTACAACACCATGTGTCCCCGGCTCCAAAACCATGTGGCGCGCTACACCTGCAACCACTCGCCCCTATTACAGCCCTATTAAGCCAAGACCCCGCCACCAGGGGTGCGGGGTCTTGTTGGCTAATGGCTTGTAAGACTTTAAGGAAAGTGGCGCGCCCGGAAGGAATCGAACCTCCAACCCCCAGATTCGTAGTCTGGTGCTCTATCCAATTGAGCTACGGGCGCACTTTCCGTCGGGGATGTCCCCCGGCGAGGACGCGGACCATACACAAACCCCCGGCGGCCCGCAAGGGTGAATTTTCGCCGAGGGAAAAACCGCAAAACCCTGTGGACTCGGGGCTTACGAATGTACCACTTATCGAAATGCGTACTTGTGGCCGCTTGGTCATTTGCGTAAAATCCGCCCCAAAGTTTGCGGGGGCAATCTGGATATTCATTCGTGAATACGAAAGTCCGCTCCCGCCGGTACTTGTCCGAACTGGCGACCCAAAGGATCAGCAATCCCCATGGCCCTGAAAAAGACCCATGCCGCCGCCTTGTGCGCGGTTCTCCTGGCAAGCGGATGCTCGTTCGCCGAGGACGTGCTGTTTCCGACCTCGGGAACCGTCGCCCCCAATCAGGGCATGACCGCCGAGGCGCTGCCCGAGGCGGCGCCGCCCTCCCTGGGGACCGGTAGCTACGAGCCCATCGGGGTCACCGCCGGCTCACCCACCGGCACCTTCGTTGGCGGCAAGGTGGTGGCGTTGCGCGCCGACCTTCAGGCCCTGCAGGCGACCCTGGCCCGCCAGAACCAGGCGCTGCAGCAGATCCGCAACGAAACCGTCCAGGATTCCCAGCGCTATCACGGCACCGTCGCCGCCATCAACGCCCGCCTGCAGGTGGGCACCACCCCGGGCAACCCGGTGCTGACCCAGCAGTGGAACGCCGCCCAGGGCGAGCTGGACCGCATCACCGACGACGTGCTGAAGATGAACCGCCTGACCAACGACGTGACCGCGTCGTCGACCATGGCCGGCTTCCTGCTGGATTCGGTGCGCTCGGCCCGCTCGCTGTCCGGCGCCGTGGACGAGGATCATCGCCAGCTGCGCATCCTCGAGGACGAGACCAACCGCACCGTGGTGATGGTCGAGCGCCTGCTGTCCGAGCTGACCAGCGATTCCATCCGCCAGCAGCAATACGTCGCCTCCGAGAAGCAGAACCTCAACACCCTGGCGCTGGGCATCAAGAACGGCGCCCTGTTCGCCGGTGGCCTGACGTCGCGCGTCAACGCCAGCTATGACACCGCCGCTCCGGCCCGCGCCATGTCGGCCGGCGAGACCCCGCTGGTGACCATTCGCTTCGACAAGCCCAATGTGAATTACGAGCCGGCCCTCTATGCCGCCATCAAGAGCGCCCTGGACCGTCGCCCCAGCGCCACCTTCGACGTGGTCGCCGTGTCGCCGGTGGGCAACACTCCCGGCACCCAGGCCCTGGCCGCCACCAACGCCAAGCGCAACGCCGATTCGGTGCTGCGTTCGCTGACCAACATGAACCTGCCCGCCAGCCGGGTGCGGACCTCGTCGACCACCAGCCCCGCGGTATCGGGCGGCGAAGTACAGGTCTTCGTGCGCTAAGCAGGTTTTATCGGACAAGACGAAAGCCCCGGGCACGGCCCGGGGCTTTTTGTTTGGCCGGGTGAGCCGCCCGGCCAAGGCATGGGACCACGGGCTACTCCCTGGGCATGGCCAGGGCGTCGGGCAGCAATCCGTCGAGAATCAATTCCTCGACCATGCCCTCGACCATGCCGCGGGCCAGCCGCGAGGCGCCGGCACTGCCCAGCATCATGCTGAAATAGGGCAGCATCAGTTCGGTGGTCCGCACCCATTCCACCGGCTGGCCGCGCAGATTGCGCTTGGGCGGCGATACGGTATTGATATGGGCCAGGGCCAGTTCCTGCAGCGCCGTCTTCAGCATGCCTTCGAGGGTATTCTTCTCCAACAGCAGCTGATATTGCGGATTATCGCGCTCGCGCGCCGCCCAGGACGGGTCGGTGGCCGGCGCGGCGGCAGGATTTCCGTCCAGTTGCTCGACCGCCTTGGCGACCATGCGCGCCGCCGCCAGCTCCTCCTCCTCGGTGCAGCCGTTGGCGGTGGTCATGGCCATCAGCGCCCGAAGGCGGGCCAGCCCCTTGGCGCGGTCGTCGATATTCATGGCGATGCCCTCGCGATTATCGGGCAAGTCTATGCCCGACCTTGCCCCGCTGTCGATGGTCAAGGAGGTGGTTGAGTTGTCGGGCCGGGGTGATTACCTGATATACGCCTTCGAGAGTGACTCGGAAGCCGAACGCGAATAAAGTCGTATCGGAAAGGCTGGGGTGGCGGGCATGCGTAACGATAAGATTCTCGAGCGCAAAGTCTTTTATGCCGGGGCGAAAATCTTCAATGAAGGTGACAGCGGTGATCGTGCCTATCTGATCCAGGATGGACAGGTGGAAATTATTAAGCACGGTATGACGCTGGCGACCATCGGCAAGGGCGAATTGTTCGGTGAAATGGCCCTGGTCGACGACCAGCCGCGCATGGCGACCGCCAAGGCGCTGTCCGATGTGTCGTGCATCATCATTTCACGCGATACCTTCCGCGAAAAACTGGCCAAGGCCGATCCGTTCATTCGCGGCCTGCTCAACATCTTCGTGCGCAATATCCGCAACCTGACCCGCTGAGTCCGCCATGCATCCCCTGACCGGCGGTTGGCGCGTCGACGTGCCCCGCCACACGCCCGAGGAGCTTTATGCCCTGGCGGTGGACATCGAATCCTATCCACGCTTTCTGCCCTGGTGCCAGCGGGCCCATATCCGCAAGCGTGACGGCGACCACCTGGAGGTGGACAACCTGTTCGGTCTGGGACCGCTGCAGGCCCGTTTCACCTCCCACGCCGAGCAGGAACCGCCCCGCCGGCTGACCATCTCCTCCCATGACGGACCGTTCCGCCACTTCAAACTGGTGTGGGATTTCGAGCCCCTGGGCGAGGGCTGCCGGGTGGTGGCCCGCTACGAGATGGCGCTGCGCTCGCCCATGCTGCACTCCATGGCGGCCATGACCCTGCCGGCCATGGAGCATAAGGTGGTGCAGAACTTCAAGGAACGCATCCGCCGGGTCTACGGGCGGTAGGATCGGGGAGCGTCCAAAAGAAAAGGCCCGGCACCTTGCGGTACCGGGCCTTCCCTTTAACAGCTAAAGCCGAAGAAGGAGGATTACTCCTTCTCCTGGGCCTTACGCATGGCGGCACCCAGGATGTCGCCCAGCGAGGCGCCCGAGTCGGACGAACCGTACTCGGCCATGGCCTGCTTCTCTTCCTCGACCTCGCGCGCCTTCACCGACAGGGTGATCTTGCGCGCCGCCTTCTCGAAGGCGGTGATCTTGGCGTCGAGCTTCTCGCCGACCGCGAAGCGCTCGGGGCGCTGCTCGGAGCGTTCACGCGACAGCTCGGACTTGCGGATGAAGCCGGTCATGCCCTCGACGGTGACTTCCAGGCCGTTCTCGGTGACCTGGGTCACGGTGCAGGTGACCACGTCGCCCTTCTTGATGGACGCCACGGCGTCCTGATAGGGGTCGGCGCCCAGCTGCTTGATACCGAGGCTGATGCGCTCCTTCTCGACGTCGACGTCGAGAACCTTGGCCTTGACCACATCGCCCTTCTTGAAGTTCTGGATGGCCTGCTCGCCGGGAGTCGCCCAATCCAGATCCGACAGGTGGACCATGCCGTCGATATCGCCGGGCAGGCCGATGAACAGGCCGAACTCGGTGATGTTCTTGATCTCGCCTTCGACCAGGGTGCCCTGGGGGAAGCGATCCAGGAAGCCTTCCCACGGGTTGTTCATGGTCTGCTTGAGACCCAGCGAGATGCGGCGCTTCTGGGGATCCACGTCCAGCACCATGACCTCGACCTCCTGGGAGGTGGAGACGATCTTGCCGGGGTGGACGTTCTTCTTGGTCCACGACATCTCGGAGACGTGCACCAGACCCTCGACACCGGGCTCCAGCTCGACGAACGCGCCGTAGTCGGTGATGTTGGTGACGCGGCCGGAGAACTTGGCGTTGACCGGGTACTTGGCCTCGACACCCTCCCACGGATCGGCGTCAAGCTGCTTGATGCCGAGCGAGATGCGCTGGGTTTCCGGGTTGAAGCGGATGACCTGGACCTTGACGGTCTGGCCGATGTGCAGCGCCTCGGACGGATGGTTGATACGCTTCCAGGCGATGTCGGTGACGTGCAGCAGGCCGTCGACGCCGCCCAGGTCCACGAACGCACCGTAATCGGTGATGTTCTTGACCACGCCCTCGAGGATCTGGCCTTCCTTGAGGTTCTCGATAAGCTCGGAACGCTGCTCGGCGCGGGTCTCTTCCAGCACGGCGCGGCGGGACACCACGATGTTGCCGCGCGAGCGGTCCATCTTGAGGATCTGGAAGGGCTGGGGGGTGCCCAGCAGCGGGGTGATGTCGCGCACGGGGCGGATGTCGACCTGGCTGCCCGGCAGGAACGCCACGGCACCCGACAGATCGACGGTGAAGCCACCCTTGACGCGGCCGAAGATCACGCCGGTGACGCGCTGCTGCGCCTCGAACGACTTCTCCAACAGGGTCCAGGCTTCCTCGCGCTTGGCCTTCTCGCGCGAGAGGACAACCTCGCCGTTGCGGTCTTCATAGCGCTCGACGAACACGTCGACCTGGTCGCCGGCCTTGATCTCGGCGGCGCGGCCGGCGGTGGCGAATTCCTTCAGAGGGACGCGGCCCTCGGACTTGAGGCCCACGTCGATCACGGCAACGTCACCGTCGATCTCGACGATGGTACCGGTGATCACGGAGCCTTCGAACGAGCCGCCCACACCGAGGGTCTCGTCCAGCAGGGCGGCGAAATCGTCGACGGCCTGCGCAGCAGCGGTATTGGTCATTGTTGGGTAAGTTCCTTTCGTATCGTGTCTTTCCGGCCTGCCGGTTGAATCCGGCGGTCTTTAGAAAACGGGGGACGTTCTCGAAAAAATAAAACCACCGCCCAGGGCAGCCCAGGCGGCGTCAACAGGTTCTGAATGCTACCGTTTGGAACCGACGATCCCCAGCGCGGCGGCAAAAGCCTGATCGGCGTCGAGGTCGGACGTGTCCAGCACGGTGGCATCCTGGGCCGGAACCAGCGGGGCGACAGCGCGGTTGGTATCGCGCTCGTCACGTTCCCGCATGTCGGCCAGGACGGTGCCGTATATAGCCCCCAGGCCCTTTTCCTGCAACTCTTTCAGCCGCCGCTCGGCCCTTTTTTCCACGCTGGCCGTGACGAACAGCTTCACCTCGGCCTCGGGGCAGACCACCGTGCCGATATCGCGGCCGTCGAGCACGGCCCCCTTGCCGCCCGGCGGCTGGGCGGCGAAGCGGCGCTGGAACTCCAGCAAAGCGGCGCGCACGCCGGGAATGGAGGCAACCTTCGAGGCGGCCTGGGCGGCCTCGTCGATGCGCAAATCATCGGCGGCAAGGTCGGCGGGAGAGAGATCGCGGGCCGCCCGCTCGGCCAAAGCCACGTCGGCGGGATCAAGCCCGGCGCGGGCCAGTTTCATGCCGACGGCGCGATAGATCAGGCCGGTGTCGAGATAGTCGAAGCCCAACTGGGCGGCCAGGCGCCGCGCCAGGGTCCCCTTGCCGGCCGCCGCCGGCCCGTCGATGGCGATGATGGTGGTTGTCATTTTACAAGTCCCTCAGGCGCCGGGCGTTCGCTCTGCTCACTTGGCTCACGCTCCGCGATGCGTTCTCCGCTGCACTCCGAACCCGCGTTGCGGGCCTCAACGGCCCAGTCGCTCGCACGCTCGCTCCGCGGCGGCCGTTTTCCTACTCCACCGTCCCGATCTTCGCCCCCAGCCCGTTCATCAGGTCGACGAAGGCGGGGAAGCTGGTGTCGATGGCTTCGGCGTCGTCCACCGCGACGGGCCGCGCCGAGGCCATGCCCATCACCAGGAACGACATGGCGATGCGGTGATCGAAATGGGTGGTGACGGTGGCGTCGCCGTCGGGGATGCGGCCGGTGCCGTGGACGATGAGGGCATCCTTCTCCTCCTCCACCGCCACGCCACAGGCGGCAAGGCCGCGGGCCATGGCGGCCAGCCGGTCGCTTTCCTTGACCCGCAGCTCGCCCAGGCCGCGCATGCGGGTGGTGCCCTCGGCGAAGGCGGCGGCGACGGCCAGGATGGGATATTCGTCGATCATGCTGGGCGCCCGCTCAGGCGGAACGTCGACGCCCTTGAGGCGCGACGAGCGGACCACCAGATCGGCCACCGGCTCGCCCGCCTGATCGCGGGGGTGGTCGAAGCGGATGTCGGCACCCATTTCCAGCAGGGTCTGGTAGAGGCCGGTCCGCAGCGGATTGGTTCCGACGCCGGGCAGGCGGATTTCCGAGCCCTCCACCAGCAGGGCCGCCACCACCGGGAAGGCGGCCGACGACGGATCGGCGGGGACCATTACCGGGCGGCCGGTCAGTTCGGGAAAGCCCACCACGGTGATGGCGCGGCCGCCGCCCTCGGCGTCCTCGACCCGCACGGTAGCGCCGAAATTCCTGAGCATCAGTTCGGTGTGATCACGGGTGGCCTCGCGCTCGATCACCGTGGTCTCGCCGGCGGTGTTGAGCCCGGCCAGCATGATGGCCGACTTCACCTGGGCCGAGGCCACCGGCAATTCGTAGGTGATGGGGGTGGGCTGCGCCGTGCCGGTCACCGCCAGGGGCAGACGGCCGCCGTCGCGGGTGACGAAGCGGGCGCCCATCAGGCTCAGCGGCTCGGTCACCCGGCGCATGGGCCGCGAACGCAGAGAACCGTCGCCGGTGAAAAAGCAGGTGAAGGGATGAGTGGCCACCAGACCCATCAGCAGCCGGGCTCCGGTGCCGGAATTGCCCATGTCGAGAATGTCGGCCGGTTCCATCAGCCCGCCGACCCCACGCCCGAACAGCCGCCACGAGCCGTCGGCCTGCCGCTCGACCTCGGCGCCCAGGGCGCGCATGCAGGCGGCGGTGCGCAAAACATCGTCGCCTTCCAACAGGCCGGTCACCACGCTTTCGCCCACCGCCAGGGCGCCCAGCATCAGGGCGCGGTGCGAGATGGACTTGTCGCCGGGAACGCGGGCGGAACCGGCCAACGGAGCGGCCCGACGGGATGAAAGCGGCTTGGCCATGATCACTCCTGATAACCATCGGCAAGGGGAAAAGCTGCCGGGCGAAGCTCTAGCACAGGCGGCATCGGCGTCATAGACCTGCGTGCCATGCTGCACCGCCCACGCTTTTTCGTTTTGACACAGGGTGGGGAACATGGCAAATGGCCCCTTTACCGGGTTCGAGTGACACGTTGAAGGAGGACGAAGGTGGCAAAGCCGGAATGGGGACAGAAGCGCACCTGCCAAAGCTGCGGATGCCGTTTCTATGACCTGACGCGCACTCCTATCGTCTGCCCCAAGTGCGGGTCGACGGTCGAGCCGGAGATGCCCTTCAAGGTGCGTCGCAGCAGTGCGGCAGCCGCCGAGAAGGCCGCTCCCGTGGCGGCGGTGGTACCCGTCGTGGTGGATATCGACACGGATGATCTTCCGGTGGTCGACGACGAGGACGAGGTCATCGAGGGCGAGGACGAAGGCGCCGACGACGACGAAAGCGGCCTGATCGAGGATGCATCCGATCTGGGCGAGGACGACGACGACATGGCCGAGGTCATGGAACACATGGACGAGGTGAGCGAGGACGAGGTCTGATTCGGCCTGATGGTTTCCCGATTGGCGGGCGGTGAATTTTTCGCTTGCAAGGCCATCCGGGAAACCATATGTTCCGCCTCCACCGGCGGGGCCCCAAGCCCGCAGGTAACAAGTTTCGGGGCTATAGCTCAGTTGGGAGAGCGCTTGAATGGCATTCAAGAGGTCGTCGGTTCGATTCCGTCTAGCTCCACCAAAATAGCGAAGGCCCGGTCAGAGATGACCGGGCCTTCTGCTTTTGCGACTCCGTCTCAGGCCTTGCGCAGCGCGGCGGCGGAACGCTCGCCCGGCAAGGCCAGGACATCCCGGCCATCATCGATCCATCCGGCCTCGCGGGTCGGGACGGCGACAGCCTGACCGACGCAAGGGGAGGATCAGCCGTGCTGCCCCCTGAGATAGATGCCGTTATGATTCAGCCAGTAGGGGCGGATTTTCAGGTCGCTCTGAACGATATGGACGGTGATCCATTCCTTGGCCAGTTCCGCCAGTTCGCGCAGCAACGGGGTGCAATTGCCCCGGGCGTCCATCTCGTCGTACTGCTCCTTCAGCAACTCCACCTTTTCCAGCAGGGCCGCATGCTCGCGGTGGTGCATCTCGGTGAAGGGGAAGGAGCACTCGCGCTGGATCTTCTCCTCGCGGCCGAAGGCGGTGCTGGTTTCCTCGTAAAGGCCGGTAAGGAACAGGCCCAGGGCGGTATGCGGCCCATGGGTGCTCAGCGCCCGCTCGAAGTCGTTGATGCGCCCGATCACATGTTTGCGGGCATGATCGATCTCGGGGTGACCGACGGCCATCGCATCGCGCCAGATCAGCATGACGGCCTCGCACTGATATTTCGTCTGTAGGTATTTTCACGCATTCCACTCACCAGGTCCAGCCGCGACTGGAAACGATTTCTGTCGGCGCGAAAAAAGCCTTTGACAACATTCCCATCATCCCGTATATAAATTCCTATCAACACCCGAGCTGCGCCTGACGCAGGGGTGTCGACCCGATCCTTTCATTTCATCCTCGGACAACCGGGCCAGTGGCCCGGCCCGACTGTTTTCCGGCGTCGCCCCGATGGCGCCCGGCCGCTGGCGCGCGCGGCCGGGCAGAACCGGCGGGGCGGTGGCGACACCAACCCAACCTCGCATACCCCCTTCATCGCCGAAATGCGCGAGTGGCAACCGGGCGCCAAGGGCCGCGACGACGGTCTCGACGCCGTTGCCGGCTGCCTGCTGTCCCAGCCGGTGCGTCTGGCGCGTCCCGGACTGACCGCGGGCGGCCGCCCCGACTGGCGTCCCGGCGGCCGGTCGGTGGTGGCTCCCAATGATTTCGAGTTCTGACCCACAGGAGACATTTCATGGATTCCATCGCTTTCGACCCCCGCTGGTGGGTCACCGCCGTCGAGCTGCCCGTACTGGGCGCCATGGCGATGATGGTCTGGCGGGTCCGTCACGAGGCCGACCACCGCATCGACGAGTTGGAGCATCGCCTCGACGTCGGCATGGGCCAGGCCCGCGAAGCCCTGGCCGCCTATAAGCTGGAGGTAGCCAAGAGCTATGCCACCACCGGCTATCTCAAGGACGTGGAACAGCGGCTCACCGAACATCTGGTCCGCATCGAGGGCAAGCTGGACGGCGCCCAGTCAACCGCACGCTAGCGAGGAGGCTTTTCATGGACCCCATCACCATCGCCCTGGGCCTCGCCCAGTTCGTGCCCGGCCTGATCCGCTGGATCGGCGGCGACGACGCCGAGAAGGCGGCCAAGGTCGCCGATCAGGTGGTCGGCGTAGCCCGTACCGTCACCGGCAAGGCCGGCGGCGAGGATGCCCTGGCCGCCATCAAGGCCGATCCCGCCCTGGCCCTGCAACTGCAGCAGGCCTGGCTGGCCCACGAGGTCGAGCTGTCGCGGGAGGAAACCCGCCAGTTGGCCGAGATCAACGCCACCATGCGGGCCGAATCCGCCTCGGACGACCGCTATGTCCGCCGCTGGCGGCCCACTTTCGGCTATGCGGTGGCGCTGACCTGGACCGCCACCATGCTGGCGGTGTCCTGGGCGGTGATCGCCGAGCCCGCCCAGGCGCCCAACATCATCGCCGCCCTGGTCAACACCTCGCCCATCTGGGGCATCGCCCTGGGCGTGCTGGGCGTCGCCGTGGTCAAGCGCAGCCACGACAAGACCCTGCATTCCTAAAAAAAGAAAGGGGGCCGAAGCCCCCTTTCCCCTTGCGTCCGTTTGCCGGCCGAATCTCAGTCCAACGACTGGGCGGGGTCGGCATCCTCGCTCCAGGTGATGGAGGGGCGGGGAGTCTTCTCGATCCACTTGTCCAGCGCCACCACGTGCTCGGCTTCCTCCGCCGCGAAATCGGTGCCCAGGCGCCGCACCTCGGGGTCCGAGGAATTGGCGGCGGCGTCCTTGTAGTACTCCATGCCGCGAATCTCGTTGTCGCGGGCATAGCGCAGCGCATGGTAGGGCGTCATCAGGTAATGGATGTCGTTCTCGTCGCCCACCTCCGGCGGGGTCTTCCAGCGGTACTGCCAGCTCATCAGCTTGGGCAGTTCCAGGGCGCGGGAACGCTGCTTGATCTCGTCGCCGTGCAGCGAAGAAAAGCGCGCCATGTCGCGGAAGACGGAAGCGGTGTCGAGGTTGTTATGGGCCTCCATCATATCGGCCAGCTCCGCGTACCGCTCGGCGGCCTCGTTCTCCAAAGCAATGGCGTGTGCCAGGAATTCTGCCAGGGTGTAGCCCATCGTCGCCTCTCGTCAGGGAAGGTTCCCAAAGAGCGTATCGGGGGGCCTTCCCGCCGTCAATCGCATAATTCGGCATTGAAATACCGATTTATGTAAACGGACTGGCGCCCGCCGTTCCGGTTCCCCATATTCAGGAAATAACCGCAACAGGAATGTGGGTGATCGCCATGGGAGAGCATGTCTACAAAATCGTCGAACTGGCCGGTTCTTCCGACAAGAGCTACGAGGACGCCATCCGCAACGCGGTCGCCAAGGCCTCCCAGACCATCCACAATCTGCGCTGGTTCGAGGTCACCGAGACCCGCGGCCATATCGACAAGGGGCAAGTGGCCCACTGGCAGGTCGTCCTCAAGGTGGGCTTCACCCTGGACGACTGATCCCGGTCAGTGCAGGGGCTGGCGGCCCTTCTGCCACTCGGCGAAGGCCTCGGTCATGGCGGTGCGCATGGCCGAGGCGGATGCCGTGGGAAAAAGATCGGCCAGCCGGTCCCACAGCGCGCCGTTGTGCAGGAAATTCCGGGCAAAGGTCTCCAGGTCGGCGGCATTGTCGTCGTCGAAGGATTGCTGGAGATAGTCGAACAGCCGCTGGCGGCTCTGCTCATCGAAAACGGCCATGGCGACCCTGCACGGACATGAAAAGCGCATCGAGCCCCGCCGAAGCGGGGCTCGAGATCGGGATTTGAATGAAGGTCCGGCCCTTACAGGCTGGAATCCACCCATTCCAGAAGCTTGCTCTTGGGCAGCGCGCCGATCTTGGTGGCGGCGACCTGGCCGTTCTTGAAGATCATCAGGGTGGGAATGCCGCGCACACCATACTTGCCGGGGGTGCCGGGATTCTCGTCGATGTTGATCTTGGCGACGGTGATCTTGTCGGCCCTGTCCTTGGAGAGTTCCTCGAGCGCCGGGGCGATCTGGCGGCAGGGGCCGCACCATTCGGCCCAGAAATCCACCAGAACCGGGCCGGGGGCCTTGAGCACGTCGGCCTCGAACGAGGAATCGGTCACAATCTTCATAGGCAGGTTCCTTGTCGAATTCGAACGGCGGACAGGGGAAACGCGTCCGCCCGCCCGTCACCGCGCGGGATGGTCATCCCACGGGAACGATCACTGTAGAAAGCCCCCGCGTCAGCGTCAAGCCGGCCATGGGAGGAGTCGGGTTGCAATCCTCGCAACCCGACCGGAATCGAGCCCCCCGGCCCCATTGCCACCGGACCGATGATCACCCTTTCGCGCCGCCCCGTCGGGATGATATAACCCGCCCGACCGCTCGCGGCCCGCGTCCCGGTAGCTCAGCAGGATAGAGCAACGGTTTCCTAAGAACTTTCGCGGTAGGCGACCGCGCCTCCGGAGCAGCGCCCGAGCCACAGGCGGCGCATGGCATCCAGCTCCGCCATCGCTACATCCCCATCCCGACACGGGGGGGCTTCCTACGCGCTTCCTACTTTGGCCGCCGAAAAGGGCAGTTACCCCCTCCCTATCCGTGAGCTCAGCCTCCTTCCGAGGCTCGCTTAACCCTGGCTGCACTTGGTCAACGCCACGACGTATCCAAAACGCGGTGCCGCGCGCGCCCTTAGGCGCGCATTGCCCGCGACCTATGTATCGCCTAAGATGTAGATGCCGACAGCCAAGAGGGTGATGCCTGGGCTCATCGCGATCGCGGGCTGCAATGGGAGCATCTTCTAGGGTTATGGAGCCGCACTCAGCAGGGCTTGATGCTATAATGAGTGCCAGTAAAATTGGAATTCCTAGCGGCATCGCTGTCATCTTACTGCTGTAACATCAAGGTCAAATCCGATATTTGTTAGTGTAGTGCTGTCCCCATTTGGGTTTATTCTTCTATCTAGTGTTGACGCGATTGATGCGCCGAACACTTTGTATCTAAGTGACGTTGCTACGCATTTAAATGTTACCGAGTCTGTTGCGGAATATGAGTTTCCAGCGTTAAGTGCGTATGTTCTTTTTACATAAATTGGATCTCCTTTCTCTTCAATATACTTTGGTTCGTAGGTTCTTCTTAGGGTGTACTTAATATCAATAGATATCTCTCTTGAGATGGTCGCGCTGCTTTTTGGTATGATGGAAACTTTTCGCGTGATGTCTTTGCATGAGCCAGAGTAAGAGTCCAATAGGCAATATCGGCAAGGCTGGTGATCTCGTTTTCGATTTCAAAAATGCTCATAATATCCTCCATTAATTGTAAATTTTACCGACGGTCTGGGATTGGCCGAAGCTTTCCCAGACCGTGGCTAGGCCGTAGACTCATTACGCGGCGCACCAAATGCGCAGGGCGACGAGCTTTACGGCGGCGAGGAAATTCCGTGGGTCTTTGTCATAGCGGGTGGCGATCCCCCGGAAGTGTTTGATCTTGTTGAAGAAGCGTTCGACCAGATTGCGCTGGCGATAGACCCAGGCGGAAAAGGCGAAGGTGCCCTTGCGGTTGGACCTGACCGGGATGTTGGCCCAGGTCTTGTTCTTCTCGGCCAAGGCCCGAATGGCGTTGCTGTCATAGCCCTTGTCGGCCAGCAGGGTTGAGCCGTCGCCCAAGGCTCCATCGAGCAAGGCTTCGGCCTCGACGCTGTCGTGGACCTGCCCGGCGGTCAGGCGCAGGGTGACGGGACGGCCTTCCGCATCGACGAGCGCGTGGATTTTGCTGGTGAGCCCCCCACGGGAACGTCCCATGCTGCCATCGTCGAGAGCCCCTTTTTTCCCGTGGCCCCGTGTTGGTGAACGCGGACACAGGTCGAGTCGATCATGATGATGTCGCCATCGTAAGCCTTGGAGATTTCCTCCAGAAGCCGGTCCCAGACGCCCGCCTTGCGCCAGCGGACGAACCGGTTGTAGCAGGTGGTCGATGGGCCGTAGCGCTCGGGAACTTCCGCCCAAGGCGAGCCCGTGCGGAACCGCCACAGGATACCGTTCAGGACCCGACGGTCATCAACCCGAGGCACGCCGCGAGGCTTGTTCGGAAGCAAGGGCTCGATGATCGACCATTCGTGATCCGTCAACTCGTACCGCCGCCGTGCCATCAATGCCCTCCGTGCCAGAGGGAATCGTTGAATCACGACGCGCGACGAAGGGGAAGCCTGTTTATGAGTTTACGGCCTAAGGGGATTGCTGGCGGTCGGTCCGGTGTCGCACTATATTGTGCAGTGCAGCATTCGAGGCCGCCGCCATGTATGTGCGCTCATTCGATCCGCCGCCGGACCTGCCGGTGCCGCTTTGTCCCGATCTTGGGCTGGCCCTTCAGGGCGGCGGCGCCTGTGGCGCCTTCACCTGGGGTGTGCTTGACCGGCTGCTGGAGGAGCGGAGGTTTCGGCCGGCCGCCATCAGCGGTGCCAGTGCCGGAGCCCTGAACGCCGCCGTGCTGGCGGCCGGGCTGGCCGTGGGCGGCCACGAGGCGGCCAGGGCGGGGCTCGAGGCCCTGTGGCGGGGCGTCGCCGACATGGCGTTCCTCAAGATGATGGGGGCGCCGGGGGTTCATCTGCAGATGGATCTGATGACCCGTCTGGTTTCGCCCTACCAGTTCAATCCCCTCAACATCAATCCGCTGCGCGACCTGCTGGCCGGGTTGATCGATTTCGGCTCGCTGGGCGGCCGGGGACGGCCCGCTTTGTTCATCTCGGCGACCAATGTGCGGACCGGCGCGCCGCGCATCTTCCGCGAGACGGAAATCACCGTGGATGTCCTGCTGGCCTCCACCTGTCTGCCCTATCTGCATCACGCGGTGGAGATCGATGGCGAGAGCTATTGGGATGGCGGGTTCTCCGCCAATCCTCCCCTTCTGCCGCTGGCCCTCGACACCCTTTGCGGCGCACTGCTGCTCGTCAAGCTGACTCCGGATTCCGAGGAGGAGGTGCCGACCCAGGCGCAGCCGATCCTGGCCCGCATGCGGCGGATCATGTTCAACGCGCCGCTGGAGCGCGACCTGGACGCGCTGGCCGGCATGCAGGCTCAGTTGCGCCGGACCACCCGGCGTCTGCCGCGCGATCTGGTGCGGCTGCGCGCCCTGGGCCTGTCGACGATCGCCATGCCGGCGGAATTGCTGGGCGAGGATGCCGGTTCGGCCGGTCTGATCGAGCGGCTGCGCACCGCCGGCCGCGCGGCGGCCGAGGGCATGCTTCAATAGGGACGTGTTCTTCGCTATTCGACGGTGAAGTATTTGTGCAGCTTGGCGACCTTCATCAGGGTCTCGACCTGACCGGTGGCGCCTTTCAGCACCACGTCCCTTTTCTGCTGGACGGCGGCGTCGCGGACGATCAGCAACATGCCCAGCGCCGAGGAATCCATGAATTCCACCCGCGACAGGTCGAACAGCACCCGGGCGTTTCCGGCGTTGTTGATCTCGCCCAGGATATCGCGGAACGCCTTATGGTCCTTGTGGGTCATGCGTCCGCTGACCTTGATGCTCAGGCCGCCGTCGCGAGATTCGAAATCATGCTCCATAATGCCCCCGTCACTCCGTCGGCCCCCATGGGCCTTCCCATACCTTAGATTTGACTCAAATTCGCGCCGGAGCAAGGAACAATGACCATCGTCGCCGTCATTGATGGCATCTCCCCACAGGCGGAGGAATGTGTCCGCCTGTTGGGCTGGCCGGTCGCGGCCGAGCCCGGCGACGGCAGCAGGGAAACGCATCGCGCCGTGATGGTGCGCGAGCATTTCTCGGCCGAGGCCCTGCGCGATTGCCTGTCGCCGCCCTGGGTCGGGGGTATCGAGGTGGCCGGCACCGGCCATTATCCGGTCGGGTCGTGTTTCCGCCGTCATCTGGCCGAGGGCGGGCTGGGCCTGTCGTTGCGCTCCGACACGGCCTATGGCGGCGATATCGCCCTGCCGTTCGCCGAGGCGCTGACCGCCCGCCTGCTCGATCCCGAAAGCGATACCTTCGATCTGGAATTCGTCATTCAGGAAATGGTCTCCAACGCGCTGCTGCACGGCAATTTGCGGGTCGGCGGCATCGACACCGACGACGGCGGCGGACTGGACGGTTTCGGCCAGCGCATCGAGGCGGCCCTGGCCGATCCGGAACGGTCGGGACGGCGGGTGCAACTGTCGGCCTCGCTGGTCGGCGACCGCCTCGAAATCGCGGTCGAGGACGACGGGCCGGGCTTCGACCATCCCGACAGCCATGCCAATCCCCGCCGCCCCCACGGGCTGGCCCTGCTGGAAACCATGGTTTCCGACCTGCGGACCGAAGAGGGCGGGCGGCGGGCCATCGCCACCCTGATCATCCCCACCCGCCAGTTGCGGCCCGAGCCCTTGGGCCTGGACAGCGTCCGGGTGCTGGTGGTGGACGACAATCTGATGAACCGGGTGCTGATGGAGACCTTGCTGCGCCGCATGGGGGTCGGACGGGTCGAAGTGGTGGAATCCGGCGAGAAGGGGCTGGCGGCCATCGAGCGCGAGAAGCCCGACCTCATCCTCCTCGACGTCATGATGCCGGGCATGGATGGCTTCGAGATGTGCCGCCGCCTGCGCCGGATTCATCCGCTGACCGAACTGCCGGTGATCTTCGTCACCGCCCTGGACGGCCCCGCCGACCGGACCGCCTGTTTCTCGGTGGGCGGCAGCGACATGGTCACCAAGCCCGTGGACGCCAACGAGATCGCCGCCCGGGTGGGGGTGCACCTGCGCCTCGGTCAGGCCATGGACCGGCTGAAATCCTATCAGGACAGGGTCCACGAGGAATTGCGGGCGGCGCGCGGGGCGCAGGCCGCCCTGATGCCCACCCTGGCGGAACTGTCGGCGGTGCGCAGCCGGCTGGGGCTGGTGGTGGACGGCCGCATCGAAAGCTCGTCGGAACTGGGGGGCGATTTCTGGACGGTGCTGCCCGCCGGGCCGAACCAGATGTTCCTGCTGGTGGCCGATTTTACCGGCCATGGTCCGGTGGCGGCCTTCAACGTTTTTCGCCTGCACCTGCTGCTGTCACGCCTGCCGCGTCAGTTGCCGTCGCCCTCGGCCCTGCTCGATCATCTCAATCTGGAACTGAAGGCGGTGCTGCGCCCCGGCCAGTTCGCGGCCGCCTTCGCCGCCCTGATCGACGTGGAGACGGGCGTCATGACCTATGCCGGGGCCGCCACGCCGCCGCCGGTGCTGGTGGCGGGCGGCGAAGCGTATTTCCTCGATGCCGCCGGGCCGCCGCTGGGGGCCTTCGCCGATGCCGAGTACGAGGAATGCAGCATCGAGATGCCGCACGGAGCGGCGTTGCTGGCCTATTCCGATGCCCTGGTGGAGAGCCTGGGAAGCGACGGGGTATTGGTCTGCGACCAGCCGACCCTGCGCGACTGGGTCCTGGGGGTGCAGGGCGGTCACTCCCTGGCCGACGAGGTGCTGGCCCGCTTCCGCGAGCGGGTGCCGGGCGAGCCGCCGGACGATCTGACCCTGGTCTGTATCCGGCGGCCCTGAGCGGCGGGCCTCAGCTGAAGGCGGTCGCCAGTTCGTCCAGCAGGTGCTGCACCTCCTGCGAGGGGCCCTCGATGGCGGCCACGGCGTCGACGGCGCCGTCGAAGTCGTTGTCGCGGAACTTCCGCGCCGCCTCGATGCCCAAGTGGTGCACCTTCTCGTGCGGGATCTCCAGGGCGCGGAAGGCCGGATGGTTCCTGATCTTTTCGTCGGTGACCGAGTAGTACCATTTGCCCAGGCGGCAATTGTGGTGGTTGGCCAGCTCGTCGGGATTGAGCGTGGTCTTCTCGGCCAGCATTTCGGCCAGGCGCCGGCGCCAGATCATATGGTCGGACTTGGCAAGGTGGATCACCGCGTTGCGCATCTCCACCACGTTGATCTCGTTCAGCATGTCGGCCAGGTTGCCGCTGGCATGCGACGAGATGTCGATCACCGTGTTGATGGCCTTGGTGTCGTCCACCGAGCGGGCGGCGGCGGCTTCCAGGTTGTCGGCGATCTCCTGGGCGGCCTCGCGCTGCTGGGCCAGATGCTGGGAGATTTCCTGCATCAAGGTGGTGACGTCGCGGATTTCGTGGCTGACGGTGCGCATCTTGTCCACCGAGCCCAGCACCACCTGCTCGCCTTCGCGCACGGTCTCGGCGCCCTTGCCCATGCCGGTCAGGATGGCGGCGGTTTCCTCGGCCAGGGTATCGATGCGGGTGCGGATCTCCTGGGTGGCCTGGGCGGTCTGGTTGGCGAGGTTCTTCACCTCGGTCGCCACCACGGCGAAGCCCTTGCCGAACTCGCCGGCCCGCGCCGCCTCGATGGTGGCGTTGAGCGCCAGGATGTTGGTCTGCCGCGCGATCTGCTCGATCTGCTTGACGCTGGCGCCGATGGAGGATGACGCCTCGGTCAGGCGCGACACGCGCGACGCGGCGTCGTTCACCGTGCTGACGATGCTCTGCATGGTGTTGACCACCGCCTCGGTGCTGCGCGCCCCTTCGTCCGAGACGTCCTGCACCGAGCGGGCGTTGGCGGCCGCCAGTTCCGAGGTCCGGGCGATGGCCTGGACGGTGGAGACCAGTTCCTCGGTCGAGGCCGAGATGGTGGCCATGCGGCGGCTCATCTCGCGGATGGAGCGCAGCGTGTGCACCGCCTGGGTCACCGTGCCGTTCAGATGGATGGACATGCCGACCGACTGGATCAGCAGGGACCGCGAGCGATCCTCCAGCTTTTCGGCCAGGGCCTTCAGCTTGGCCGCCAGGGGGCCACCGGCATCGGGCAGGGACCGATAGCCGCCCTCGATCAGGCGATCGACCATGGCCTCGAAGTCGGCGATGGAAATATCCTGAGAATCCGCCACGCTGCACCCCCTTAGCAAATCCCCCCAAGAGTATAGGGTCTTGTGGTGCGCCGCAAGATGATGGGACGGCGACAGGGTTGAAACGCCGCCGCCCCTTACCGTATCCTCGCGCCAATCCAGAAAAATCGAGGTTTCGCCATGCCCTCCTTCGACGCCGTTTCCAAGACCGATCTTGCCGAGGTGGACAACGCCCTGGCGGGAATTACCCGCGAAGTGGCGCAGCGCTTCGACTTCAAGGGCTCGAAGTGCTCGGTGGAACGCAAGGATCAGATGATCACCGTCCTCGCCGACGACGATTCCAAGCTCAAGACCATGCACGAACTGCTGAGCGTCCACTTCACCCGGCGCAAGGTTGATCCCAAGGCGCTGGAATACAAGACGGTGGAAAAGGCCTCGGGCAACACGGTCCGCCAGGAAGTCCGCATCAAGGACGGCATCGAAACCGTGCTGGCCAAGCGGCTGGTCAAGGAAATCAAGGATGCCAAGCTGAAGGTGCAGGTCGCCATCCAGGGCGACGAACTGCGCGTCACCGGCAAGAAGCGCGACGACCTGCAGGACGCCATCGCCCTGCTGCGCAAGCTGGAGGTGGATCAGCCGCTGCAGTTCATCAACTTCCGCGACTGATCCCTTTCCAGCCATGCGCTGGGAGGAGGCGGCCATGCCCGTCCGGGGCATGGTCCGGGCGGTTGCGTAAATGACTCCGTAAGGAAAAGCGGGTTATGCTGCACTGCGTCATCAAGGATGACGAGTGTATGGAGTCCATGATGAAACCGTCCTTCGGCCTTCGTTTCGTCCATGCGCATCTGGTCTGCGAGGATGCCCTCGCGGTGGGCGAGAAAAAGCAGGCCCTGTGCGAGATCATTCGCGTCGCCGACGACATCGTCTGGTACGCGGTGCTGGGCCGCAACGGCGGCACCGTCAGCCGCGAATGGATCGAAGCCGCCCGCTTCCCCGACATCTGCGCCCAGGCGGCGTAGGGCCTTTCCCGGTCGTGAACGTCTTCTTTCTCGACCGCGATCCGGTCGTCGCCGCCCGCCTGCATTCCGACCAGCATGTGGTGAAGATGGTGCTGGAAACGGCGCAGATCCTCTGCGCCGTGCTGCATCGCCATGGCATCGCCGCTCCCTACCGCCCGACCCATGCCCGGCACCCCTGCGTGCTGTGGGCCGGTGACAGCCTGCCTCACTGGGCCTGGGTGCGGGAATTGGGGCTGGCGCTGGGCGAGGAATACACCTATCGCCGCGGCCGGGTGCATGCCTCGGCCGAGGTGATCGCCGCCCTGCCGCCGGTGCCGCCCATTCCCGACCTGGGCTGGACCGAGCCGCCCCAGGCCATGCCCGAGCCCTATCGCGGGCCTGATCCGGTGGAAGCCTACCGGCGCTATTACCGGGCGGAAAAGGCGGTGTTTCCCGGCAAGGGACCGGCGACGTGGAGTATTCGGGAAAAGCCCGATTTCATGAGCTAGGGGCGGCAAGCGCCTTGTCGATGGCGGTACGCAGCCGGCCGGCATCGGGGGCGGTGGTGCTGGCGAACCAGTCCACCAGTCTTCCGTCGCGGCCCACCAGGATCTTGTGGAAATTCCAGCGCGGCACGCCCAGCGGGCCGGTGCGTTGCGCCGCCCAGCGGTAGAAGGGATGGGCTTCGGCCCCGCTCACCACCTGCTTTTCCAGCAGGGGAAAGTCCACGCCGTAATTGACCTCGCAGAAATTGGCCACGTCGCCGTTGGTTCCCGGCTCCTGGGCGCCGAAATCGTTGGACGGCACGCCGAGGACCACCAGCCCGCGCCCGCGATATTCCCGCCACAGGGTCTCCAGCCCCTGATATTGCGGGGTGAAGCCGCATTTGGAGGCGGTGTTGACCACCAGTACCACCTTGCCCTTCAGGGCGTCGGCCTCGATGCGCCCACCGGCGATGGCCGGCAGGGGAAGCGAGGTCCAGTCGAGGCGGTCGTCGAGCGGTCCGGCGGCGACGCTGCCGGCCAGACCGATAGCCGCCACCATGGAGGCCATGAAGGAACCGATGGGATTGGCGGGAAGGAAACGATGCATAAAGGGCCTCCAGTCATCCCTTGAAGGTGGGGAGGCGGCGGCATGGGTCAAGGACCCCATGGTGATGCCACCTATGGACGAAAGTGGTCGGAGCACGTAATCTGGATGTAACCCAGCCGAAAGGCATAGGGGGAGGGCTCGACACGATGCTTCGACTTGATGTCGGCACGTTGGGATTTACCGCCGCCATGACCTCCATGGTCAGCGGACTGGTGTTCGCCGCTTACGGCATGGCGCGGCACCACGGCCACCGCTGGACCGGCTTCAGCGCGTCGGCGCTGTGCTACGGCCTGGGCCTGCTGCTGATCATTCATCTCGATACCCTGCCGCCGGTTCTGGCCATCGTCTGCGGCAACCTGATGCTGGCCCTGGCTGCGGTGGCCCTTCACGCCTGCTGCGCTCATCTGTCCGAACAGCGGCTCCGTCCGGGGTTCTATGCGGCCTTCATTGCCGCCTACATGGCCGGGGTGCTCTATTTCCTGTACGGCAACGACAGTATCGGCGGGCGTATCGCTGTGGTGTCGCTGGCCCGCGTACCGCTTTTCCTGCACGCCGCCCTGATGGTCAGGCGCCGTCGCCGTCGGGGGGAGCCCGGCATCGGCATGGTGTTGGCCGAAGTCACCCTGATGGGCTGGGCCGGCTTCCTGGCGGGGCGCGCCCTGATAGTGACCATGGCCGGGCCGATCCGGGAATTCGTCACCATGGAAGGCTATCTCGCCTTCTACTATGTCACGGCGGGGCTGGGCTACGTGCTGATGCTCATCGCCCTGATGCTGATTGATACCGATCGCCTCGCCGCCCTGCTGGGCAAGGAGGTCTCGCGCCAGAGCGAGGCGCTGGAGACCCAGATCGCCCGCCAGATCCAGGCCCAGGACAGCCTGCGCCGATCCGAGGCCGACCTGCGGGCCATTCTCGACAACATGCCCGACATCTTCTACCGCACCGACCGCGACGGACGGCTGCTGATGGTGTCGCGCTCGGTGGAAAGCCTGCTGGGCTACAAGGTCGACGAGGTGCTGGGGCGCGATGCCGCCTTCTATCACGGCTTTGTCGACAGCCGGAGCAATCTGGTGGCCGCCCTCGAGGCGGCGGGCGGCTCGGTCATCGATTACGAACTGCAGTTGCAGCACAAGGACGGCCGGACCCTGTGGGCGTCCACCTCGTCACGCTTCTACTACGATGCCGACGGTCAGCGGGTCGGTACCGAGGGAGTGGTCCGGCTGATCGAGGAGCGCAAGCGCACCGAATTGTTCATCCGCGAGAATCAGGCATTGATCCAGGCCATGCTGGATGCCTCGTCCGACGCCATCATGCTGTTCCGGCCCGACGGAACCCTGCTGGCGGTCAACGAGGTGATGGCGGCCCGTTTCGGCCGCCGGGCGGCGGAGCTGACCGGCTCGTGCCTGTGGGACATGTTCCCGCCCGAGGTGGCCAAGGCCCGCCAGGAGACGGTGAGCGGCGTGGTGGAGACCGGGCAGGCCGTTCATTTCCTCGACCGGCGCGGCGAGCTTTATCTCGACAATTCCATCTATCCCGTCCCCGGGGCCGACGGCATTCCCGACAAGGTGGCCGTCTATTCCCGCGATATCACCGCCCAGACCCTGGCCGAGGCCAGGGTGACCACCTATCTGGCCAATCTGGAACGGTCCAACGCCGAGCTGGAGCAGTTCGCCTATGTGGCCAGCCACGATCTGCGCGAGCCGTTGCGCATGATCTCCAGCTATCTGTCCCTGCTGGAGCGGCGCTATGGCCCCAGCCTGGAGGGCGACGGACTGGAATTCCTGGCCTTCGCCCGCGACGGCGCTCGGCGCATGGACAATCTGGTGCTCGATCTGCTGGAATTCTCGCGCATCGAACGCAAGGGCTCGCCCATCATCGCCATGGAGGCCGAGCCGGCGCTTCGTCAGGCGCTCCGCCACCTGTCCCCGGCCATCGCCGAGAGCGCCTCGGCGGTTGCGGTGGCATCGGGTGGCGAGTCCCCCTGGGTGATGGGCGATCCCGACCAGATCACCCGGCTGTTCCAGAACCTGATCGGCAATGCCGTCAAATACCGGGCGGCCGACCGCCCGCCGCGCATCTCCGTCTCATGGCGCCGCGATGGCGCAGAGTGGGAATTCACCGTGACCGATAACGGGATCGGCATCGAGCCCCAGTATTTCGAGCGGATTTTCCGCATCTTCCAGCGGCTGCATACCCCCGACCGCTACGAAGGCACCGGTATCGGCCTCGCCATCTGCAAGAAGATCGTCGAACGTCATGGCGGGCGGATCTGGGTGGACTCGGTGCCGGGCGAAGGTTCCGCCTTTCACTTCACCCTGCCGGCTGCTTCCTGACCGTCAGGTGGAAGCAACTGCCCTGGCCGGGGGTGGACTCCACCCAGACCCGGCCTCCCAGTAATCCGGCCAGCCGGCGGCAGATGGCCAGGCCGATTCCGCTGCCCCCATAGGCGCTGGCCGGATGCAGCCGGACGAACAGGCCGAAGATCCGTTCCTGATATTGCGGCTCGATGCCGATCCCGTTATCGGACACGGTGAAGTGCCAGAACTCGCCGTCATCCGTGGCGCCCACTTCCACCCGTGGCGGGACGTCCGGGCGGCGGAACTTGATGGCGTTGCCGATCAGACCGGCGAACATTTCCACCAGCATGGACCGCCGCGCCAGTACCTGGGGCAGGGGGGCGATGTGGATTTCGGCCCCTGCCGCCTCCATTTCCCGCTGCAGCAGGCTTACCGCGCCGCGGGCGGCCTCGCCGGTGTCGACGGCCTCCAGGCTGTCCAATTGCGACAGGGCGGCGGAGTAGCTTTGCAGGTCGCGCACCGACTGGCGCATGCGGGCCGCGCCGGTGACGATGAAGTCGAAATGCTGATGCTCGGTCTCGGTCAGACGGCCGGTCAGGGAGCGGGTCAGTAATTGGGAATGGCTGATGACCGCCCGCAACGGCTCCTGCAGGTCATGGGCGGCCAGCTTGGTGAATTCCCGCAGCTCGGCATGGGCCATGGACAGCTCGTCCAGGGTCCGCTGCAGCAGGGCGGACTGGTCTTCCAGGGTTCGCCGCGCCTCGCGCAGTTCGATCAGCGCCTGGTTCTTGTCGGCCACCAGGGATTCCAGGTGGCCGATATATTCGCTTTCCAGGCCCTTGACGATCTCGTGCTGGCTGAGGATGCCGACCGGATGGCCGCTCTGGTCCACCACCACCACGCGGCGGATGCCCTTCTCCGCCAGGATCGTCGAGGCGTCGAGCAGCGAGGCCTCGCGGCCGACGGTGACCACCGGCTGGGTTCCCACCTCGCCCAGCCGGGTGGTTTCGGGCGGGATGTCCGAGCGCAGCAGCCGGACCACGTCCCGCTCGGTCAGGATGCCCAGCCCGCCCTTGCCGTCATTGATCACCACGCAACTGACGTCGGACCGCGACAGCATATCCAGCGCCTCGCGCAGCATGGAGGCGGGGGTCAGGATGAAGGCCGGGGCCATGGCCGAGGCCACATCCTTCAGCCGGATGTAGTAATCGGCCCCCAGGGTGCGGATGTAGTCGCTTTCGGTGATGATGCCGGCCACCGTGCCGTCGGCTCCGGTGACCGGCAGATGGCGGATGCCCCGTTCGGTCATCAGGCGATAGGCTTCCAGGTGCCCCATGGTATCGGGCACCGTGAAGGGGGCGGCGGTCATGATTTCGGCGACGGTGTTGCGGGCATGGCCGGCCACGCCGGCATAGGTGCGGACCAGATCCTTTTCGGTGACGATGCCGCAGATCCCGCCGTCGCGCTCCACCAGCAGACAGCTGATGCGCCGCTCGCCCATCAGGCGCAGCGCTTCCGAAATCTCCGCGTCGGCCGGAATGGACAGGGCCGGGCCCCGGATGATGTCGGCAAGGGTGTTGGCAGCCATCGGATCACCGCATGAATCCAGCAATACGCGACTGTTGATATAGGCTCGGGCGGCGCTGGGCAACCGCCTTTCGTCAGCCGAGATAGGGGGCGATGTCCACCTCGTCCAACTGCTCCGGCTTCAGGAAGCGCTCGGCATAGCGCTTATAGACGCCCGAGGTCAGGAACAGGTCGAACAGGTCGGGGTCCACGTGCTTGTCCTTCTTGAAGAAGCTGAGGATTTTCACGCATTCCGAGAGGGTCTTGGCCTTCTTGTAGGGGCGGTCCGAGGCGGTCAGTGCCTCGAAGATGTCGGCGATGGCGGTGATGCGGGCCGGAATGGACAGATCCTCGGCCGCCAGCTTCCTGGGATAGCCGGTACCGATCAGCGTCTCGTGATGGGCGCCGGCATATTCCACCACCCGGGACAGATGCTTGGGGAAGGGCAGGCGCTTGAGCATGATGATGGTCTGGATGATGTGCTCGTTGATCTTGAAGCGCTCTTCCTCGGTCAGCGTGCCGCGCCCGATGGCCAGATTGTAGACCTCGCCGAAATTGTAGAGGTTCTCGGGGATCTTGGTCTTGAAGCCGTAGGCCGGATCGAACAGTGCCGAATCCGCCGGGCGGGGAATGACGTGCTGCGGCTTGTCCGACAGCAGGTACTCGACGGCCGGCAGGGCTTCCGGCTCGCCCATATAGCGGCGCAGTTCCTCGTGGGCGAGGCCCAGACGGTCGTCGAAATGGCGGGCCCAAGTCCGCGTGGCGATGGATTTCAGGCGCTCCACCTTCTCGGGCGCCATAAATTCGCCGCCCAGATTGCACTCGGCGACGAAGGCGAAATCATCCATCAGCCCGGCCTGGGCCGCGGCGAAGGCGGCTTGCGCCTCGGGCTCCGGGGTGCCGGCGGCCATGGCCTCCAGCATGCGGACGCGCTCGTCGCGCAGCAGCACCTCGAAGCGGGTGCGCACCTCGTGGATGCGGTTGTAGATGGTCTCCAGCTTGCTGGCCTTGTCCACCACGTATTCCGGCGTGGTGACCTTGCCGCAATCGTGCAGCCAGGCGCCGATCTTGAATTCGCGCCATTGATCGGGAGTGGTGAAGGCGAACTCGGCCAACGGGCCTTGGGTGACCTTGCAGGCTTCCTCGGCCAGCATCAGCGACAGTTCGGGCACGCGCTCGCAATGGCCGCCGGTATAGGGGCTCTTGGCGTCGATGGCGCCGGCCAGGATCTGGATCATGGCATCCATCAGCCGCTCCTGCTGGTCCAGCAGGTCGCGGTTGTAAAGCGCGGTGGCGGCCTGGGCGGCCAGTGCCTCGACGAAGCGCTGGACGTTGGGCGAGAAGGGCTCGATCTCGCTGCCGCCCGGCGGGCGGGCATTGATCAGCTGCACCGCACCGATGATGTCGCCGCCGCGCGGCTTCAGCGGCACGGTCATGAACGACACGGACTTGTAGCTGTTGCGCTCGTCGAACGCCTTGGTCCCCGAGAAGTCGAAGCGTGACTCGTCATAGGCGTCGGGGATGTTGACGGTGGCCTGCTCGTGCACGGCGTGGCTGACCACGTTGTTGTGGTTGGGCTTGCCGTCGCGGAACATGGGGACGGGGGGCAGCGAGGGCGGGTCCTCGTGGGCGCCGCCCATGCGTATGCCCAGGGTGTCGTTGCGGATGATCTGGAAGCGAAGGTTGTTGTCCTCGTCGCGGATGTAGAGCGTGCCGCCGTCGGCGTTGGTCAGCTCCTTGGCGCCCATCAGGATCATTTCCATCAGGACGCCGTGGTCGCGTTCGGCCGACATGGCGATGCCCAGGTCCACCACCCGCTCCAGCCGCTTCTGGGCGGCGGCCAGATCGTCGGTGCGGTTGGCCAGGGTGGATTTCATCAGGCCGAAGGCATCGCCCAAGTCCTGGAACTCGGTGATGAACGAGGATTTTGGGGGCGTGCCGGAAAAGTCGAAGTCGCGCACCTTGACGGCTTCGGACACCAGTTGGCGGATGGCGGCGGCGATGTTGCGGGCGAACAGCATGGACAGCGGCACCACCACCAGCAGAACCAGACCGGCCAGACTGAGGATGCGGCGCTGCATGGCCTCGATGGGGCCGGTGAAATCGGCGAAGGGCGAGACGATGCCGATGCCGATGACCTGGCCCTTGCGGTCCTTCCACTCGGTCATCTGGGTCAGGGCCTCGCCGGCCGGGGTCTCGACCACCTGCGCATCGGTCAGGGGGGAGGCCATGCCCAACGCCTTCAGCCAGGGCGACGTCAGATCGCCCAGCTTGACCAGCGGCTCGGGCTTTTTTTCCGCCGCCGGCATCAGAACGGGCGAGATGGCCAGAACGCGTTTCCTGGCGTCCAGCAGGACCAGCCCGCCGCGGGGCGAAATAGTCTGGCGGGCGACGAAATCCGACAGCCCGGTCAGGGCGATGTTGACGGCGAAGACGGCTCCCGACGTGCCGGCCCGGCGTGACGCGGTCAGGCCCGGCGCCTGCAGCGAGCTGAACACATAGGGTTCGGACAGGACGACTTCGTCCGTTTCCATGGCGTCCTTGTACCACGAGCGCGTCCGGGGGTCGTAGTCGGGGGCGTCCAGCCGCGCGCTGCCCAGGGTCGCCCCCCCGGCGCCGATGAAGGTACGCAACTCGCGCCGTGTTCCGTCGGCATCGGCGCCGATGGCCCGCAGTATGTATAGGGTTCCGGCGGGAGCCTGATTGGAGGACACGATGCGCTCGTCGCCGTTGACGGCGATGGCCTGCAGGAAACCGCCGTCGGCATAGCCCGCATAGACGGCGTAGAGGCCGGAATCCTGTTCCAGCGCCTTCAGCAGAAAGGGCAGCAGCGGGTGGGCAAGGCCATTGCCGCGGATCGGCTCGGCGGTGGCCGGCAGCGAGGCCCCCAGGCCGGCCAGGTCCAGCAGGTTGCCGATCTGCCCCTCGACCCGGTCGGCCACCCGGGAGGTGATCTCACCGAACAGCCGCCGGGCGCTCTCCTGGGCGGCGCTGGTGCTGGCGAAATAGATGCTGGTGGCGGTGGTGATGGTCAGGCAGGCGACCACGAAGGCGATGATCAGGACGATACTGAACTGCAGTCCGAGCCGACCCCTGGCACTCATTCCTACGACCTCTGTCATACACCATTGGAACGGGCGCAGTCTGCACGAGATTCGAAAGAATAAAAGGGGGTAAATGCCCGATCACCCCAAGGTCTTAATTCCAGGGGGTGATCGGATGATGCCGGATTGTCAGACGCCCTTTTCCCGCCGGTTGACGCGGGCCATGGACAGGCCCAGGCACAATCCGGCCCAGGCCAATGTTACCGCCAGGGACAGCAGGTAATCGGTGTCGGTGAACAGCCGGGCGGGGCCGCCGTAGAAGGGGGCGCGGATGATCACCAGCGCATGGCTGACCGGATTGGCAAGCATCACCGCCTTCATCCAGCCCGGCACGTTGCCGATGGGGAACAGGGCGCCCGACAGCATCCACAAGGGCATCAGGAACACCATCATCACCGCGTGGAAGGCCGAGGTGGACTTCATGCCCCAGGCCAGCAGGAAGCCCAGCGCCGAGAAGCCGATGCCGGTGAGCAGGAAGCCCATCAGCAGCAGAACCAGGGCGCCGGCCCCCAGATGCAGGCCGAGGAACGGCGCGGCGATGGTGAAGATCAGGGTCTGGATCATGGCGATGGAGGTGGCGCCCAGCACCTTGCCCAGCACGATGGCCAGACGCGATACCGGAGCGACCAGCACGCCCTGCAGGAAACCGGCGTCGCGATCCTCGATGATGGTGATGGACGAGAAGATGGATGCGAACAGCATCATCATCAGCATCACGCCGGGGTAGAAGTATTCGAGATAGGTGACGTTCTCCATGCCGGCCGGCCGGAACGAGCCGCCGAAGCCGGCGCCCAGGAACAGCCAGAACAGCAGCGGCTGCGCCACGGTGCCGATTACCCGCTGGGGCTGGCGGATGAAGCGGGTGAACTCGCGCTTGGCCAGCGAGAAGGCGACGGGGGCCATGCCGGTCATGATGCCGCCTTTCGCAATTCCAGCGCCAGGGCGTGGTCGGGGACCGCCTTGCTGGTGACATGGACGAAGACGTCGTCCAGGCCCGGCTGCTTGATGGAGATGGCGGAGATGTCGGCGCGGTAGCGGTCCAGGATACGTTCGAGCAGCGGCAGGCTCTCGCCGTTCTCGGTCTCCTCCAGGCGCACCTCGTCGCCGATGCAGCGCACGGCCAGACCCATCTCGGCGCGCAGGCGGGCGGCCAGTCCTTCGGCGTCCTTGGCCTGGACCATCACCATCTCGGTGCCGATCATGGCCTTCAGCGCGGCGGGGGTATCGTAGGCCAGCAGCTTGCCTTCGCGCATGATGGCGACGCGGTCCACGTCGTCGGCCTCGGAGAACACGTGGCTGGTCATCAGCACGGTCATGCCGCGTTCCTTCTGCAGCTTGTGGAGCGCGCCTAAGAAGTTGCGGCGGCTCATGGGGTCCAGCCCGGTGGTGGGCTCGTCCAGCAGCAGGACCTTGGGGTCGGTCATCAGCACCTTGGCCAGTTCCACCTGACGCGCCAGACCGCCCGACAGGGTGTCGACCTTCTGGTCCAGGCGGCCGTCCAGGTCGGTCCAACCCAGGGCTCCGTCGCGGCGGCGGATGAAATCCGCGCCCTTCAGGCCATAGAGATCGGCGTGAATCTTCAGGTTCTCGCCCACCGACAGGTGCTTGTCCACGGCGGGGCTCTGGAACACCACCCCCATGATCTCGCGGACCCTGGCCGGCTGGGCGAACAGGTCAAAGCCACCCACCGTGACCTTGCCGGTACCCGGCAGGGTCATGCCGCACAGGATGCGGAACAGCGTGGACTTGCCGCTGCCGTTGGGGCCGGACAGGATGGCGAACTCACCGTCCCTGACCTCCAGGGTCAGGTCCGAGATGGCCGTCCGGGGCGGCATCTTGCGCGCGCCCGGATAGGTATGGCTGAGATTTTCGATGGTGATCATGGCCGGGCACTGTTCCATAGCCCGGCGGGTGGGTAAAGGCCCGCCTCATTAAAAAACATCAATGCTGCCCCGCTTTGACCCCACGTATGAACGCCACGAACCGCGGCGCCCAGGGATTGGGGCCGACGGATCGCATGTGGGCATAGGTGGCGAGGGTATTGGCGATTATCAAGCCGTCCTGCTTCTCGGCGATGCCGGTGCCGCGAATGACCTGATAGGCGAAGCGGGGCGAGCCCTCCATGTTTTCCAGCCGGGAATGGTGGAATTCATGGGCGGGCAGCACGCCGGGGCCGTCCTCCAGCCGGGGCCAGGGGAAGGCGGCGGTCTCGCGCAGGCGGACATAGCCGCGGCCCTGCGGCGCCTTGTGCATCACCGCGTCGGCGGGGATCAGGCCGACCATGGCGCGCTTTTCGCCCTTCCAGACGATGGCGCGCGACAGGTACATCAACCCGCCGCATTCGGCGTAGATGGGCAGCCCGGCCAGACCCCTCTCGCGGATTTCGGCCCGCAGGCCGGCATTGGCCTCCAGCGCCTCGCCCTGCGTTTCGGGAAAGCCGCCGCCGATGAACAACCCGTCCAGGCCGGGCGGCAGATGCGGGTCGCGGGTGGCGTCGAACGGCACCAGTTCGGCGCCGGCCGCCGCCAGCGCCTCCAGGTCGTCGCGGTAATAGAAGCCGAAGGCGGCGTCCCGCGCGATGCCGATACGGATTTTGGGAGGGCTGGAAATGGCCGGGAGGCTTTCGGCCACCTCCACCGGCGGTGCCGCCTCGGCCAGGGCGATCAGGGCATCCAGATCCACCTGGGACGACACCGCCCCGGCCAGCCGGGCGATGGCGGCGGCCGCCGCTTCGGCCTCGTTGGCGGGGACCAGCCCCAGGTGCCGCTCCATGATCTCCATGTCGGGGCCGCGATGCACGGCGCCCAGCACGGGAATGCGGGTGTAGTGGGCGACGACCTCGCGCAGCTTCTTCTCGTGGCGCGGGCCGCTGACCTTGTTGAGGATGACGCCGGCGATCTTCAAGGTCGGGTCGAAGGCCTGATAGCCGATCAGCAGCGGCGCGATGCCCCGTGTCATGCCCTGGCAGTCCACCACCAGCACCACCGGGGCCTCCAGCCACTGGGCGAGCATGGCCGAGGAATTGGCGCCCTCCAGGTCGACGCCGTCGTAAAGGCCCTTGTTGCCTTCGATCAGGCTGATATCGGCGCCGCGGCAATCCTGCTCGAAGGTCTCGCGGATCAAGGCCGGCGGCTGGGTGTGGAAATCCAGGTTGCGGCAGGCCCGCCCGGTGGCGGCGCTCAGCCACAGGGGATCGATGTAGTCAGGCCCCTTCTTGAACGGCTGGACGGTCAGCCCCCGCGCCGCCAAGGCGGTGGCGAGGCCCACCGTCACCGTGGTCTTGCCCGAGGATTTGTGGGCCGCCGAGATCAGCAGCCGGGGAGCGGGGCGAGTGGTCAAGCGGCCCCCGGAACCGTGCTCTTGTTCCGCTCGCGCCACAGCACCTGGGCCATGCCCTCGGCCTCGTCCACCGAACCGGCGCGGCCCATGGCCCGTAGCGCGATGGCGATAGTGCCGGCGATGGCGGCGCTGGCCATTTCGTTGGTCTCGGCACCGCTCCACAGCGCCTTCAGGCGGCCGAGGTCCAGATGCTCCTCGTGGGGGCGGGCGCCGTCGACCAAGGCGGGCCAGTCCTCGGAATGCGGCACGCCGTCCACCAGGGACAGCACCTCGCAGGCCTTTTCCGGCCGGCGCTCCACCTCGCCGCCCTCGCCCTTGAACACCGCCATGCGCTGCTCGCCCAGCAGGCGCGAGGCCTCCTGATGCACCGGGGCGTAAGCCGGGTGGGAGACGCTGGACAGGGCGCAGGCCGCGCCGAACGGATTGGCCAGCCGCGCCACCGTATGGACGGGTGAGCGCAGGCCCAGCTTGTGGCGCAGTTCCATGATGGTGTGGAGCGGCGGCGACAGGTGCTCCAGCGTCATGTAGGCGAAATTGCCCCGCTCCAGCCGGGCGCCCGCCTCGGCCACGGAGGTGCTCGGCGCCAGACCCAGGGCGGCCAGGGCCTCGGACGTCCACACCCGTCCGGCGGTATGGCCCTCTGAGCCGTGCATGAATACCCGGATGCCGTGGCCGGCCAGGGCCAGGGCGGCCAGCAGGTAATAGGGCAACTGACGGGTCTTGCCGGCGTAGGACGACCAGTCCAGGTCGACCTTCGGCGCGTCTTCGGGCGGCGCGATGGTGGCGCGGATGGCGGCGGCCAGACCGGCGGCCTCCTCCGGCGTCTCGGTCTTGACCCGGAGCAGGCAGAGGAAGGCCCCCAGTTGCACCGGTTCCACCTCGCCCCGCATCACCATGGCGAAGCTGTCGCGGGCCTCCTCGAAGGTCAGCGGCCGGGACAGGCGCGGCCCCTTGCCGAGAATGCGGACGTATTGGGCAAAGGGATGTTCCTGGCTCACGGATGATCCTTCCTCGGCTGGCGTCGAGGGGGAATGATAGTCCAATATACCCCGATGTTGGAAAGCTCCTTATTTCAGGGAAGTGTAATATGCCTTTAACCATCGAAGCCGCCTTCAATGGCGCCGCCCGCTCCTATGATGGATTGCGGCGGCGGTTGATTCCCTGCTTCGACGATTTCTACGGCGCTGCCGTCGATCTGGCGGCGGAATTCGCCCCGGCCGGTGCCCGCATCCTCGACCTGGGGGCGGGCACCGGTTTGCTGTCCGCCCTGGTGGCCGAGCGGCGGCCCGATGCCCGTCTGGTGCTGACCGATCTGGCCGGGGACATGCTGGCGCGCGCCCAGGAGCGTTTCGCCGGGCGGAAGCCCGGGGTGGAATTCCGGGTGATGAATCATCTCGCTCTCGCCGAGGACGGCGTCTACGACGTGGTGATGTCGGCGCTGTCCATCCACCATCTGGAGGACGAGGGCAAGCGGGCGGTCTATGCCGCCATGGCCCGTGCCGCCAAGCCCGGCGGCGTGGTGATCAACGCCGATCAGGTGGCCGGCGACACTCCAGAGATGGAGGCCCGCTACTGGCGGCACTGGCACGAGGCCATCCGGCGGGCGGGCGTGTCGGCGGCCGACATCGCGGCGGCCATCGAGCGCCAGACCCTGGACCGCCGCACGCCGCTGGCGCCGCAACTGGACTGGCTGCGCCAGGCGGGGCTGGCCGAGGTGGAATGCCGCTACAAGAACGTCAGCTTCGCGGTGATGGTGGGGCGTGTGCCGGCGGTTCAGGCATAGAAGTCGAAGATGGTCCCGCGCGTCCCCGACGTCTGCGGCCGGTTGGCGCTGGTGAAATTGCGGGCCGCCGCCGCCTGGGCATCGTTGAAGACCTGCTGGCCGTTGATGGTGCGCGGGTATTGCTGCGACGAACCGATCTGATTCAGGGCCGAGGTGTTCTGGGCCGAGGTGTTCTGGTCGGCGCGCGGGTTGGTGAAATCGCGCGCGGCGGCGACATCGGCCGCGCTGAAGCACAGGAAACCGTTCACCAGGATCGGGTAACTGGTTTGCGTGGCCGTGACCGATGAAACAGCGGAGACGGACATGGCGTCCTCCTCCCCAACTTCTTCCAACGTCAGCGGTTATTGTAGCACGAAATGCGACTCGAAGCGATTCGGAGGAGGGGCGTCAGGCGATGGGGCCGATGGCCCGGCGGATGTTGCCGATGCAGGCCTGAATTCGGGTAATTCCGAGCTTGGCGTCCAGGCGGTCGGCGGCATCGGTGCTTCGCCATGCGCGGGTCGTGTCGTCGAGAACCAGCCGGGCGCTTTCCGGGTGCCGGCCGGCGGCGCGCAGCAGCAGGCTGTGGCAGTCGGAGACACAGATGATCAGGTCCGCCCGGATATGGGATTCGTCTGCCCCGATGGGAAAGAGGGCGAGGTAGTCGGATACGGCCAGATCGACCCGTGTTCCGCCTTCCAGCACGCGGGCCAGTATGGCCAGCGTGGCGCCCTCGAACAGAACCTGTCTGTCGGGTCCCTCGGTTCCGCTTTCCAGTGTGCTGTCCAAAATATCCCGCAAGGCCCCCATCCCAGCATGCCGAAACGGTCGTCGGTCACGGCGGCGTATCAGTTCCGCCCGATCTCCGGCAGAAGAAGCCCAAGGAAGATAGCGCGGGCCACCGCATGCGCCCGGGTCGCGGCGCCAAGTTTTTTCATTGCATTCAAGATGTGAAAATTGACACCGCCAATGGATATTCCCAGATGGCGCGCGATTTCCTTACTGCTCTTTCCAGAGGCAATAAGCTGTAAGACGTCACGTTCCCGCTCTGTCAAATTGCTTTCAACGGTGGAACCGTCCACTTCTGCACCATATAGTGTCAAAACTTCTGAGGGTGCAGAATAGTTGCGCTCTAATGGGGCAATCAAGCCAGATATCAAGACCTAGCAATTCAACTAGGGCTAGACGGTGATTGAGAGGGGCTGAAATCCCCGGCATGAAGGTGGCTGCATGTATGACTTACGTCAAGGTTGCCATAAATAATCGGTCAGCGCTCCAATCCTTAAGATGTCCAGGCGCGACGAAATTTCACGGGCCTTCCTTCATTCATGGGAAAGGGATTTCTACTTAGCTTTTATATGTGCGGAATCGTATTTGTATCGCATTGGGCGGTTCCGAATAGGTGCGCGCGCCATCCATCTATCGCCGCCTAGGTTGTGCTATTCTATTTTGTCTTCATCTCATAGACGCCGGTCCAGTCGGCCGGCGGCGGGTCGGTCAGGTAGTGACGGCAGCGTTCGATGAAGATGGCCGGCACCTTGTCGGCCGGGGCCTGGGCGGCCAGCCGCCCGTAGGCGGCGATGGCGTCGGACCAGCGGCGCTCGCGGTAGGCGGTGAAGGCCTCCTCGGTCAGGCGGCAGGTTTCCAGGTCCTGGGGCGTCGGGGCGAGGTCCGGGTTGCCCTCGCGCAGACCCAGCAGTTCATAGACCTGAGCGCCGGCCTTGCGGCCCTTGACCGCCACCAGATCGAGCGGGCGGGCCAGCACCGACGGTCCGGCGGCGTCGAGCACCGCCTGACTGATGCAGATCTGGGTGCCGTAGACCTTGTTGACGCCTTCCAGGCGTGAGGCGACGTTGACGCCGTCGCCCATGGCCGTGTAGCTCATGCGCCAGGACGAGCCGATATTGCCGACGATCACCGGCGCGGTGTGCAGGCCGATGCGCACGAACATGGTGGGCAGTCCCTGGGCGGCCCACTCGGCGTTCATCAGGGCCTGGACCCGGCGGGACTTCAGCGCGGCGATGCAGCCGTGCAGGGCGTGGTCGTCGCGCCAGGTGGGGGCTCCCCAAAAGGCCATCACCGCGTCGCCCACATACTTGTCGACGGTTCCCTCTTCCTCGGCCACGCATTCGGAAATGGCCGCCAGATGGCGCGAGACGTGGACCAGCAGGTCGCCCGCCGCCATGCGCTCGGACAGGCCGGTGAAGTCGGCGACGTCGGTGAACATCACGGTCAGCGTCCGGTCCTGACCGCCCAGCTCGATGGGGCGCCCGCTGGCCACCAGCTCGCGCACCAGATCGCGCGGCACGAACATGCCGAAGGTGCGCAGCGCCCGCTTCATCATGTTCATCGAGTGGATGAGTTCATTGACCTCCTTGACGATGGCGTGCAGCGCGATGGGGCCGGCCAGATCGAACTTCTGGATCTTCTGGATCTCATGGGTCAGCAGGGTCAGCGGCCGGGTGATCCAGTTGGCCAGGATGGCCACCAGCAGCAGGCCGATCACCATGACGGCGAAGCCGACCACCACCAGATCGCGGCTGTTCTCCTTCAGCGTGCCGACGAAATCGTCTTCCAGCACGATGATGACCATCAGCCAGCTCTTGCCCAGGTCGGCGGGGAAGGGATTGAACGAGCCCAGGCGGCGATGCCCGCCGGAATCGAAGCTGACGGTGCGGGTCTTATCCTTGCGATAGGCGGCGAAGGCGTCGGTGATGACCTGCTCGCCCAGTTGATCGGCCTTGACCAGCGAGTATTTGAGGCCGTCCTGACGCACCGTGCGGCTGGCGTCGGGATGGGCGATCAACTGCTCCTTCTCGTCGACGATGAAGGCCACCCCGGTCTTGCCCAGGTCCAGGCTGGCCAGGAAGTCGGACATCTGGTTGGTGGAGACGTTGGCGGCGGCGACGCCGATCACCCTGCCGTCGGCGGCGAAGATGGGGTAGGCGGCGGTGATGCCGGGCTGCCGGTTGCTGGTATAGACCAGCAGGTCGCTCCAGATGAGCCCCTTGGTAGCGATGGCGTCCTTGTACCAGGGCCGGGGGCGGGGGTCGTAGTTCAGCTCGTTGGAGGTCTCGGACCCCACGACCTCGCCCGTCGTCGTGACGTAGGTCCAGACGTCGGTGTACCGGCCGTCCCTGCGATCGACGACGCGCAGCGCGAACCGGGCTTTTTCCGGCGGCTTGGCGTCGTGGGCTCCGAACTTGGCGGCACCCGGCGGAATGGGGAAGGCCTGAAGAAAGCGCCCGTCCTTGTCGAAGGCCAGATAAAGGCTCTGCAGTTGCGGCTGGGTCTGCAGGATGCTGGTCATGTAGGGGAACAGCGTGCCGTCGCGGGCCTTGGCCTCGTCGATGGCCGCCAGTTGGGCGGTGGCCTGGACGCTGGTTTCCACCGGGTCGAGCAGCGCCATGCTGCTGGAAATGCCCGAGGCCGACACCCGCTCCACGAAGCGGCCCATCAGCTCCAGCACCGAGATGGAGTTCTTGTGGTAGGCGAAGGCCACCAGGGTGACGACGGTGACGCTCAGCAGGGTGGCGAAGGCGGTCAGGATGTTGAACCGCAGGGTCAGGCCCGTGCCGCGCTTCTTGCGCCGTCGCTCCGCCGCCGCCGCCGCGGCATTGCCGGAGGCGGCACCGGGGGGCGTGCCGGATGGGGAATCTGGCGCGGCAGGCATATTATTCATGGGGTCTGGATCGCCGACACATTAAACAAGTTGTGACAATGCTACCCCACTAGGTGGGGCGCGTCATCGGGTAAGACCAGTAGGGAATGTCGGATTCAGCTTTTCTGGCGCAGCATCCACGCGGCCAGTTGGTCGGCGGGCATGGGCTTGGCATAGCGGAAGCCCTGGACCTTGATGCACCCGGCGTCCTTGAGGTGCTGTTCCTCGCCCTCGGTCTCCACGCCCTCGGCGACGATGGACATGTCCAGCGCATCGGCCAAACCCAGAATTGCCGAGACGATGGCGGCGTTGTCGCTCTGGTTGTTGACGTCGTGCACGAAGGAGCGGTCCACCTTGATGGTGCTGAGCGGCAGCCGCTTCAGGTAGGACAGGCTGGAATAGCCGGTGCCGAAATCGTCCACCGACACCTGGATGCCGATCTCGCGCAGGCGGTTCAACTGTTCGATGGCTCGGTCGGGCTCGGCCATCACCGTGCTCTCGGTCAGTTCGATTTCCAGCTGATTCGGCAGAATCTGGTATTGGGCCATCAGGTCGGAGATGCATTCCACCAGGGCGTGGTTGAGGAATTGCCGGCCCGAGACGTTGACCGCCACCTTGAGGCCGGTAAGGCCGTCCTCGCGCCAGGCGGCCAGTTGCCGGCACGATTCCTCCAGCACCCACCAGCCGATCATGGAGATCAGGTTGCTTTCCTCGGCCACCGGGATGAACAGGCCGGGCGAGACCTGGCCGCGCTCGGGGCTGTTCCAGCGGATCAGCGCCTCGACCCCGGAGGTCAGGCCGGTCTGCAGGTCGACCTGCGGCTGGTAGAACAGCTGGAACTCGCCGCGCACCAGGGCGCGGCGCAGGGCTTCTTCCAGTTTGAGGCGGTCCAGCGCCTCGTCGTTCATGTGGGAATCATAGAAGCAGAAGGTGTTGCGCCCCTTCTGCTTGGCCCGGTACATGGCGGTGTCGGCGTCCTTCATCAGGGCGTTGAAGTTGTCGCCGTCGTCGGGATAGAGCGCGATGCCGATACTGGCGCCCACATGCACCTTGTGGCCGGACAGCTCCACCGGCTCGTCCAGGGCGGCGGCGATCTTTTCCGCCACCTCGGCCAGTTCGCTGCTGCTCTGGAAATGGGTCAGCACCACCACGAATTCGTCGCCACCCAGGCGCGCCACCGTATCGGAGCGCCGGAGCGTGTGGCGCAGGCGGTCGGCCACCACCTTCAGCAACTGGTCGCCCGCCACGTGGCCCAGGCTGTCGTTGACGATCTTGAAGCGGTCCAGGTCGAGGAACATCAGGCCGATGCGCCCACCCTCGCGCTTGGCGACCTCGATGGCGTGGTAGACGCGGTCTTCCAGCAGCACGCGGTTGGGCAGGCCGGTCAGGGTGTCGTGGGTGGCCTGATGGACCAACTGAAGCTCGGTCTCCTTGCGCTGGGTGATGTTCTCCTTCACCGCCATGAAATGGGTCACGGTGCCGTCGTCGTCGCGGATGGGCGAGATGGTGGCGTATTCCCAGAACAGGCTGCCGTCCTTGGCGCGGTTGCACAGCTCGCCCTGCCAGGTGGCCCCCGACGACAGGCAATGCCACATGTCGCGATAGGCCGAGGCCACCGTTTCCCCCGACTTCAGCAGGCGGGGATTGCGGCCCAGCACCTCGTCCTCGGAATAGCCCGAAACCAGGACGAAGGCGCGGTTGACGTATTCGATGGCGCCGTGGGAATCGGTGATCATCACCGAGACCGGGGCCTGCTCCAGGGCGGTTTCCAGCTTGCGCAGCTGCTGGCGGCGCTGGTGGACCTGGGTCACGTCGCGCGAGAACACCGCCACCCGGTCGTGCCGGCCGGCGGCATCGACCACCGGGTGCATGTGCACATCGAACAGCCGGGCGCCGATGGCGTGGTGGCTCTCGACGGTCTGGCCCCCGGCCAGGACGCCTTCGATACCCCGGCGCATGGGGGCGGCCACGGATTCCGGCAGATGGTCCCACACCGCCTGGCCCGGCAGGTCCTCGCCGTTCTTCTCGAAGATGGCCGAGGCGGCGGCGTTGAGCGCCAGGATGGTCCCGGTGGCGTTCAGCAGCACGATGCCGTCGGTGGAGGAATCCAACATGGCGCGGATCAGGGCGCGGCCGTCCAGGATGGCCTGCTCCGCCTGCTTGCGCTTGCTGACGTCATAGATCCAGGCCAGGTTCACCGCCTCGCCGTCCAGGGTGGCGGGGCGGATGGTCAGCACCGACCAGAACGACGAGCCGTCGACGCGGAAGAACTTCACGTCGGCATCGACGATCTCGCCCGCTTCCCTTAATTGCCGCACCACCTCGTGGCGCTGGGCGTCGTCGGCGAAGTGGCGCCGGGCCGGGTGGCCGATACAGTGCTCGCGCGCCAGACCGGTGATTTCGCAGAAGCGGCGGTTGGCGAATACCACCACGCCGTCCCGGCGCCGGGACACGGAAACTCCGACCGGGCTTTCATCGAGAATGCCCAGGAAATCTGTGATTTCGGTCGGAAAGGACATGGGATCGGAATCTCGGGAAGGACAAATGTTTGTCAAATCTAACCGCAAAATGACGAAGTGTCACGACGGTGATCGGGTCTCCACCCCATATGTCGTGAAGACCGTCGGACTCTCCTTCCATGCCGCGGATCAGGGCGACTCCCTCAACACCACGGTGACCGTGGTGCCCTTGCCGGGGGTGGACTCGATGGCGATGGTGCCGCCCAGCAGATCGACGATGCGCCGGCAGATGGCCAGCCCAAGGCCGACGCCGCGGGCGGGATCGGCACACAGCGGATCGACCCGCTGGAACGGTTCGAAGATCCGCGACAGCTTGTCGGCGGGAATGCCGCAGCCGGTATCGGCGATGGTGAAGCGTGGATCGCCGCCGGCGCGGTCAAGGGTCACGGAAATATGCCCGCCAGCCTCGGTGTACTTGACCGCGTTGCCCAGCAGATTGATGAGAATCTGGCGGATGGCGCGGGCGTCGGTGGTCTGCGGCATTTCTCCTGCCGCCTCCAGCCGCAGCTCGACGTCCTTGGCGATGCATTGCGGGCACAGCATGCCGACGCATTCCCGCGCGATGGTCGCCAGATCGGCGGGGGCGTGGATGATACGGTAGCTGCCCAGCTCGATGCGGCTGATGTCCAGCACCTCGTCGATGATGGACAGCAGGTGGCGGCCGCTGTCGGCGATGGCCGTGACGAAGTCGGCGTGATAGGGCGGCAGCGGCCCGGCCATCTCGCTGCTCATGATCTCGGTATAGCCCAGCACGGCGGTGAGCGGCGTGCGCAGCTCGTGGCTCATATGCGACAGAAAGACGGTCTTGGCGCGGTTGGCGTCCTCGGCGGCCTGCATGGCGGCGACCAGGGCGTCCTCGCCGGCCTTCCTGGCCGTGATGTCCTCCTTGACGGCCAGGAAGTGCAAGATGGTGCCGTCGGGCGAGCGGATGGGCGAGATGGAGGCGCGCTCCCAATACAGGTCGCCGTTCTTCTTGCGGTTCTGCAGGTCGCCTTCCCAGGTGCCGCCGGCGGCGATGGTCTTCCACAGGTCGCGGTAGACCGTATCCGGAGTCTGGCCCGACTTCAGGACGCGGGGATTGAGCCCGCGCACCTCGTCCAGGGTATAGCCGCAGACCTCGACGAATTTCGGGTTCACGTAATCGATGTTGCCGCGCGGATCGGTGATGATCACCGAAACCGGGCTCTGCTCCACGGCGCGCGACAGGGTCCGGAGCGCTTCCTCGGCCCGCTTGGCCTCGGTGATGTCGGTGTGGGTGGCGACGAAACCGCCCTCGGGCAGCGGGTTGCCGATGATTTCCAGCGCGGTGCCGTCGGCGCGCTGGCGCTGGAAGCGGTGGGGCTGGAAACTGCGGGCCAGGGTCATGCGCTCGGCCACCTGCGCCTCGGGGTCGCCGGGGCCGTATTCGCCGCGCATGGCGTTGAAGCGCAGGTAATCCTCCAGCCGCATGCCGGGACGGACCATGTCGGCGGGCAGGCGCAGCAATTCGGCGAAGCGGCGGTTGCTGGTCATCAGGCGCAGGCTGTCGTCATAGACGCTGATGCCCTGGCCGATATTGTCGAGAATGGTTTCCAGCGTCCGCGATTTGGCCGACAGCTCGCGGCGGCTGGCGTCCAGGGCGGCGGTACGCTCGCGCACCCGGGTCTCCAACTCGTCGTGGGCGGTGACCAGGGCGCGGCGGGCCCCCTCCCAGCGCCCGACGATATGGTGAGCGATGGCGAAGCCGATGGCCGACACCAGCAACAGCAGGGCGCCGGCCATGGTGGAGATGCTGGCGACCTCGGGGGCGATCTCGTCCACGAAGCTGGAGCGGGGGCGGGCCAGCGCCACCGTCCAGCCGCTGTGCAGCCGGACGAACGAGGCGAGTATCTCCCCGTCACCCGTCCGGCTGAAATAGCTTGTGACCACCGCCCTGCCCGGGATGGGCGAGGTGTCCTGAAAGGCCTTGAGGGCGGCGGCCAGGGCGGTGTCGGGGGCCTCGACCGTCTGGCCGCGCCCGGCGGCGGCGATCACCGTGCCCTGGCGGTCAACCAGCATGCCCATGTCGAAGGGCGGCAGAATGGCGGTGGCGAAGATCTCGGTCAGCTTGGGCAGATGGATGACGCCGCCCAGATGCAGGATCGTCTTGCCGTCCTCGCCGAGGCTCGGCACATCGATGGCCACCGCCGGAATGCCGTCGGCCCCCGTGAAGGCGTCGGACACCACCGGATAGCCGCTGCGGGTCGCCTCCTGGAAATAGGGGCGGTCGGCCAGATTGAAGCGCTTCAGCGCCTGCTGCACGTTGAAGGGATGGCTGAGATAGTGGTCGCCGTTGGGCTGCAGCACGAACAGCACCGAGAAGCGCCCGTCCTCCAGCAGCCCGTCCAGCAGGTGCCGCTTCTCGGCGTCGGCGTCGGCGGGAATGCCGTTGATGGCGCGGTCCACCCGCTCCAGGTCGGGCAGGCTCGCCATGGCCGGTATGCCGGCGACGAAGTGCAGGTCGCCGATCATCTCGTCGATGGAGCGGTCGAAGCCGGCCGCCAGGGCGGCGGCCACCTGGCCGCGCTCGCGGGTCCACTGGGCCGTCGCCTGACGCTCCAGCGCATGGCGCAGATAGCCGACCACCACGATGATCGAGACAAGGCAAAGCGCCGCAATCGCCACGGCGATACGGACCCTCAATCCCAGACGTCCCTCTCCAGCGGCCATCGACCCAGTTTCATCGGGTTTCGTTCATGTATTGTGGATGCACTTTCAATCCGGGTGCAAGACACAGTGTGTGACTGTTTGGGGGCATGGCATGTCTCGCCACCTTGCCCGGCGGGCCGGCTGGCACTATAGTTCGCGGACCATGACAGACGCCCGCTTTCCGCACCGTCATCTCCTCGGCATCCAGGGACTGGCCCCGAGCGAGATCACCAGCCTGCTCGACCTGGCCGAAGGCTACGTCGAACAGAATCGCTCCAGCGACAAGCGCAAGAATTTGCTGCGCGGCCGCACGGTCATCAACCTGTTCTACGAGAACTCGACGCGCACGCGCACCAGTTTCGAACTGGCCGGCAAGCGTCTGGGCGCCGACGTGATCAACATGCAGTCGGCGGGCTCCTCGGTGCAGAAGGGCGAGACCCTGATCGACACCGCCATGACGCTCAACGCCATGCACCTGGACGTGCTGGTGGTGCGCCATCCGGATTCGGGCGCGGTCAAGCTGCTGAGCGAAAAGGTCAACTGCGCGGTGATCAACGGCGGCGACGGCAGTCACGAGCACCCGACCCAGGCCCTGCTCGACGCCCTGACCATCCGGCGCCGGAAGGGCAAGCTGTCCGGCCTCAACGTCGCCATCTGCGGCGACGTGCGCCATTCCCGCGTGGCGCGGTCCAACATCTACCTGCTGAACGCCATGGGGGCCCATGTGCGGCTGATCGGGCCGCGCACCCTGCTGCCGTCGGGCCTGGACCGCATGGGCGTCGAGGTCTTCCACGACATGAGGAAGGGCCTGGCCGACGTGGACGTCATCATGATGCTGCGCATCCAGAACGAACGCATGAGCGGCAATTTCATCCCCAGCATCCGCGAGTACTTCCACTTCTTCGGCCTGGACCGCGAGAAGCTGGGGATCGCCAAACCCGACGCGGTGATCATGCATCCCGGCCCCATGAACCGCGGCGTCGAGATCGATTCCGACGTGGCCGACGACGTGGAACGTTCGCTGATCCGCTCGCAGGTGGAGATGGGCGTGGCGGTGCGCATGGCCTGCCTCGACATGCTGACCCGCGACCTGACCCGTTCCACCGAAGGAGCTGCCTGATGGGCGCCCGCAATTCCTCGGGCCTGGTGGCCTATGTCAACGCCCGCCTGCTCGACCCCGCTTCCGGGCTGGATACCAAGGGCGCGCTGCTGACCAACGGCGAGACCATCGCCGACGTGGGCCCCGGCCTGTTCCAGGGCGGCGTGCCGTCGGGCATGGAGGTGGTGGACTGCAAGGGCCTCTGTCTCGCTCCCGGTCTGGTGGACATGCGCGTCCAACTGCGCGAGCCGGGCGAGGAGCACAAGGAGACCCTGAAATCGGCGGGCGAGGCGGCGGTGGCCGGCGGTGTCACCTCCATGGTCTGCCTGCCCAACACCAATCCGGTGATCGACGAGGTCGCCACGGTGGAATTCGTGGCGCGCCGCGCCCGCAAGATCGGTCTGGCCAAGGTCTATCCCTATGCCGCCGCCACCAAGCGGGTGGAAGGCAAGGAACTGGCCGAGATGGGCATGCTGGCCGAGGCCGGCGCCCTGGGCTTCACCGATGGCATCCGGGCCATCCGCAACGCCCAGGTGATGCGCCGGGCGCTGACCTATGCCGCCACCTTCGGCCTGCTGATCGTCCAGCATCCCGAGGAGCCCTCGCTGGCCGAGGGCGGCATGATGAACGAGGGCGAACTGGCTACCCGCATGGGTCTGTCGGGCATTCCGGTGGCCGCCGAGGCCATCATGCTGGAGCGCGACATGCGGCTGGTGGAGATCACCGGCGGGCGCTACCACGCCGCCCACGTCGCCACCAGGGAAGGCGTCGAGATCATCAGGAAGGCCAAGGCCAAGGGCCTCGCGGTCACCTGCGATACCGCGCCGCCCTATTTCGCGCTGAACGAACTGGCGGTGAAGGACTACCGCACCTTCGCCAAGCTGTCGCCGCCCCTGCGTTCGGAAACCGACCGGCAGGCGGTGGTCGAGGGCCTGCGGGACGGCACCATCGACGCGGTGGCCTCCGACCATGCGCCCCAGGACCAGGATTCCAAGCGGGTGCCCTTCGCCGCCGCCGAGTTCGGTGGTGTGGGCCTCGAAACCCTGCTGCCGGTGACGCTCGACCTCGCCCATAACGGCCATATGAGCCTGATCGAGGCGCTGAAGCTGATCACTTGCGCGCCCGCTTCCATCCTGGGGCTGGCGGCGGGCCGGCTCAAGGTGGGCGCGGCGGCCGATCTGGTGCTGTTCGATCCCGATCGCGGCTGGAAGGTCAACGCCAAGACCTTCCATTCCAAGTCCAAGAACTCCCCCTTTGACGACCGTCCGGTGCAGGGCATGGTGATGCGCACCATCGTCGACGGGCGGACGGTGTATACGCACGATGCGTAAGGCCCCCACCCCGACCCTCCCCCATGCTTCGCACGGGGGAGGGAGTTCCGCTCTCGTCCCCCTCCCCCGGCATGGCCGGGGGAGGGCCGCCGTTCTCTTCTCCCTCCCCCGGCCATGCCGGGGGAGGGCTGGGGAGGGGGCCAGCACATGACCGCCCTCATCCTCGCCGCGCTGGGCGGCTACCTGCTGGGCTCCGTTCCCTTCGGCCTCGTGCTGACCCGCCTCGCCGGGCTGGGTGATATCCGCCAGATCGGCTCGGGCAATATCGGCGCCACCAACGTACTGCGCACCGGCCGCAAGGGGCTGGCGCTGGCCACCTTGCTGCTGGACGGCGGCAAGGGCGCCATTGCCGTGGGCCTCGTCTGGGGGCTGCTGGGCAAGGAGATGGTGCCGGTGGCCGGCTTCGCCGCCGTGCTGGGGCACAATTTCCCGATCTGGCTGGGCTTCAAGGGCGGCAAGGGTGTCGCCACCACCATCGGCACTCTGCTGGCCGCCGCGTGGCCGGTGGGGCTGGCCTGCATCGGCACCTGGCTGGTGACCGCCACCATCTTCCGCATCTCGTCGCTGTCGGCGCTGATCGCCCTGGCCGCTTCGCCCGGCTTCGCCCTGTACTTCGCCGGTCCGGAATACGCCCTGATGGCCGCCGGTCTGGCGGTGATGGGCTTTTATCGCCACAAGGCCAATATCGTCCGCCTGATCCGGGGCGAGGAGCCGCGCATCGGCGGTAAGAAAAAGGTCGAGTCTTGACGTCGGGGCGGTGTGGGCGCAAATCCTAGTCATGGATAAGCCCACCGCCCCCACCGTCGGAAGCCTGCTCGCCCATACGGAATCGGATTTCGACGAGGAAGTGTTCGACACCCTGCTGGAAGGCGGGCGCTTCCGCCTGCTGCGTATCGTCTCCAACGGTCAGGCCACCCCGGAGGGTGTCTGGCTGGATCAGGACGACGACGAGTGGGTGGTGCTGATCAAGGGGGCCGCCATGCTGCGCATCGACGGCGAGGCCAAGGCCCACGCCCTGACCCCCGGCGACTGGATGCTGTTGCCCGCCCATTGCCGCCACCGGGTGGAATGGACGGCGCCGGACCAGCCCACCGTGTGGCTGGCCCTGCACAGTGATCCCTGACTACATATCCTGGCCGGCGATGGCCTTGTCCAGCAGGGCGATGGTCTCGGCGACGCCGAACAGCTTGATGAAGCTGCCCATGCGCGGACCCTGGTCATTGCCCAGCAGCACCTCGTAGCAGGCCTTGAACCATGCCTTGAGGTCGGCGAAGCAGGGGCGTTTGCCGATCTCGTAGACCAGATTCTGGATGTCCTCGACGGTGGCGTCGGCGGCGAGGGCTTCGAGCCCGGTCTTGAGCGCGGCGAAGGCCTCGACCTCGTCGGGAGTGGCCTTGCGGTATTTCTTGTTGGGCAGAACGAAGTCGCGGTAATAGGCGATGGCATAGCCCACCAGCCCGCCCAGGATGGGGGCGGTTTCAGGCTGAGCGCCGGGCGCGTAGCGCTTGATGAAGCCCCAGATCACCGCCGGATCGTCGGAGTGGCAGACGCTGACCAGATTCAGCAAGATGTTGAACGACAGGTGGGCATCCTCGGCCGGCGGCTTGCCGCCGTGGATGTGCCACACCGGATTGTCCAGCTTCTTGCCCGGCTCCTCGGACGGGAACTTGCCCAGATAGGCCAGATACTCGTCCACGGCACGCGGGATGACGTCGAAATACAGGCGCTTGGCGGTCTTGGGCTTCTGGTACATGAACAGCGCCAGACTCTCCTGCGGCGCATACTTCAACCAGTCCTCGACGGCCAGACCGTTGCCCTTGGACTTGGAGATCTTCTGGCCCTGGTCGTCCAGGAACAGTTCGTAGGTCAGGTTCATGGGCGCCCGGCCGCCCAGGATGGAGGCGATGCGGGTCGACAGTTGGACCGAGGGGATCAGGTCCTTGCCGCTCATTTCGTAATCGACGCCCAGAGCCACCCAGCGCATGCCCCAATCGGCCTTCCACTGGAGCTTGCACAGCCCCCCGGTCACCGGGGTTTCCACCAGCTTGCCGTCGTCGCGGCGGTAGACGATGGTGCCTGCGTCGACGTCGCGTTCCACCACCGGCACCTGCAGCACGATGCCGGTTTCCGGGCAGACCGGCAGGAAGGGGGAATAGGTGGCGCGGCGCTCGTCGCCCAGCGTGGGCAGCACCACGTTGATGACCTCGTCATAGTGCTTGAGCACGCCCAGCAGGGCGGCGTCGAAGCGGCCCGACTTGTACCACTCGGTGGCCGACTGGAACTCGTACTCGAAGCCGAAGGTGTCGAGGAACGAGCGCAGGCGGGCGTTGTTGTGGTGTCCGAAGCTCTCGTGGGTGCCGAAGGGATCGGGGATGCTGGTCAGCGGCTTGCCCAGGTGCGGCGCGATCATCTCCTTGTTGGGGATGTTGTCGGGCACCTTCCTGAGGCCGTCCATGTCGTCGGAGAAGGCGAACAGGCGGGTGGGAATCTCGGGCGCCAGCAGCGAGAAGGCGCGGCGCACCATGGTGGTGCGCGCCACTTCGCCGAAGGTGCCGATATGGGGCAGACCCGACGGGCCGTAGCCGGTCTCGAACAGCACATAGCCCTTGTCCGGCGCTTTACCTTTCAGACGCTCGTCCAGCAGGGCGCGGGCCTCTTGGAAAGGCCAGGCGGTAGCGGAGCGGGCAAGGTCGCGGGTATCGGAGGACATGGGTTCTGCTTTCCGTTCAAAAAGACAAGAGCGGAAAGCTAGTCCCCGGTGGCGGCGGCGTCAATCATGGTGCTCGGCATGCCGCCCATGGGGAAAACGGGTGGCCGGCCTCAGCGTCGCCTTTCGACTTCCTCGGCCTCGCGATGGGCGAGGTAGTTGGACAGTTCCTTCATCTGGCTCTGCCACTCCTGCTCGGCGTGGCGCTCGTGCAGCCAGATGTCGGGGTCTTCCTTGACCTGACGGAGATAGCGCACCGTGTAGGGGACGTGCAGTTCACGCTGGGGCTCGGTGGTGCCGAAATTGGCGACGAAGCTTTCCAGGAAGGCGGTGGAGACGCGCGGAAACACCCGGTGACAGGCCAGAACCAGGAAGTCGCCCCATTCCGGCGGGAAGCGGGCGAAGGCGCCCAGCAGGTTGTCGCGCAGGGCGCCGTCGCGGGCCTTCTGCTGGAAGATGCGCGGGTCCTTTTCCTGCTCGTAGAGGTCATGGCATATGCGCCAGGCGTGATTGAGGCGCTTCCACCAGTCGTTCTTGGGATCGAGCAGCGAGCGCAGCGTCTCGATCTCGCGGTTGCCGATCTTGGGCAGGTCGTAGGCCTCGGGCGCCGAGGGGGCCAGCATCTCGCGCAGCGCCTTGGTGTTGTCCTTGACCTGAAAGACCTTGGTGCCGTCGGGCTTCTTGGTCTCGACCAGCTTCAATTCGTCCCAGCCGGTGTTCCAGCCCTGCAGGATGCTGTCCTCCAGCGGTTTGGTGACGTGGTCCCAGAAGCTGTCGGTATCGTCCTCGGCCCATTCGTAGCTGGTGGCCAGCATGCGGATGTTGCGGCTGTCCCAGATGGCGGGAAAGATGAACTTGGTCACCGCCGCCTTGAACTTCTCGGCGAATTCGGGCGAGGACAGGAAGAACGGCGGCAATTCGCGTTTCAGCGCCGGATTGTGGCGCTGGAAGAACACCAGCACCTTGTCGATGCGCCGGCCGATGGCCGCCTCGCACAGCTTCTCGAAATTGTCGAATTTCCGGGCGGGGGCGGGCAGTTCCGGCACCACGTATTCCAGCCGTTTCAGCAGATGGGCCAGATTGGGCGGCAACTCGTATTCGAGGTCCCTGTTGCGGGCCTCGCGCCGCGCCTTGCGCTCGGCGTCGTCGTCGCCCTTGGGCGGCAGGCCGGAATACATCTCCATCACCGGGCCGGGCGGCGGCGGTGCCTTCCTGGGGATATAGGATTTGTACTTCATATCCTCCTTGAGGATATGGGTGACCAGCCAGTCGGTCAGCACCCGGATCAACACCTGGGAGCAGGTCTTCAGGTCCTCCTCCAGGGTGGCGGCCTTGAACTTGTCGTGCAGCAGCTTGGCCTTGAAGGCCAGGGCCTCGTGCCCCTTCTTGTGCTGCTCGATCTCCGGGTACCGGGTGGCGGCCATCACCGCCTCCTCGCGGCGGAAATGCTCGTCCACGTAGCGCAGAAGCTCATCCGTGATGGTCGAGACCTGGCGCCAGTTATCCTGGCCGATCCACTGCTCGGTCAGGTTGATCAGGTCGATCAGCTTCTTGTGATCGGCATCCAATGCCGGTGCACCCACCGACATGGCATCGCGCCATACGATCATTCCCGCCCCCGCCCTGCATACATGCCAAAGGCCAATTCCCACCTTTAATCAGATGTGACTTTAGGCATGGTTGTCAACGGTGATAGGGCGAAAGTCAGCCTGGAATTAAATCGTGAGGGTGGCGGCCGTGTTCGGCCAGCAGCGATGCGCTGAGGATGGTGCAGTAATCGCCGAACTCGCAGATTCGCAGGCGGGGACAGGCCAGAATCTCGCGGGTGAAGTTGACCAGCGCATCCGAGTTCGAGGCGTCGATCAATTTCTGTCCGGTGTCCGAGACCAATCGGAAATTGCAGTCTGGGGTTCGCAGCGTCATGGACGCCTCGTCTCGCCAATATTCCGAGCAGGCATTCTTGTCGCTCGGTTCATAAGGAGGATTATACCTAGGGGTGTGCTTCGAATAAAGATCTATTCAATAGGAGTAGAAAATAATACTTATGAATTAGGAAAAAAGTCGAGCATATTTACATAAAATTTTATGCTCCTGCCGGCCTCAGCAGATCGCGGCATTGGCGCACCGCCTCGGCCAGACCGACCTTGACCGGCTCGACCCCGGAGGGGAAGGCGCCGAACAGCCGTGACGGCATCATGGGGTCCAGCAGGACGAAGACGCCCCGGTCGTCGGCGCGGCGCACCAGCCGGCCAAAGGCCTGCTTGAGGCGCAGACGGGTGATCATGTCGTCATAGGCGCGGCCGCCGAACTCGGCGCGCCGCGCCTTGTGCAGGATGTCGGGGCGCGGCCATGGCACCCGGTCGAAGACGATCAGATGCAGCGAGCGGCCGGGCACGTCGACGCCGTCCCGGACCGCGTCCGTACCCAGCAGGCACGAATGCTCCTCGGCGCGGAAGATATCCACCAGGGTCGAGGTATCCATGTTGTCCAGATGCTGGGCCAGCAGCGGCAGGCCGGCATCCTCGAGCGGGGCGCTGATGCGCTTGTGCACCGCTTTCAGGCGCGAGATGGCGGTGAACAGGCCCAGCGCCCCGCCGCCGGCCGCCAGGAACAGCTCGCGATAGGCCGCCGCCACCTGATCCATGTCGTCCTTGCGCACGTCGGTGACGATCAGCACCTTGGTGCGGGCGGGATAGTCGAAGGGCGAGGCCACCTCGGCGCGGACCGGCGCCGATTGCAGATGGATGGCGCCGGTGCGCCGCTCGGCGGCCCGCCAGTCGGTCTCCACGTCGCCCGACCCGTCCTTCAGCGTCGCCGAGGTGATGACGATGCCGTGGGCCGGCTCGACCACCGCCTTGGCGAAGGGCCGGGTCGGGTCGATCCAGTGGCGGTGCATGCCCACGTCCATGTCGCGGCCGTCGAACCTGTCGACGGAGAACCAATCGATGTAATTGTGGTCGGTGACCCCGCCTCCCTGAACAATCCCGTCCAGCATGCCCTTCCACCCGGCCAGCGGCATCAGCACCCGGCGTTCGATGGAACGGCAGATGCCCTCGATGCGCGACCGCGTGGCGGATTCCAGCTCGGCGGCCTCGTCGTCCAGCAGGGCGGCCAGGGATTTGGCCAGCACCTGCAGCGGCAGGGCGACGCGCCCCAGGGCGGCGGCCAGGGCACCCGCCGCCTCGGCCAGCCCCTCCACCGGGGCGGTGGTCTCGGTCTCCAGGCTGTAGGGGGAATCGGGATGGGCGGCGCGGGCATAGACCTGACGGCGCAGCAGGCCGAGGAAGGCCTCCGCCGGCCCCTGGGGCTCGCCCTCGGTGATGCGCACCAGCCAGCCGGGGCCGGGCAGGGCGCGGGCGGCGGCCAGGGCGGCGTCGAGGGACTGGATGGCCTCTTCCGATCCGCCCACCAGATCCTCGGCGCGGCGGTGCAGCCCACGGGCGCGCGAGCGGCTCGAGGCCTCGCCCTCCGGCCCCAGAATCCAGCGCCGCACCTCGGCGGCTTCCATGCCGGTCAGGTGGGCGGAAAAGGCGGCATCGGCGGCGTCAAAAACGTGATGGCCCTCGTCGAAGACCAGCCGGGTCGGCTGGGCGCCGTCGTCCAGCCCGCCCAGGGCCGCCTGGATCATCACCAAGGCGTGGTTGGCGACCACGATGTCGGCGCGGCGCGCCCGGCGCACGGCGCGCTCGATGAAGCATTTGCGGTAATGGGGGCAGGCCGAGAAGATGCACTCGCCCCGGCGGTCGGCGATGCCCAGCGTGCGGGCGCGGCCCAGCACCTCGACCAGCCAGCCGGGGAAATCGCCGCCCACCATGTCGCCGTCGCGGGTGGCGAGAAGCCAGCGGGCCATCAGGCCCACCGCCGCCATATCCTGGTTGCGGTTGCGCCCGACCATCTCCTCGTAGTTCAGCAGGCAGGCGTAGTTCTCGCGGCCCTTGCGGATCACCACCTTGCGCGCCTTGTCGGCGGCGTTGGGGAACAGGCGGTCCAGCTCGCCGTCCAGCTGGCGCTGCAAATTGCGGGTGTGGGTGGAGATCCATACCGGTGCGCCGTTCTTCTCGGCCCACAGCCCGGCGGGGGCGATGTAGCCCAGCGTCTTGCCGGTGCCGGTGCCGGCCTCGGCCAGCACCAGATGGGGATGGCCCTCGGCCTCGCGCGGCTGGAAGGCGCGGCTGACGGCGGAAGCGTAATCGGCCTGGGTGGGACGCTGCTCGGCGCCGTCGCCCAGCATCTGGGCAAGGCGGGCGCGGGTCTCGGCCGGATCGACGGGAATGTTGCCGGGCGGCGGCTCGGGGGCGTATTCGCTCCATTCCGGCAGGCGGTCCCAGACCCGCAGGGCACCGCCGCCCCGCCCCGAATCGCCCTGCACCCCCAATGCCGCCAGCACCGCGTTGCCCCAGCCCCAGCCGCCACGGGCCATCATCCAGGCGAGGCCACGGGTGTCGATGGCCCTGGCGGCGGTGTCGGCATTGGTGCGGGCCGCCAATTCCTCCAGCAGACGGCGCACCGAGGTCATCAGCGCCTCGGCCTCGTCCTCCAGATCGGCGGGATGAGCCAAGCCCATGGCATCGGCCAATCCGCGCGGCGTCGGCAGGCAGAAACGGGCGGGACGCACGAAGGCGAACAGTTCCAGGATGTCGAGGCGCAGGAAATCCTCGATTCCGAGGCGCGCCGCCACGGCCGGACCGTGACAGACCAGCGGGCTCTCGTTGCGGGCATAGCGCGCCGCCTCGTTACGGCTCAGGCGGCGGAACTCGCCGTCGGGCTCCAGCGCCACCGCGCCCCGGACCCCGGCGACCAGCACCGGAACATGGGGCAGCAATATGCGGGACGGCGCAGACATGGCCGGAGACTACAGGGGGAACGATTGGTGCACAAGGCGTGCTGTGGCGGGCACCTCAGCGCACCGCCACCACGCGGCCCTCGACCTTGGGGGAGACGGTGCCCCTGGCGGCGACGTAGTCGCTGACCACGTTGACCAGCAGCGGCGCGGCCTCGGCGTTGACCAGTACCTTGCCCTCCCTGAGAGCCTGATAGCCGTCGCCGCCGCCCGCCAGATAATCGGTGGTGGCGAGGCGGTAGGGGCGCTTGGGTTCGACCGGCTTGCCGCCGATCTGGGCCAGGACGATGCGCCGACCGGCCGGCCTGGTGGAATCATAGGTGACGGACAGGCCGGACACCTGGGGGAAACGGCCCGCCTTGGCCTCCACCGCCGACAGGGTGTATTCCAGCACGCTCAGCAATTGGGCGCCGCTGATCTCCACCATCATCACCGTGTTGCCGAACGGCATCTCGGACAGCAGGTCGCGCCGCGTCAGGCTCGATCCCGGCTGGTACTGGCGGTTGCCGCGCAGGCCGCCGCCGTTGATCAGGGCCATGTCGGCGCCGAAATGGGCGCGAAGGGCGTCGGCCACCAGATTGCCGATGGCCGCCTCGTCGCCCCGCACCGTGGTGGTGCGGCTGTCCATGGCGGTGGCCAGCGTGGCAAGGGGGGCGTCCAGCGCCTCGCCCATCAGGGCGTCGGTCTTGCCCACCACGCCGGCCAGGGCGGGAGCGGGCGCCACGCCGGTCACCGGCAGGAAGCGCCAGCCCTCGGTGGTGACGGAGGTCGGGCCGGTCTTGCCGGCATCGGGGCGGTCGACCATCAGGTCCACCATGCCGAGCCAATGGGCGTCATGGCCGGCTTTCAGCACCAGCGGGCCGTTCTCCAGGAAGCTGATGGGATCGTGATCGTGGCCGCCCAGCACCAGGTCGATCCCCTTCACTCCATTGGCCAGCTTGCGGTCATCCTCCAGATCCTGGTGGGTGAGCGCCACCACCAGTTCGGCGCCCTGGGCGCGCAACTGGCGGGCGGTGGCCTCGGCGGCGGTGCGTTCGTCGGTGAAGGTGGCGCCCTGGGTGGTGGACATGCGGGAGGTGGCCTTGGTCAGCACGCCCAGAAAGCCGACCTTGACCCCGCCGATCTCGACCAGCAGCGAAGGCTTGACCCCCGCCACGCCCTCGATGTTGGAGCCGACCCAGGGGAAGGTGGAGGCCTTGATCTGGGTGACGAAGTTCCCGGTGCCGAAATCGAACTCATGGTTGCCGGGCACGGCGGCCACCGGAGCCAGCGCGTTGAAGAACTCCACCATATGGGCGCCCTTGGTGATGTTGGACGCCAGCGAAGGGCTGAGCAGGTCGCCGCCGAAGGTGAACACCGGGTTGGGATTGCGGCCGCGCTCGCGCTCCAGCACGGAGAGCAGTTCGGCCAGCCCGCCCTTGCCCTCGACGGGCCGGTATTCGTAGATATCGTTGACGTGCAGGAAGGTCAGGCGGACCTGCTCCGCCATGGCCTGACCGGTCCCGACCAAGCAGGCCAGGACGGCAACGATTATCCGTATCTTCATGGCATCCGCATCTTCATGGCGCCCTCGGGAAAACTCAGCGGTTCATCCCGTGGTATTCGGGATTGGGCATCATGTCCAGCCCGTGGGCCATGCGGTTGGTGTAATTGAAGAAGGCGGCGGTGTCGGTGATGTCGAAAATGTCGGCATCGGAAAAGCCCGCCTCGCGCAACGCCGCACGGTCGGCCTCGGCGATGTCGTGGGGAGTCTTGGTCAGCTTCCAGGCGTAATCCAGCATGGTCCGCTGGCGGATGGAAAGCTCCGCCACCCGATAGTTCATCACCAGCATTTCGCCCAGTTGCGGGTCGTCGGACAACTGGCGCAGCGCCTGCCCATGGGCCACCAGGCAGTAGTAACAGCGGTTGGCCGACGAGACGACCACGGCGATCATCTCGCGCTCCAGCTTGGAAAGGCCGGAATCCTCGGCCAGCATCAGCTGGTTGTAGAAGCGCGAGAAGGTGCGGAACTTCTCGGGCCGCGCCGTATAGGCCTGCAGCACGTTGGGCCGCATGCCCAGCTTCTCGTCGCACTTGGCGAAATAGGCGGCGATGTCCTCGGGATAGTCCCTCGCCTCGGGCAGGGCGATGCGGACGATATGATCGGGCTGGGGCATGGCGTCTCTCCGGCGATGGGGGAAATCAGACCGGGTCGGAGGCACCCGCCAGGCAGATCATGGTGGCCAGCATGGTAGCCGCCAGGGTCTCCTTGCCGTCCTCGACGCCGTAGACGTCGGAGCGCACCACGACCAGGGTGCGGCCGGGCTTCAGAACCTGGGCGCGGGCCACCAGCTTTTCACCCTTGGCCGGGCTGAGCAGGTTGACCTTGAACTCGGTGGTCAGCACCGCCGAGCCGGCCGGCATCAGGGAAAAGGCGGCGTAGCCGGCGGCGGTGTCGGCCAGGGTGGTGGTGGCGCCGGCATGGACGAAGCCGTGCTGCTGGCACAGATCGGGACGGGTGGGCATCTCCAGGGTGCAGTGTCCCGGCTCCAACTCCGTCATGCGGGCCCCGATGGTGGCCAGGAACGCCTGCCGGGCGAAGCTGGCCTCCACCTTTTGGCGGTAATCGGGGTCCTTGGGCTTGAAATGGGTCATCAATTGCTCATCAGCACCGGCACGGTCATGTGGGCCAGCACGTAGCGGGTGCCGGTGCCGCGCTTCAGCGACAGGCCGTAATGGCCGTGCGCCCCCATGACCACCAGATCGGCACCCAGGTCGCACAGGCGCGACAGCAGCATGTCCATCTTGCCGATATGCTCGCCGGCCAGCCGCTCGGCGCTGGCGCTGATGCCGCAGGCGGCCAGATGGTCGAGGATATCCACCTGGGGCACCTCGCCCATGGCGTTGGAGCCTTCGTCCGAGGGGCCGCGCAGGCTGAGCACGGTCACCGACTTGGCATTTCGCATCAGCGGCTTGGCGTCGTTGAGGGCGCGGACCGCTTCCTTGCCGGCGTTCCAGGCCAGGGCGATACGCTCGCCCACGGTGGGGAAGCTGCCGGTATGGGGGATGACCAGCACCGGACGGCCGCAATGCAGGATGACGTGCTCGATCATTTCCTCGGGCACCAGCTTGCTCTTGGCCTCGGTCTGGCCCATCACCACCAGATCGGCATAGCGGGCGCAGAACATGGTCTCGCTGACCACGTGGCCGGGCTCGCCGTGGGCCAGTTGCCACCAGCGGGACCTGACGCCTACGGCGGCACAGGCGGCGTTGAACTTTTCCTTGGCGGCGTCGCGGGCCTGGACCAGTTGGTCGCTGGCCTTGTGGGCGACGGCGCTGGGGCGATGGCTTTCGGTCCGGGCGAACAGTCCGGTCAGGCGGGCGTCGAAGCTCTTGGCCAGACCGATGGCGATGTCCAGGCGGGCGGCGCAGCGCTCGCTGTCGTCGATGTGGACGAGGATGTCTTTCATGGTCCTGTTCCCCTATTCCGTCGCCAAGGCGCGAGAGATCACCAGGCGCTGGATATCGCTGGTTCCTTCATAAATCTGACAGACCCGGACGTCGCGGTAAATGCGTTCCACCGGGAAATCGGCGAGATAGCCATAGCCGCCATGAATCTGGATGGCGTCGGAGCAGACGCGCTCCGCCATCTCGGACGCGAACAGCTTGGCCATGGAGGCCTCCTTGAGGCACGGCCGCCCCGCATCGCGCAGGGTGGCGGCGTGCAGCACCATCTGCTCGGCCACCTCGATTTTGGTCGCCATGTCGGCCAGCCGGAAAGCCACGGCCTGATGCTCGAAGATGGGCTTGCCGAACTGCTTGCGTTCGCGGGCGTAGGCAAGGGCGTGGTCGAAGGCCGAGCGCGCCATGCCGACGCTTTGCGCGGCGATGCCCAGGCGGCCGCCTTCCAGGTTGGCGAGCGCGATCTTCAGGCCCTCGCCCTCCTCGCCCAGGCGACGGGCGGCGGGAACGGCCATGTCCTCGAAGGCCAGTTGGCAGGTGTCGGACAGGTGCTGGCCCAGCTTGTCCTCGACGCGGACCACGTTGAAGCCGGGCGTGTCGGTGGGCACCACGAAGGCCGAGATGCCGCGCTTGCCCGCCTGCGGATCGGTGACGGCGAAGACGATGGCCACCTGGCCGTTCCGGGCGGTGCTGATGAACTGCTTGGCGCCGTTGATGATGTAGCGGTCGCCGTCCTTGCGCGCCCTGGTGCGGATCGAGGCGGCGTCGGAACCGGCCTCGGGCTCGGTCAGGCAGAAGCAGCCCAGCGTCTCGCCCCGTGCCATGGGGCGCAGGAACTCCTCCTTCTGGGCGTCGGTGCCGTAGGAGAGGATGGGCATGCAGCCCACCGAGTTGTGCACGCTCATGATGGTCGACAGCGGGCCGCAGCCGGCGGCGATCTCCATTACCGCCATGGCGTAGGAGACGTAGTCGGTACCGGCGCCGCCCCATTCGGGCGGCACCACCATGCCGAGGAAGCCCAACTCGCCCATTTCGGCGATGGCGTCTCTGGGGAACAGGTGCTCGCGGTCCCAGCGGGCGGCGTTGGGGGCCAGCTTCTCTCTCGCGAAGTTCCGCGCCATGTCGCGGATCAACTGCTGCTCCTCGGTGGGGATCATGCTAGGCCAGCTCCACCATCATGGCGGTGGCCTCGCCGCCGCCGATGCACAGGCTGGCCACGCCGCGCTTCAGGCCATAGGTCTTCAGCGCCGCCATCAGGGTGACGATGATGCGGGCGCCCGAGGCGCCGATGGGGTGTCCCAGGGCGCAGGCGCCGCCATGGACGTTGACCCGCTCGTGGTCGAGCTTCAAGTCGTGCATGGCCGCCATGGTGACCACGGCGAAGGCCTCGTTGATCTCCCACAGATCGATATCGCCGGCCTTGCAGCCCACCTTGTCCAGCAGCGCCTTGATGGCGCCCACCGGGGCGGTGGTGAACAGGGCCGGGGCCTGGGCGAAGTTGGTGTGTCCCAAGATGGTGGCCATGGGGGCGAGGCCGCGCCGGACGGCTTCCGAGCGGCGCATCATCACCAGAGCGGCGGCACCGTCCGAGATGGAGGACGAATTGGCCGCCGTCACCGTGCCGCCCTCGCGGAAGGCGGGCTTCAAGGTCGGAATCTTGTCGGGCATGGCCTTGCCCGGCTGCTCGTCGATGCCGACCAGCACGTCGCCCTTGCGGCCCTTGAGGGTGACCGGGGCGATCTCGGCGGCGAAGGAGCCTTCGGCGATGGCCTTCTGGGCGCGGGACAGGGAGGCCAGCGCGAAGCCGTCCTGGGCCTCGCGGGTGAACTTGTAGCTGTCGGCGCATTCCTCGGCGAAGGTGCCCATCAGGCGGCCCCTGTCATAGGCATCCTCCAGCCCGTCCAGGAACATGTGGTCGTAGACCTTGCCGTGGCCCAGGCGATAGCCGCCACGCGCCTTGTCCAGCAGATAGGGGGCGTTGGACATGCTTTCCATGCCGCCCGCCACCATCACCCGGGCGGTACCGGCCACCAGCAGGTCGTGGGCCAGCATGGCCGCCTTCATGCCCGAGCCGCAGACCTTGGAGATGGTGGTGCAGCCGGCCGAGCGCGGCAGGCCGGCGCCCAGGGACGCCTGCCGCGCCGGGGCCTGGCCGACACCGGCCGGCAGAACGCAGCCCATGAACACCTCGTCCACCTGATCGGGGGCGATGCCGGCCCTTTCCACCGCCGCCTTGATGGCGGTGGCGCCCAGCGCCGGGGCGGCGAGAGAGGCGAAGTCGCCCTGAAAGCCGCCCATGGGGGTGCGGGCGGCGCCGACGATGACGATGGGATCAGCGGAGGTCATGGGGCTGTCCTTTGCGGAATACGTTGGTTTTTGGTAGGATACGCCTTATGGGACGCGTACAGACCCTTTCCGAGGTGATCGCCATCCTGAAGGAGCACGAGAGCTTCTTCCGGGGAAAGGGCATTACGCGTCTGGCGGTATTCGGCTCCATGGCGCGCGGCGAAGCGCGTCCCGACAGCGACATCGATCTGGTGATCGACCTCGATCCCGAGATGAAGTTCAGCTACATCGACCTGGGCATCGTCGAGGATTCCTCCAGCGACTGGCTGGGGCGCAAGGCCGACATGCTGACCCGCCGCGCGTTGCGGCCCTACATGGCGGACGAAGTCGCCAAGGACGGCGTCGATGTCTTTCGCTGAGAGGCGGCGCGCGACGGAAGCCTTGGACGCCATTCTGTCCGCTATCGACGAGATCGGTGAGTTCGTCGGTGGCAGGGACCGGGAATCCTTCCTAATGGACCGCAAGACTTCACTCGCCGTGACGCATCTGGTCATGATGATCGGCGAGGCATCCAGGGATCTTCTCGATGGAATCGCCGAGCGGCGGCCGGAGATCCCGTGGAAGCAGGTGCGGGACATGCGCCACCGCATCGCCCATGAATATCTCGCCGTCGATTTCAGACTGGTATGGGATGTTGCCACCAACGATCTCGCTTCTCTGCGCGCCGCTTTGTTGAAGGAACGCGACTTCCTCACTTCATGTTGAAGATGATGGTCTTCTTGTGGGTGAAGTGCTCCAGCATGGATTCCAGCGAGGCCTCCTTGCCGATGCCCGAGGTCTTGACGCCGCCATAGGAGAGCGTCGGCTGGACCACCAGGTTCTGGTTGACCTGGACGAAGCCGGCTTCCAGGCGCTTGGTCGCATCCATGGCGACCTTGAAATCCCGCGTCCAGATGGAGGCGGCCAGACCGTATTCACTGTCGTTGGCCTGGGCGATCACCTCTTCGTAATCGGTCCACTTGATGACGGCGCAGACGGGGCCGAAGATTTCCTCCTGGCACAGGCGGTCCGAGTTCTTCATGCCGGTGAAGATCACCGGCTGGACGAAGCGGCCCTTGGCCAGCCTGGGGTCGGTGGGCATGGCCGAGCACACATGCTTGGTGGCGCCCTTGGTCTCCTCGCCCACCTTGATGTAGCTCCTGACCCGGTCCAACTGGCCGTCCGAGACGATGGTGCCGATGTCGGTCTTCTCGTCCAAGGGATCGCCCATCACCATGGCGTCGACCTTGGCCTTCACCTTGGCGACGAACTCGTCGTGGATGGAGGCGTGCACGAACAGGCGCGACGAGGCGGTACAGCTCTGGCCCTGGCGGGTGAAGCGCATGCCGGCCAGGGCGCCGGCCACCGCCTGATCCATGTCGGCGTCGGCGCAGACGATCATCGGGCTCTTGCCGCCCAGTTCGAGCGTCACGGGGATCAGCTTCTCGGCCGCCGCCTTGTAGACGATGCGCCCCGTCTCGACGGAACCGGTAAAGGTCACCTTCTTGACGTCGGGGTGTTCGACCAGCGGCGCGCCGCATTCGGGGCCGAAGCCCGACAGCATGTTGAACAGGCCGGGCGGCAGCACGGTGTTCATGATCTCGGCGACGCGCAGCACGGTCAGCGGCGCCTCTTCCGCCGACTTGACCACCACGGCGTTGCCGGCCACCAGGGCGGCGGCGGCCTTCATGGCCATCAGCAGCAGCGGCACGTTCCACGGAATGATGCAGCCTACTACGCCCACGGGCTCACGCACCGTCACGGTCAGCATGTCGGGGCTGAAGGGAATGGTCTCGCCCTTGAGCTCGCTGCCCAGGCCACCGAAGAAGGTGAACATATCGGCCAGCACCCCGGCCTCGACCCGACTTTCGGTGCGCAGCGCCTTGCCGGTCTCGAGCGCCACCAGACGGCCCAGTTCCTCCACGTGGGCCGACAGCACCCGGCCGCACTCGGCCACCAGCTTGCCGCGCGCCCTGGCCGATTGCTTGGCCCATTCCTTCTGGGCGGCCTTGGCGCTGGCCACCGCGGCGTCGACGTCCGCCTTGGTGCCGAAGGCGGCGGTGGCGATCTCTTCGCAGGTGGCGGGGTTGTCCACCGGGAAGGTCTGGCCCAGGGCGGCGGGCACGAACTTGCCGCCGATCAGGTGCTTGGCCGAAAGGGCCTTGGCCAGCTTGAAGGGATCGAGTTCAGGCGTGAGGGTCATGATTCAGGCTCGCTTGTCTTGGATGACGATACCGTCGTTGGGCAGGCCGCCGGGGGCAACGAACGCCACCTCGGTCTTCAGCTTGCACAGCGACAGGAAAGAGTCCTTCAGGGCCGCTTCCAGGCCGGTGGCATTGGTCTCGACATTGAGGGTCAGGCGGTCGGTCTCACCGCCCGATTCCACCACCAGCCGGGCGCGGATGACTTCCGGGTGGCGCTTGGCCACCTCGGCGATCTGGCGGGGATGGACGAACATGCCCTTGATCTTGGTGGTCTGGTCGGCGCGGCCCATCCAGCCCTTGAGCCGCATGTTGGTGCGGCCGCAGGGGCTGGTTCCGGCCAATACCGCCGACAGATCGCCGGTGGCGAAGCGGATCAGCGGGTAATCCTGGTTGAAGGTGGTGACCACCACCTCGCCGACCTCGCCCTCGGGGACCGGATCGCCGGTGCCGGGTCGCACGATCTCGACGATGACGCCTTCGTCGACGATCAGTCCCTCGCGGGCCCTGGTCTCGTAGGCGATCAGGCCAAGATCGGCGGTGGCGTAGCACTGGGTGACGTCGACGCCTAAATCCTTCAAGGACTGGCGCAGTGGCGGCAACAAAGCCTCGCCCGACACGCAGGCCTTGGTCAGCGAGGAATGGTCGAGACCCATCTCCTCGGCCCGCTCCAGGATGATCTTGAGGAAGGAGGGCGTGCCGCCATAGCCGGCCGGTTTCAGGTCGGCGATGGCCTGGGCCTGCTGGTCGGTGTTGCCGACGCCGGCCGGAAACACCGGGCAGCCCAGGGCATGGGCGGCGGTCTCGAACATCACGCCACCCGGCGTGAAGTGGTACGAGAAGCAATTGTGCATCAGATCGCCGTGGCGGAAGCCGGCGGCATGCAGCGCGCGGGCGACGCGCCACCAGTCGTTGTCCCAGCCCTCGGGGTCGTAGATGGGGCCGGGCGAGGCGAAGACGCGGCGCAGTTCGGACCGGGGCGTGCTGATCAGCGAGGCGAAGGGCGGGTCGGCCTGCTGGGCGTCGATCAGTTCCGACTTGCGGGTCACCGGCAGCTTGGCCAGGGCGGCGCGGCCGGTGACCGAGGCCGGGTCCACGTCGGCCAGCAGCCGGGCGAAGGCCGGCGAGTCGGCCTTGGCCAGGGCGACCTGGGCGGGCAGGGACTCGAAATGGGCGGCCTCGCGCTCGTCATGGGAGCGGGTTTCCAGGGAATCATAGAATTCGGTCATTAAGTCTTCTTTCCTTCGTCCCCCCGGGCTCGAGCCCTAAGGGTCCACGGATGGCCGGGGCAAGCCCGGCCATGACGGTGGGAGGGCGTTACAGCCAGCGCTTTCTGCGCTTGTAGGACTTCAAGTTCTTGAACGATTTCCGTTCCTTGTCGCCGCCCAGGTAGAATTCCTTGACGTCCTCGTTGTTGACCAGATCGTCCTTGGGCCCGTCCAGCACGATCTTGCCCGATTCCATGATGTAGCCGAACTGGGCGATCTTGAGCGCCATGCGGGCGTTCTGCTCCACCAGCAAGATGGTGATGCCGGTCTCGGCGCACAGGGTCTCGATGATGGCGAACACTTCCTTGACCAGCAGCGGCGACAGGCCCATGGACGGCTCGTCCAGCAGGATCATCTTGGGCCGGGCCATCATGGCGCGGCCGATGGCCAGCATCTGCTGCTCGCCGCCCGAGAGATAGCCGGCCAGGCCGGTGCGTTCCTTCAGGCGGGGGAAGTAGTGGAAAACCTTCTCGATATCGTCGCGGATGGCGGCGCCGCCGTCCTTGCGGGTGAAGGCGCCGAGCCGCAGGTTCTCGGTCACCGTCATGTCCTCGATGATGCGGCGGCCTTCCATCACTTGGAAGATGCCGCGCCGCACGATCTCTTCCGGGGCGCGGTTGGCGATCTCTTCGCCCATGAAGGTGATGTTGCCGCGCGTCACCTCGCCGTCCTCGGTGCCCAGCAGGCCCGAGATGGCTTTCAGCGTGGTGGACTTGCCGGCGCCGTTGGGACCCAGCAGGGTGACGATCTTGCCCTTGGGCACGTCCAGGCTGACGCCCCTCAAGACCAGGATGACGTCGTCGTAGACCACCTCGATGTTGTTCACCGAGAGGAGGATTTCCTCGGGGGCAAGCTTGAGAGCGGGTTCAGCCATGGCCGTATCCGTTTCCATTAGAAAAATGACGGGAGGCGGCGTGGCCGCCTCCCGCTACGGCTTGGGCCTTACCAGCCCAGCCATTCCTTGCGGCGCGGAATGTCGGCGGTATAGACCTGCTTCATGCCGATGGTGCCGCCCTTGGTCGAGGCCTGATAGACCTTGACCGTGGTGGTGCCGCGATGGTCGTCGGCGGTCCAGGTGGACGGCAGGCAGACGCCTTCCAGACCGGCGGGGACCCAATCCTTGGGGTGGGTTTCCATGGCCTTCTTGATGGCGGGGCCGGTGATGGGGCCGGACTTGGCGGCCATCTCCATGGCTTCCTTCATGTAGTAGACCGAGCAGATGGCGCGGATGTAGTGCACCGGGCGGGCCTCGTTGCCGGTGGGGTCGGAGACCTTGGAGATGTCGCGCACCAGCTTCATGCCGGGCGTGTCGTCGCTCCAGGTCGAGGCACCCACCACCCAGACCAGCTTGTCGGCGGCCTCGCCGGTGGCCTTGAGCGAGCCCTCATCGGTGCCCCAGATATTGGCCAGGAACTGGGTGGTGACGCCCACCGTCTCGCACGACTTCAACAGCGAGATGGTCGAGCCCGAGGTGTTGCCCAGATAGGCGTAGTTGGCGCCGGATTCCTTCAAGGACAGGCACTGGGCCTTGAAGTCGCCGGGCTTCAGCGAGTACTGGATCTCGTTGCCGACATCGAAGCCCAGTTCCTTGGCATAGGCGCCGCAGGCCATCTTGGGGGCGTTGGGATAGGGGTGGTTGTCGCCCATGTGGACGAATTTGGGCTTACCCGAACCGCCCTTCTTCTTCCAGTCCTCGTGCGCCCACTGGACCAGGCCGCGGCAGGCGTCGGAATAGCTGGGGCCGTAGAAGAAGTTGTAGGGGGCGCCCTTGACCGAGGTCTTGCCCTGCGGGTCGGTCAGGTGGCCGGAATAGGAGGCCGAGAAGTACGGGATCTCGTCCTTGGCGACGCTGCTCACCAGCGCCTCGGTGTCGCCGGTGCCCCAGCCCTGGATGGCGGTGGCCTTCTCCGAGCCGGTCAGCTTCTTATAGGCGGCCATGGCGCGCGGCACTTCGTAGGCGTAGTCCACGGTCTCGAAGATGATCTTCTTTCCCGCCACGCCGCCATGGGCGTTGATGTAGTTCATGGCGTCGGCGATGCCCTGGCCGTAGGGCTTGCCCACCGCCGAGGTGGCGCCGGTGATGTCGGCGATGTGGCCGACCAGGATGCCGTCGGCGGCCATGGCCGCCCCGGCGGACAGCAGGGCGATCGCGGCGGTTCCGGCGAACAGGGTATGCTTCATTGTGGTGCTCCTCCCATGATTTCGTTGAATCAAGTTCAGCGTCTTCTTGTTGGTCTTGGTCAGTACGAGAACGGATACAGCTTCCAATAGGATTTGATCAGACGCCAGCGGTGAACCAGACCGTCGGGCTCGAAGATCAGGAACAGCACGATGGCCAGGCCGATGGAGGCCTCCTTGATGTAGGCCAGTGCGCTGGTCAGTGCCGGAATGTCGCCGGCCACGTGCTTGACGGTGCTGACGGCGGCCTCGGTGGCTTCGGGCAACAGCACCATGAAGGCGGTGCCCATCAGGGTGCCCATCACCGAGCCCATGCCGCCGATGATGATCATGCCCAGGAACTGGATGGACAGTAAGATGGTGAAGCCCTCGGCCGAGACGTAGCCGAGATAGTGGCCGTACAGCGCCCCCCCGACGCCGGCATAGAACGACGAGATGCCGAACGACAGGATGCGGTACTTGGTGAGGTTGATGCCCATCACCTCGGCCGACAGGTAGTGGTCGCGCACCGCCACGAAGGCGCGGCCGTCCCTGGTGCGCAGCAGGTTGGTGCCCAACAGGTACATCACCACCACGAAGAACAGCACCACGTAGAAGAAGCCCTTGTCGCCGCCGACCTCATAGCCGAACAGGCTGATGGGGTTGGCCATGGCGCCCGACGAGCCGCCGGTGAACCAGTTGGCCCGCGCGAAGAAGTCTTCCAGGATGAACTGCGAGGCGAAGGTGGCGATGGCGAGATAAAGTCCCTTCAGCCGCCCCGCCGGAATGCCGAACAGCAGGCCCAGCAGCGTGGTCATCACGCCGGCCAGCGGAATGGCCAGCAGCACCGGCACCCCGAAGGTGTTGTTCAGCCACGCCGAGGCGAAGGCGCCGAAGCCGAAGAAGGCGGCGTGGCCCAACGAAATCTGACCGGTGCAGCCCACCAGGATGTTGAGGCCCAAGGCGGCGATGCCGTAGAACCCGATCTGGATCATCAGGGCCATCAGGTAGTTGCTGAACACCAGCGGCGCGGCGGCGGCGGCGAGGATGCCGGCGATGCACCAGGCCCGCGACGCAGGCGTCAGGAAGATGGTGGTGTCGGCGGCGTAGGTGGTCTTGAACTGGCCGCAGGGAATGAGGCTGGACGAGATCATGACCTTACACCCTCTCGATGGTCTTGGTGCCGAACAGGCCGTAGGGCTTGATCATCAAGATGATGACCAGGACGTAGAACGGCGCCACGGTGTACAGGTTGCCCACGTGCAGGAACTGGCTGTCGGCGTATTCCGCCAGATTCTCCAGCACGCCGATGATCAGGCCGCCCAGCACCGCGCCGACGATGGAATCGAGGCCGCCGACGATCACCGCCGGGAAGACCTTGATGCCGAAGAACGACAGGGCCGAGGATACGCCGTTGACCATGCCCACCACCACGCCGGCCAGGGCCGAGACCATGGCCGAGATGGCCCAGGCGGTGGCGAACACCGCCTTGACCGAGATGCCCAGGCTTTGCGCCACCTGCTGGTTGAAGGCGGTGGCCCGCATGGCGAGGCCCATGCGCGAGTACTTAAAGAACCAAGCGAAGGCGCCCATGATGACGATGGAGACCACCAGACTCATCAGATAGGCGGGCTGCACCGACAGGCCGAGGATGTCCACCGACTTGACCGGGAAGATTTCGGGGAAGGGCTGGGCCCACACGCCGAAGATGGACTTCATCACCGCCTGGAAGAAGATGGAGAGCCCGATGGTCACCATGATCACGCTGATCACCGGCTCGCCGATCAGCGGGCGCAGCACGATCATCTGCAGCGCGATGCCGAAGACCATCATGAAGGCGAAGGTCATGGGAAAGGCGATCCAGAAGGGCAGCGCCATGCTGGTGACCAGCCACCAGCAGGTCCAGGCGCCGATCAGCAGGAACTCGCCCTGGGCGAAATTGACCACCTGGGTCGACTTGTAGATCAGCACGAAGCACATGGCGACCACGCCATACAGCGTGCCGACGATCAGCCCGTTGACCAGGAGTTGGAGAAGCAGCGAGGAACCCATTTTCCGTGTTCTCCTATTCCGCGGCCATCTGTTGGGTGGGGGGCGGCAGCAATGTCACCACCTTCAGCTCGGTCTTGACCCTGGTGGTGGTGCCGTCCTGGAAGGTGATCACCGCGTCCACCGGAACCATGGCGCGATCGGCGTACATGGAATCGATGATGTCGCCGTACTTCTCGTTGATGACGCCTCTGCGCACCTTGCGGGTGCGGGTCAGCTCGCCGTCGTCGGCGTCCAGTTCCTTGTAGAGCAGCAGGAATTTGCGGATGCGCTGGGGCTCGGGCAGGGTGGAATTGACCTTCTCCACCTCGGCCTGCAGCAGGTCGTAGACCTGCGGCTGGGCCGACAGATTGGTGTAGTTGGTGAACGAGATGCCCTTGGACTCCGCCCATTTCGAGACGATGGAGAAGCGGATGCAGATCAGCGCCGAGAGATAGGGCTTGGTATCGCCCAGGATCACCGCCTCGGCGATGAACGGCGAAAACTTCAGCTTGTTCTCGATGAATTGCGGCGAGAAGCGCACGCCATTGGACGTGGTGGCCAAATCCTTGATGCGGTCGATGACCACCAGATGGCCGTTTTCCTTCTTGATGTAGCCGGCGTCGCCGGTCTTCAGCCAGTTGCCGTCCACCAGATCGGCGCCCGAGGCTTCCGGATTGCGGAAATAGCCGGTGAACATGCCGTCGGTGGTCGCCACGATCTCGCCCACCCCGTTGGCGTCGGGATTGTCGATGCGCAATTGGGCGTCGTCGAAGGGGATGCCCACCGAATCGAAGTCGATGTCGCCGGCGCGGTGCACGGTATAGGCGCCGGCCAGTTCGGTCTGGCCGTAGATCTGGCGCAGCGGCACGCCCATGGCCAGGAAGAAGCGGAAGGTGTCCGGCCCCAGCGCCGCGCCGCCGGTGGCGGCCGACTTCAGGAACGAGAAGCCGATGCGGTCCTTGAGCGCGTCGAACAAAATCCAGTCGGCCAGCCTGGAGCGCTTGCCCTGGTCCAGCGCCTTCATGCCCAGCTTCATGCCCAGGTTGAACATCGCCTGCTTGAAGGGGGTGGAATCCATCATGCGGGCCCGCACGTCGGCGGCGATGCCTTCCCACATGCGCGGCGCCAGCAGCACGAAGTTGGGGCCGATTTCCCGCATGTCGGCCATCATCGTCTCGGGTTCCTCGACGAAGTTGACGATGTTGCGGCAGATCAGCGGCTGGGCCACGGCATAGATCTGCTCCATGATCCAAGGCAGCGGCAGCACCGAGACGTAATCATCGCCCGCCGACTTGGGGTCGGCCCGCAAGTAGGCGGTGGAGTGGCGCAGGAACGGCCCAGCCTGCAGCATGGCCAGCTTGGGGTGGGACGTGGTGCCCGACGTGGTGCACAGAATGGCGACATCATCGCCCTTGCCCTTGGACACTTCCTCGTCGAAGCGTCCGGGATTGGCGGCGGCGATCTTCTGGGCCTCGACCCTCAGCTCCTCGGCCGAGATCAGGCGCGGGTCCTTGTGCTTGCGCATGCCGCGCGGGTCGAAATAGACGATATGGCGGATGGTGGGGACTTCGGCGGAAATCTCCAGCAGCTTGTCCACCTGCTCCTCGTCCTCGGCCAGCACGACCGCCGCCCCGGTATAGGACAGCAGGTAGGCCACCTCGGCGTTCATGGAATCGTGGTAGATGCCGAGGCTCATGGCGCCGACCGCATGGGCCGCCACCTCGCCCCACAGGCTCTCCGGGCGGTTCTTGCCCAGGATCGCCACCACGTCGCCGCGCTGCACGCCCAGCGCCAGCATGCCCAGCGCCAGATTTTTTACCCGGTTCAGGTAATCGGCCCAGGTGAAGGCGTTCCAGATGCCGAACTCCTTTTCCCGCATGGCGATGTCGCCCGGCCAGCGCTGGGCGTTGTGCACCAGGGCCTTGGGAAAGGTGTCGTGGATGGAGGTGTCCAAATATTCGCTCATCAGGCCACCTGCTCCCCGGTCGGAGCGGGCTCATCGTCATCGACGCCCAGATAGGCGACCTTGACCCGCTCGTTGTTCATCACCTCGTCGGGCAGGCCCTCGGCGATCTTGCGGCCGAATTCCAGCACCATCACCCGGTGGCTGATGTCCATGACCACGCCCATGTCGTGCTCGATCATGATCACCGTCATGCCCCACTCCTCGTTGAGGTCGACGATGTAGCGGGCCATGTCCTCCTTTTCCTCGAGGTTCATGCCGGCCATGGGCTCGTCCAGCAGGATGACCTTGGGCTCCACCGCCATGGCGCGGGCCAGTTCCACCCTTTTCCGCAAGCCGTAGGGCAAGGTGCCGGCCACTGCCTTCCTGATGTGGGCGATCTCCAGGAAGTCGATGATGTCTTCCACCTTGCGGCGATGGGCCAGTTCTTCCCTGCGTGCCCCGCTGCCCCAGTACAGCGCGCCGGTGACGGCGTTGTTGGAGAGCAGGTGGTGGCGGCCGACCATGATGTTGTCGAGCACGCTCATATGGCCGAACAGCGCCAGATTCTGGAAGGTGCGGCCCAGGCCCAGCGTGGCGCGCACGTTGGGCGACAGGGGGGTGACGTCGCGGCCGTCCATGAGCACCCGGCCCGAGGTCGGCCGGTAGCGCCCCGAGACGCAGTTGAGCATGGAGGTCTTGCCGGCGCCGTTGGGGCCGATGATGGAGAACAGCTCTCCCTTGTTGACCTGGAAGCTGACCTCGGTCAGCGCACGCACGCCGCCAAAGGCCAGCGACACGTCGCGCACTTCCAGAACCGGTGTATCCGATACGGACATCGTCTATCGCTCCCGAACCGGGGCGGCGCCTTCATGGCGCCTGCCCCGAACCACCCTGAGGACCCATCTTTGCGTGAGCCTTATTCACTTTGAAAACGAGCATACGTTTTTTTAATTGCCGTGCAAGCGTGTTCAGTTTTTGCCGCGCAGCATGTGGATGATTCCCGAGAAATCCAGCCCGCCCTGCCCCATTCCCGCCATCATGGCGTAGAGCTGCGCCGCCTCGGCCCCCAGCGGAATGGAGGCGCCGGCCACCTGGGCCGCCTCGACCGCCAGTTTCAAATCCTTCAGCATCATGGCCGCCGCGAAGCCCGCCTTGTACTCGCGGTTGGCGGGCGAGGTGGGCACCGGGCCGGGCACCGGGCAATAGGTGGTCATGGACCAGTTCTGCCCCGACGACTTGGACGAGATGTCGAACAGCTTCTGGGCGTCCAGGCCCAGCTTCTCGGCCAGGGCGAAGGCCTCACAGGTGCCGATCATCGAGATGCCCAGCAGCATGTTGTTGCAGATCTTGGCCGCCTGGCCGTTGCCGGGGCCGCCGGCATGCACGATGGTCTTGCCCATGACGGCCAGGAAGGGCTCGGCGCGGGCGAAGGCGGGCTCGGTGCCGCCCACCATGAAGGTCAGCGTGCCGGCCTCGGCACCGCCCACGCCGCCCGACACCGGAGCATCGATCAGGGCGTGACCGGCCTGGGCCGCCTCGTCGGACAGCAGCCGCGCGGTGGCTACGTCGATGGTCGAGGACTCGATGAACAGGGTGCCCTTGGCGGCGGCGGCGAACAGGCCGTCCTCGCCCAGCATCACCGACTTCACGTGCTGGCCGGCGGGCAGCATGCTGACCACCACCTCGGCGTCCCTGGCGGCATCGGCGGACTTGGCGCAGGGAGTGGCGCCGGCCTCGGCCGCCGCCTTCAGCGCGGCCTCGGACAGATCGAAGGCGGCGACCTTGTGCCCGGCCTTGATCAGGTTGCGCATCATCGGCGCGCCCATGTTGCCCAGACCGATGAACCCGATGCTCGCCATGTGAAGCCTCCCTATGTCGATATGTGTGTCAGCTCGTCAGCGCCCGGCCGATGATCACCCGCATGATCTCGTTGCTGCCTTCCAGGATCTGGTGGACCCTGAGGTCGCGGAAATAGCGCTCGATGGGATATTCCTTGATGTAGCCGTAGCCGCCGTGCAGTTGCAGCGCCGCGTCGGTCACGGCGAAGCCGACGTCGGTGGCCACGCGCTTGGCCATGGCGCAATGGACGGTGGCCTGGGGCAGTTTGTTGTCCAGCGAGTGGGCGGCGCGGTGGATCATCAGCCGCGCCGCCTCCAGCTCGGTGGCCATGTCGGCCAGCTTGAACTGGGTGGCCTGGAAGGCGCTGATGGCCTGGCCGAACTGCTGGCGCTGGCCGGTGTATTCGATGGCGTGCTCGAGGCAGGCCCTGGCCCCGCCCAGGGAGCAGGCGCCGATATTGATGCGGCCGCCGTCCAGGCCCTTCATGGCGATCTTGAAGCCGTCGCCCTCGGCGCCGATGCGGTTGGCGACCGGCACGCGGCAATCCTCGAAGATCACCGAGGCGGTGGGCTGGGTCTTCCAGCCCAGCTTCTTTTCCTGCTTGCCGAAGGACAGGCCGGGGGTGCCGGCCTCCACCACCAGACACGAAATGCCCTTGGGGCCGGGACCGTTGGTGCGCACCATCACCACATAGACGTCGGAGCGCCCGCCACCCGAGATGAAGGCCTTGGTGCCGTTCAGCACATAATGCTCGCCATTGCGCTCCGCCCTGGTGCGCAGGGACGCTGCGTCCGAGCCGGCATTGGGCTCGGTCAGGCAGTAGCTGGCGAAACGCTTCATGGTGCACAGATCGGGCAGGAAGCGCTTGCGCTGCGCCTCGTCGCCGAAGCTGTCGATCATCCATGCCGCCATGTTGTGGATGGAGATATAGGCGGCGGTGGACGGACAGGCGGCGGCCAGTTCCTCGAAGATCAGGGCGGCGTCCAGGCGGGACAGCGCCGAACCGCCCACGTCCTCGCCCACATAGATGCCGGCGAAGCCCAGTTCGGCGGCCTTGCGCAGGCATTCCTCGGGAAAGACCCCGTCTTCGTCCCAGTGGGCGGCAAAGGGCGCCATCTCGCCCTCGGCGAAATCGCGGGCGGCCTGACGAAAAGCCTCCTGGTCCGGTGTCAACCCGAAATCCATGCGCTTCGTATCCCTGAGCCGGGATCTATCGCCCCGGTTGTTGCCGACAAGGGTACCGGTCAACGGCCCCGATGGGTATGGAATTATCACATGGGATGCGCCGGGTCCATCTCTTGTATACGTGATACGCAGTTTTTGTGTCCGAGATGTGGATTGACCTTAGACAGCCGGTCGGGGAGATGTATACTCCATCCCGCCACGATGAGGGTTCTGGAGGCCCGATGAGCGAGCAGAAGAAGCCGGCGACCCGGGCCGACGAGATCCGGCAGGTGATCGAGAAGGAGATCTTCACCGGAGTGCTGCGCCCCGGCACCCGCCTGGACGAGGAGAGTCTGGCCGCCCGCTTCGGCCTGTCGCGCACCCCGGTGCGCGAAGCCATCCTGCAACTGGTCTATTCCGGCCTGGTGGTGAAGAAGCCGCGCCAGGGGGCCGTGGTGGCGCCCTTGGACCTGCACCGCATGGTGCAGATGTTCGAGGTGATGAGCGACGTGGAGGGCTTGTGCGCCCGCTATGCCGCACGGCGCATGTCGCCCGAGGAAAAATCCAGGCTTTCCGCCATGGTGGCCGAGGCCGGCATCCTGTGCGAGGCCCGCGACCTGGACGGTTATTACGCGCTCAACCGCGCCTTCCACGACGCGGTCTACGACGGCAGCCACAACGAGGTTTTAAAGGAGATGGCGCGCTCGCTCTATGCCCGCCTCGCGCCCTATCGCCGCTATCAGCTGAACCATCCCGGCCGCATCGACGGCTCGCTGGCCGAACATGCCGAGGTGGTGGCCGCCATTGTCGCCGCCGACCCCGAGCGCGCCCAGGCGGTGATGCGCAAGCACGTCACCATCCAGGCCGACATCTTTTCGGAATTCGTGTCCATCATGAGCTAGTCTTGTATCCGTGAAAGACGTTTATTGGATACAAAACTGTGGCGCCCCCGTACGGGCTGTGCTATCGAGCCGGGGTAGGATTCAATCAGGATCGTCATGGCCGGGCTTGGCCCGGCCATCCACGTGGTGCCGGGATTGCCCCGCCAGAGGTGCGGACCGGCGTGGATGCCCGGAACGGGTCCGGGCATGACGGCCTAGACGGGGAGAGCGCCCAAATGACCGACAATCTGTTCGAGCTGTTTCGTTCGCGCTTTCCCGCCGACCGCTCACGCACCTTCATCGAGGTGCCCGGCGGCATCACGCTGAGTTATGCCGACCTGGAGGCCGCCAGCGCCCGCTATGCCCATGCCCTGGTGGACGCCGGGGTCAAGCCGGGCGAACGGGTGGCGGTCCAGGTGGACAAGTCGGCCGAGGCGGTGGTGCTCTACCTCGCCTGCGTGCGGGCCGGGGCCATCCTGCTGCCGCTCAACACCGCCTATCAGGCCGGCGAGCTGGAGTATTTCCTGTCCGACGCGGCGCCGTCGGCCGTGGTGTGCCAGCCGCACCGTCTGGCCGAGCTGGAGGGGCTTGCCGTCACGGCGGGGATCAAGACCTGCGTCATGACGCTGGGCGCCAACGGCGACGGCACCTTGCCCGAGCGGGCCGAGGGGCGGAAGGACACCTTCGCCACCGTGCCGAGGGGCGGCGACGACATCGCCGCCATCCTTTATTCCTCGGGCACCACCGGACGGCCCAAGGGTGCCATGATGAGCCACGTCAATCTCGGCTCCAACGCCCAGACCCTGCACAAGCTGTGGGGCTTCAGGCCCGACGACGTGCTGCTGCACTGCCTGCCCATTTTCCATACCCACGGGCTGTTCGTGGCCATCAACTGCGTGCTGCTGAACGGCGGCCCGATGATCTTCTGCCCCAAGTTCGATGCGGAGCAGGCCATCGGCCTTCTGAAGCGCGCCACGGTGTTCATGGGGGTGCCCACCTTCTACACCCGTTTCCTGACCAGCCCCAATCTGACGCCCGAGGCCTGCTCCCATATGCGGCTGTTCATCTCGGGCTCGGCGCCGCTGCTGGAAGAGACCTTCAACGCCTTCAAGGACAAGACCGGCTTCACCATCCTGGAACGCTACGGCATGACCGAGGGCGGCATGTTCACCTCCAACCCGCTGGACGGCGATCGCCGGGCCGGAACGGTGGGCTTTCCGCTGCCCGACGTGGAACTGCGCATCACCGGCGAGGAGGGCCAGGTACTGCCCCAGGGAGAGGTTGGCATCATCGAGGTCAAGGGGCCCAACATCTTCAAGGGCTACTGGAACATGCCCGAGAAGACCAAGGCCGAGTTCACCGAGGACGGCTTCTTCAAGTCGGGCGACGTGGGCGTCGTCGACGGGCGGGGCTATGTCTCCATTGTCGGCCGGGCCAAGGATTTGATCATTTCGGGCGGCTACAACGTCTATCCCAAGGAGGTGGAGGACTTCATCGACCGCTTGGCCGGCGTGGTGGAATCCGCGGTGGTCGGCATGCCCCATCCCGATTTCGGCGAGGCCGGACTGGCCGTCGTCGTGGCCGAGAAGGGCGCCGCCCTGACGCCGGAGGCGGTGATCGACGCGCTGAAGGGGCGCCTCGCCAATTACAAGGTGCCCAAGCAGGCGGTGGTGGTGAGCGAACTGCCGCGCAACGCCATGGGCAAGGTGCAGAAGAACGTGTTGCGCGACAGCTACGCCGCCATGTGGAAGGCCAATCTGTGATGAGCTCCGAGATCCATTTCGACCGCACCGGCCATCTGGGCCGCATCACCCTTGACCGGCCCAAGGCGCTGAACGCCCTGACCCTCGATCAGGTCCACGCCATGCATCCCAAGCTGGATGCCTGGGCGGCCGATGCCGACGTGGCCTGCATCACCATCGAGGGAGCGGGGGAAAAAGCCTTCTGCGCCGGCGGCGACATCAAGCGGCTGTACGAGGCCTGCAAGGCCGGTGAACTGGAGTTCGTCGGAGCCTTCTACCGCGACGAATACCGCCTCAACCGCCGCATCAAGACCAGCCCCAAGCCCTACGTGGCGCTGATCGACGGCATCGTCATGGGCGGCGGGGTCGGCGTCTCGGTGCATGGGCTTTACCGCGTCGCCACCGAGCGTACCCTGTTCGCCATGCCGGAAACCGGCATCGGCTTCTTTCCCGATGTGGGCGGCTCGTACTTCCTGCCCCGTCTGCCGGGTGCCATCGGCATGTATCTCGGCCTGACCGGCGCCCGGCTGAAGGCGGCCGACGCCCTGCATGTGGGCGTCGCCACCCATTACGTGGAAAGCGGCCAATTGCCCGCCCTGATCGAGGCGCTGTCCGAAGCGCGTGACGCCGCCGAGGTCAAGTCGACCCTGGACGGCTTCGCCAGTGATCCCGGCATGGCCGCCATCGATGCCAGGCGCCAACTGATCGACCGCTGTTTCGGCAAGGCCAGTCTGGCCGAGGTGTTGGCCGCCCTGGAAGGCGAGAGCGACCCCTTCGCCGCCGAGACTCTGGCGACCTTGCGGGCCAAGTCGCCCCATCTGGTGGCGGTCAGCTTCGAGATGATCCGGCGCGGCGCGGCGCTGTCGTTCGATGAGTGCATGCGCATGGAATTCCGTCTGGCCCTGGCCCTGGCGCCCGCCCATGACTTCGTCGAGGGTGTCCGCGCCCTGCTGATCGACCGCGACAACACGCCTGCCTGGAACCCGGCGGGAAGCGCGGCCCAGGTGCTGGCGCATTTCGATGCGGTACCGGCCTGCGGCGACATCACCTTCTGACAGGGGAAAGACAATGAACGTCAACGGATTGGCCGCCATCGTCACCGGCGGCGGCTCGGGCCTGGGGCAGGCCACCGCGCGCGCTCTTGCCAAGGCCGGCGCCAAGGTCACGGTGTTCGACATCAACGGGGCCAATGCCGAGGCCACCGCCAGGGAGATCGGCGGCGCCTTCGCCCAATGCGACGTCACCGATGAGGCCTCGACCCTGGCCGCCCTGGCCAAGGCCCGCGACGCCCACGGCCCGGCCCGCATCGCCGTCAGCTGCGCCGGGGTGGTGACGCCGGGCAAGGTGGTGGGGCGCAAGGGCCCTATGCCGCTGGAGACCTTCGCCCGCGTCATCCAGGTCAATCTGGTGGGCACCTTCAACGTCATGCGTCTGGCCGCCGCCGACATGGCCGGGCTGGAGCCCCTGGAGGGCGGTGAGCGCGGCGTCATCGTCAACACCGCCTCCATCGCCGCCTGGGACGGGCAGGTGGGGCAGTGCGCCTACGCCTCATCCAAGGGCGGCGTCGCCGCCCTGTCGCTGCCCGCCGCCCGCGAACTGGCGCCGCTGGGTATCCGGGTCATGGCGGTGGCACCGGGCTACATGGAGACTCCCATGCTGGCCGGCATGCCCGACGAGGTGATGGACGGGCTGGTGGCCTCCACCCTGTTCCCCCATCGTCTGGGACGCCCGGAGGAATTCGCCAAGATGGTGCTGGCCATCTGCGACAATCCCATGCTCAACGGCAGTGCCATCCGTCTGGACGGTGCGGTCAGGATGCCGCCGCAATAGTGGGGAATCAGCCGGTGATGGGCAGGGTCACGATGAAGCGGCTGCCCTCGCCGACCTGTGATTCGACATCGATGCGGCCGCCGTGCGCCTCTGCCACCCGCGAGCAGATATAAAGGCCCAGGCCGGTGGACGGCTCGCCCGAGGTGCCGGAGGTGCCGCCGCCGAAGGGCTGGAACAACTGGCCGATCCGGCCGGGAGCGATGCCGCAGCCCTGATCCGCGACGATCAGGCGGGCCTGGCCTCTTCCGACCTCGGTGGCGACCCGGATGCTGCGGCCTTCGGTCGAGAATTTCACGGCATTGCCGATCAGGTTGTTCAGCAGTTGGGTGATCTTGAGCGGGTCGACGGAGGCGACGACCTGATCGCGGGGCGGTTCCGTCTCGATGGCGATGCCCTTGGCCTCGGCTCCCAGGCGGGCCATGGCGACGGCGGCTTCGGCCAGATCGCCGAGATCGACGGGCTGACGGTCGAGGCGGAGTCTGCCGTTCTCGATGGTCGAGAACCACAGCATGTCCTCGGTGAGGGCCATCATGAAGTGGCTGGCCTTGGCGATCTGCTCGATATAGCCGGCATCGGTCGCGCTGAGCGTCCTGCGGGTCAGCAGCAATTCGGTATAGGCATTGATCACCGACAGGGGGCCGCGCAGGTCGTGCGCCACGATTCCCACCATGGGAACGGCGTGCCGATCGAATGCCGAGGTCATGCCCGCTCTATCCCGGCATGAGGTTGTGTATGGTCGGAAGGCATCCCATTTGTCATAATGCGGATCGGTTGTGTGCGCCTTGTCATCGTCGGTCGACCTTCCGATTTTGATCGTGACCAGTTGGCTTTGGGGAGCCTATAGTCGAGGAGGGTAGGATGCTTGCCGAGGAGCATGCGGCGGAACTCATTGTCCGACGGCCTGAAATCGAGCGAGGGGACCGGTATCGCACGACGGCTCCGTTTCAGCGGCCTTGCCGGCCTCATCCGAATCGAGCGTCGTCGAGATATATCGCTATGGCGGTATCTCGGCACGGGGCTTGCGCCGGCTTCCTTCCATCAGCTTTCGATCTTCGGCATCCGGGTGGTGATCCTCAGTTCTTGCCATAGCCGACCGTGCCAGTGTCCGAGAGGGCGTGGGGTTCAATGAGTGGAAAAACCATAAGCTGCTTTTTGCCATTTGACAAGCCTCTGATCGCGGCTGGGTGCTTTCCTTATACAGCTTTGAATTTAATGGAAAAACTTGGGGGTGGGTGATGGGTTGTAGACGGCGCGAAGGCGGTTTTTGCCCTAAAATAGCGAGCCCTTCCCCATGGCCAGGGACCTGAAGCCGAAGACACCACTCGCCGAGCGTCTCGTCGCTGCACGCCTGTATCTTCAGCTTGGCAGGGACGACCTGGCCAAGGCGTTGGGGTGGAACCGGAGCACCCTGGCAAAATACGAGCAAGGGGCCAGCCAGCCTGATTTCGGCTTTCTCGATCGGTTGCAGGACGGATTCGGAATCTCTCTCGACTGGGTGATCACCGGGCGGGGAGTCATGTGCCCGGATCAGGATGCCGCGCAGCCGGCCGCGGAATCGTCTGCCGTGCCGCAGGGCATGGACGAGGGATTGCTGGCGGCGGTGATCGAGGGGGTGATCGAGGCTCACGGAGGGGAACTGTCCCGTCTGCCCTCGCCACAGCTCGGCCGGGCCATCGCCCTGATGTATGCCGATCTGGTCGCTACCTACGACAGCCACGCCGACCGCATGGTCGGGCTCAGGCTGGCCCTGCGGAACGTCTGCCGCGATTTGCTGCCGCCCAAGGCGCCGGGGCGGGGCGGGGGAAAGCGGCTGGTCTGAACGGGTCGCGGTGTCGCCACATCCGCACGACATTGACTTTAGTCATATATGACGTTAGCGTTATACGCATGATTGCGCATTGCCTTGAGCGTGCCACAATCGTGCCTAGACTGCTTGGCCGGGACCAAGCGTCACGGAACCTTCGCTTGTTCGCGAGGGGCTGTGGCCCTAGGAATCCCGCACCGAAACAAGGACGACCAGACCATCATGACCCCGACCCTCGACGAATATTGCCATTGCCCCCACTGTGGACGCCGGACCCGGCATTCCGTGGTGCGTGAGCGGGTCGTCGCCCCGGTTCTGTGGTGCCTGTCCTGCTTCCGCACGCGGGTCGAGGTGGTGGGCGGCCACGCCGACGCCATGCCGAGCCCCCGGCCGGCACGTCCCGCCGACGCGGGGCAGTCCCTCCGTCTGGCCGGTTGATGGGGCGGGTGGGGTAAGGCTACACTCGCCTTGCCGCCACGCCCCTCATACCGGAGTTTCCCGTATCATGAGCGACGTCGAAGCCCTCAAGGCCGAGGTCAGGAAGCTGAACGCCCAGGCGACCCAGGCCAAGATGGACCTGCACGACCTGTCCGAGGAACTGCCCATCGGCTGGGAGAAAATCCCCGATGTGGCGGCCTCCTGCCACGACCTCTACGCCCGTCTGGCCCAGGCCCGCGCCGCCCTGAAGGCGGCGACCGGCTGAGCGTCCGAAGTCAGCCGAGGTCGATGGCCTCGACCTCGGCTGCCTCGATAATCCAGGGCACGAAGACCCGCGACACCCGGGCGAAACGCTCCGGGGCGTCGGTGGCGAGATAGCGCACCCGCGCTTCGCCGCCCTCGCTCCGCAGATTGCGCAGCGACAGCAGGTCCTCCAGCACCATGGCGGTGGTGGAGGCGGAATCCACCACCGCCACGTCGCGGCCCAGCAGGCGGCGGAACAGCGGCGCCAGGGCGGGGAAGTGGGTGCAGCCCAACAACAGGCAGTCAGCGGCCTCGGGGCCGGTGAACAGCGGGTCCAGGTAATGCCGGGCGATCTGTTCGGCGATGGGGCCGTCCACCAGACCTTCCTCGACCATAGGGACGAACAGCGGGCAGGGAAGCTGGGTCACCTGGGCATTGGGCCGCGAATGCAGGATGGCACGCGGATAGGACCCGGCCTGCACGGCGCTTTCCGTGGCGATGACCACGATGCGGCCCCGAGCCGAGGCCGCCGCGGCGGCCGCCGCGCCCGGCTCCACCACGCCGATCACCGGCAGGCCGGGAAAGGCGGCGCGCAGCGCCTCCAGCGCGTGGGCCGACGACGTGTTGTCGGCCACCAGCAGCGCCTTGATGCCGTAGGAGGCCAGGCGTCTGGTGGCCTCCAGGGCATAGGCCGCCACGGTCTGGGCGCTCTTGGTGCCGTAGGGCAGGCGCGCCGTATCACCCAGATAGATCAGCGACTCGCCCGGCAGGCGTTCCCGCACCGCCTTCAGCACGGTCAGCCCCCCGACGCCCGAGTCGAAGATGCCGATGGGAAGATGGGGGCTGTCGGTCATGATGATCCGGATGGGAGAATTAGGTCTGCTGCATACTTAGACCTCTGCCGGACCTCCGGCAAGGGGACGTATTTAGGGGCTGGAACCGCCCGGCACTTCGTCGTACGGTGCCCTCCGATTGACCGGAGTCACACGAAGGAAGCCGTAATGACGCAGGCGCTCGACCGCGAGGTGCTGCTGCAACTGCAATTCGCGCCGCTGTTTACCGGCCTGGCCGAGAAGGACGTCCGCGAGCTTCTCGACGGCGCCGAACTGCTGGTCCTCACCCACGAGGAACTGCTCTACCGCGAGGACGGGCCGGTGGACCGCTTCTACGTGGTGCTGGACGGCCACGTGGAACTGTCGGTGGACGTGGACGGCAAGAAGAGCGTGGTCGAGGTGGCGCGCCGCGCCGCCGTGCTGGCCGATGCCGCCATGTTCGGCCCCCGGCGCTACATCATGAGCGCCCGCGTGCTGACCAGCGCCACCCTGCTGGCCATTCCCGCCGATTCGTTCCGCGCCCGCCTGGAAGAGCGCCTGGACATCATGCTGCACATGCTGACCACCATGAGCTTCCGGCTGCGCATGCTGGTCCGCCAGATCGCCGAACTGAAGCTGAAGACCACCGCCCAGCGCCTGGGGTCCTTCCTGCTGACCATGGTGGAGGCGGAGGAGGGCAAGGCCGAGTTGCGCTTTCCCTACGACAAGAAGCTGGTGGCCGACCAGTTGGGCATGAAGCCGGAAAGCCTGTCCCGCGCGCTCGGCAAGCTGGGACGCATCGGCGTCGAATCCCTGCCCGACAATCTGGTGGTCGTCGCCGACGTGGCCCGGTTGCGCGAATTCTGCGCCGAAGAAGAGATGGGATAGGCTGATGGCACTCACCCCCGCCGAACTGGATCTTGTCGCCAAGGCCCCCCTGCTGGCCGGTCTGTCCCCCGCCGATCTGGCCCTGCTGATGGACGGCGCCCATTCCGCCGCCTATCCCGAGACCGAACTGCTGTTCAGCCAGGGGGACAAGGCCGACCGCTTCTTCATCCTGCTGGAAGGCCGGGTCAACGTCTTCGCCCTGACCGAAACCGGCGACCAGTCGATCATCGAGGTGTTCGACCCCATCGTGTCGTTCGCCGAGGCCGCCATCTTCTCGTCGGGTATCTTTCCGCTCAACGCCGAGGTGATGGCCGGGTCCCGGCTGATTCACGTGCCCGCCTCGCTGTTCCTGAAGCGTCTGGCCGACAACCGCTCGCTGGGCCTGCTGCTGCTGGGCGGCCTGTCCCAGTGGCAGTTCCGTCTGGTGCACGAGATCAGCGAGTTGAAGAGCAAGTCGCCGGGTCAGCGTCTCGCCACCTTCCTGCTGGCCCTGGCGGCCAAGGCGGGGGCCGACACCGCCGGCCGCGTGCGCCTGCCGCTGACCAAGGCGGTGCTGGCCAGCCGCATCGGCATCGCGCCGGAAAGCCTGTCGCGCGCCTTGAACCGCCTCAAGGCCTTCGGGGTCGAGACCCATGGCCGCGAGGTGGAGATCACCGATATCGAGGCCCTGCGCCGCATGGTGCGCGAGGGCGGCGGCGAATAGCCGCCCCTCGGTGGGCCGAAGAGTGGCCGGCGGGTCCCAATGCATCCAATCCGCACATAAATTGGCAGCTTAACAAACGTCAAGGCGGCACCTTTGGCGTAGAGGCAGCCTTGCGTCACCCTTGCGGAAGGTGTTGAACATGGCCGGTGAAGTGGCGAGTGCGGGTATCAACGAGGCTGGCGGGCCGCCGGAATGGCTGTCCCTGGCGCTCGACGCCCCGCCGCTGGATGTCCGATCATTGCTGGCTCAGGGTGTCGATCCCTTCGCCACCGTCATGGAAGCCGCCTCGGCCATCGAATTCGGCGGTTCCCTGGTGATCGACGCCCCCTTCAATCCGTCGCCGCTGCGGCGCATCCTGGCCGGACGGGGCTTCTCGTCCTACGGCCGCAAGCTCAATGAGGGCCACTGGCGGGTGTTCTTTCACCTGGACGGCGGCGCCGACTGGGAAAGCGGCGCCGATGTGGAGGTGGGGCCCGAGGGCGCCATGAGCTGGCGCGAGGAGGACGGGCTGCACATCGACGTGCGCAAGCTGGCTCCGCCCAATCCCATGCTGGCCATCCTGCGGCTGGTCGAACGGGCCGGTCCCGGCGAGACCGTGGTTGTGCATCACGAACGCGAACCCCACTTTCTAGCTCCAGAGCTGGCCGAGCGCGGCTGGCGCATCGCGCGGGTGTCCAGCGAGGTGGTCAATGTCAGGCTGTGGCTGGAGCGGGTGATCTGATGTTTCCCGGCAGCTTCATGATGGGGGCGAAGGATCGCCTCCTGCCCCCGTCCATCCCCTACCGCTTCTTCGCGGCGGCGGCGTTCTTCCACCTGCTGGCCTGGGTGCTGCTGCTGGTGGGCAATAACGGGGTTCTCGGCTTCGTCGGCGGCCAGGGCATGACCCTGGCGGCCTTGCACCTGATCACGCTCGGTACCCTGGCCATGACCGCCATGGGGGCGGCCATCCAGCTGCTGCCGGTGGCTACCCGCCGTCCGCTGGGGCCGGTCTGGGCCATCAAGCTGATGTTCGTGCTTTACGCTCCCGGCGTGGCGCTGTTTGCCGCCGGTCTGGCCCACTCCTTCACCTGGGCCCAGCATGGCGGCGCCACCCTGTGCGTCGCCGGTCTGGCCCTGTTCGGCGGCCTGGTGGGCGCCAACCTGCGCAAGGTCGACGACCTGCCCGGCGTCACCCGTCATGCCTGGCTGGCGGTGGCGTCGCTGATCGGCCTCGCCGTCCTCGGCCTGGCCCTGGTTGTCGACTTCACCAAGGGCTTTCTGCCCGATCATACGTCGATCGCCGCCGCCCACGCGGTGTTGGCCGGCTACGGCTTCATGGGCATGCTGTCGGCGGGCTTCTCCTATGTGCTGATCCCCATGTTCGTGCTGGGCTCGGCCGTGCCCGACGCGGTGGGCAAGCGGACGGCGCAGCTGTCCGGCCTGGGGCTGGTACTCGGCGCCGGCGGCGTGCTGATCGGCATCGGCACCCTTTCCGCCCTGGGCGCCCTGCTGGGGCTGGCCGCCACGGTCGTCTATCTGCGTGGCATGCTGACCAGCCTGAAGACCCGCATGAAGAAGCGCCTCGAGCCCTTCTTCCGCCTGGTGTGGGTGGCCTGGGCGCTGTTGCCGGTCAGTCTGGTGGCCGCGCTGCTTCCGGCCCTGGGAGCCCCGCTCGATCCGTGGGCGGAACTGTGGGCCTTCCTGCTGGTGTTCGGCTGGCTCTTGTCCTTCGTCATGGCGATCCTGCAGCGGATCATGCCATTCCTGGCCTCCATGCATTCCTCCGCCCTGGGCGGCAAGCCGGCGCTGCTGTCGCATCTGTCGCCCAAGCTGCCGGTGGATATTCATCTGGGCTGCCACACGGCCGCCCTGGTCCTGGTTTCCATCGCCCTGGTCGGCGGCTGGGTCTGGCCCCTGCGGCTGGGCCTGATCGCCGGTCTGGCCGGTGCCGTCGCGTTCGGCGTCTACACCGTGGAGGTGCTGCGCCGGTATCGTTCCCACATGGCCGCCGCCGCGGCCAATCAACAAGGATGAGCGTTTCATGAATACCCAGACCGGCGCCCTGCTGCATCAGGCTCACATGACCACCATCGAGGCGTTGCAGTCGCTGGAAGAACTGCTCGGCTCCAACAAGAGGGCTCCGGCCAAGGACGACCTGCTGGCCCGCAAGCTCAAGCAGCTGGCCCGCATCCTCAAGTCCGAGGTGGAAAGCCATTTCGGCTTCGAGGAGAACCATCTGTTCAAGGTGTTCGTCGAGCAGGGCGAGACCGGCATCGTCACCATGCTGACCCACGAGCACCGCTCGATCCTGCCGCTGGCGCTGCAGGTTGCCGATCTGGCCTTGGCCGCCGCCGAGGCCGGCTTCACCGACGCCTCGTGGACCGAGTTCAAGGATGCCGGCGCCGAGCTGGTCGAGCGCGAGATCTTCCACATCCAGAAGGAAGAAATGGGCCTGCTGGCCGCCATTTCCTCGCTGGTCGATCCCGAGACCGACGAGGAACTGGCCGATATCTACCGCCGCGAAGTGGTCTGATCGCCAAAACTCGCGGCGAGTTTTGGATAGGCCCAAGGGGCGGCGCGGCTTATGCCGCGGGAGGCCAGGGCGCACAGCGCCCGCCCGCCGCTTGAGGGCGGCGTTGATCGGGATCGATCAACGCAAATATACAAAAGGCCCCCCGGTCGGCGACCGGGGGGCCTTTTTTCACGGGAGCCTTATTCCGCCTCGATACCGGCGGCGGGCAGCACGGTGACGCCGGTGCCGTCCTCGTCCTCGATCAGGACGATGTCACCCTCGATGCGGTCGCCTTCTTCAACCAGATTGTTGAAGTAGTGCCACAGGAACGAGACGGCGATGGTCTGGTCGATCTCGTCGTCCTCTTCCATCTCTTCCTCGTCCATGGCCGAGATGTCGCGCAGGATCTCCAGCGAGTCCTCGAACATCTCGTTCATGTCCGGCTTGTCCTCGAGGACGTTCTTGATGATGTAGTCGTGCTCGGAATCTTCCAGCTCGTACTTCCACTGGGCGCTGCCCGACTTGTAGTAAACGGTGATCATCAAGCCTGCTCCGTAAGGGAACGATTTGCCCGCGACCTTCGGCCATTTGCGGCGAAAAGGCAAGGGCGGGATTGCCCATCGGGGCCGGGTCGGATAAACCCTTTGATCTGTTTGAATGAGGAGTCCGATCATGGCCGAGAAAGCCGCCTGGGTGCTGACCATCACCTGCCCCGACACGGTGGGAATCGTGGCGGCGGTTTCGGGTTTTCTCAGCACGCACGACTGCTTCATCACCGAGGCCGCCCAGTACGGCGACCCGCTGTCGTCGCGCTTCTTCATGCGCATCGTGTTCGGCGCCGGCGCCATGACGCCGCCCCGCGCCGAGCTGGAGAAGCTGTTCACCGTGGTGGCCGCCCAGTTCCAGATGATCTGGAAGCTGCATGACGGCTCGCGCAAGGCGCGGGTGGTGATCCTGGTCTCCAAGTTCGGCCACTGCCTCAATGACCTGCTGCACCGCTACCATACCGGCTCGCTGCCCATCGAGATTCCGGCGGTGATCTCCAACCACCAGGAGATGCGCTCCATCGTCGAATGGCACGGCATCCCCTATCACTACCTGGCGGTGGACAAGCACGACAAGGGCACCCAGGAAAACCGGGTGATGGAGGTGATCGAGCGGGCCGACGCCGATCTGGTGGTGCTGGCCCGCTACATGCAGATCCTGTCCACCGATATGTGCGTGCGCCTGCAGGGCAAGGCCATCAACATCCACCACTCGTTCCTGCCCAGCTTCAAGGGCGCCAAGCCCTATCATCAGGCCCATTCCCGCGGTGTGAAGATCATCGGCGCCACCGCCCACTACGTCACTCCCGACCTGGACGAAGGCCCGATCATCGAGCAGGGCGTCGAGCGCGTCGACCACACCCACACGCCCGATGATCTGGTGGCCATCGGCCGTGACATCGAGAACGTGGTGCTGGCCCGCGCCGTGCGCTGGCACACCGAGCACCGGGTCCTGCTCAACGGTTCGAAGACGGTGGTGTTCCGCTAGAGTCTGTCCGACTTTAACTGGAGCATTCCATCGCCTCGTCATGGCCGGGCTTGACCCGGCCATCCATGGACCCCCGGATCAAGTCCGGGGGTGACGGCGCTTCAACCTGAACCTGACAAACTCTAGGGCTCAGTTTTCGAAGCCGACCGTGGCGAAGGCGCGCTGAATACGCTGTTCCCCCCAAAACGTCGGGGGAAGCGGCGTGGCGCCCGGCTCGGTCACCGAAGTGCCTTCCCCGGGGGTGCCCAGTTCGACGCTGCCGGTCGGGGAACTCACCACCACGCGGCCCTCGATCAGCAGCACGCTGAGCGGCGCGTCCAGCGGCCCGCCCCAGAACTGGGTGCCGCGCACTCCCACCGAGGCCAGGGGCGTCCTCACCGTCAGGGGATGGTCGGGCAGCTTGCCCACCGCGCCGGTGCGCAGCAGGAACGAGCCACGGCCCAGGGTCAGTTCCGCCTTGCCCGCCGCCTGGCGGGCATCCCAGTCGAAGGCGGCCACCGTCATCTCGGCGCCGTCGCTTAAGGTCAGTTCCATGCCGTCGGCGAACAGGACCAGCAGACGCGAGCCGGGGCCGGTGCGCAGGGTCTCTCCCGCCCGTACCGGATCGCCCGCCGCGAGGACGCGGCTGGCGTCGTCCTGGCGGGCCTCGGCGCCGCCCTGCAGGCGGACGACCTTGCCGGCCGGTTCCGCCGCGCGGACTCCGGGGGCCGGCAGGATCAGGCCCAGGAGCAGGGCGAACAGCATATTCCGAACAGGCATTCCCAAGTCCCCCCGTGACAGGCACACTCCCGTCATTATCTCGTGAGGTGGGCGTGGCCGGTCAAGGAGGACGAGGGCATGGGTGTCTGGTTGGTGCTGGCCGGGCTCAACGGAGCCATGGCCATCGGATTCGCCGCCTGGGGCTCCCACGGCGTGGAGGGCGAAGCGGCCCGCTGGGTCGGGCTGGGCAGCCAGTTCCAACTGCTGCACGCCGTCGCCCTGCTGGCCCTGGCCCGCTTTTGTGCCAAACGCCGCCGGCTGTTCCGCCCGGCCGCCGGACTGATGGTGGTCGGCGTGGCGCTGTTCTCCGGCTCGCTCTATCTGAAGGCGCTGGGAATTTCCTTGCCGATTCCGATGGTTACGCCCCTCGGTGGAATAAGCCTGATGGCGTCGTGGCTATTGCTGGCGCTGGCCGGATGGTTAGCCTGTGATCATGCTCGGGTTTGACTTGGGATCGGGAATTGCCCATGATGCCTGCTCGTGGGGGGCCTGGAATATCAGGGCCATTCGGGGCTGAGCGGGGAAACGGGAACGTCATGGCCAAGTCTGTGCTGATCGTCGAAGACAATGACTTGAACATGAAGCTGTTCAACGATTTGCTGCAGGCCAACGGCTACGAGACCATCCAGACCAAGGATGGCCGCGAGGCCATGGACATCGCCCGCAAGCACCATCCCGACCTGATCCTGATGGATATCCAGCTCCCCGAGATTTCCGGCCTGGAAATCACCAAGATGCTGAAGAACGACGCCGAGCTGAAGTCCATCCCGGTGATCGCCGTTACCGCCTTCGCCATGAAGGGTGACGAGGAAAAGATTCGCGAGGGTGGCTGCGAGGGCTATATCGCCAAGCCCATCTCGGTGGCCAACTTCCTGCAGACCGTGGCGCGCTTCCTGGAATAGGGCGCCGTCTATTTTCAGAACACCATAGAGCCCGTCATCCCGACGACCAGCGGGAGGAAGAGGCTTGCCCTGGCCCAGCCTATTGCCGGCTTGGGCTCCGCCATGCCCGGCGGAGTTTCGTTTGCGGAAATTCCGTCGCGGGTAAACGAAAAGGGCGCCCCCTTGGGGCGCCCTTTGATCTTTCCGTCGCAGCCGGCCCTTGGGCCGGCGACCGACTACTTGATCTTCGCTTCCTTGAACTGGACGTGCTTGCGCACGACCGGATCGTACTTGCGGAATTCAAGCTTCTCGGTCGTCTTACGGGGATTCTTCTTCGCCACGTAGAAGAAGCCCGTCCCCGCGGTGCTCAACAGCTTGATGAGAATGGTGGCAGGCTTGGCCATGGCAAAAATCCCGAACAGCGTTGGTGATGAAAACTCGAGGCGCGCACCATACTGATCCCAACGGCGGAGTCAAGTCAGAATAGCTTGGTCCTGGCGAGAGAGGGGCATTCGAACGGCAATTCCCCCTCGGCCACCAGTTGCTCGAACGAGCGGACCTGATCGCGGCCGTGGCCCTTGGCGTAATACAGCGCCCGGTCTGCATTGCCGATCACCACCGAGGGCAGATCGTCGCAATCGATGCGCACATAGCCGACGCTGACGGTGATGTGACCCACCTCGGGGAAGGCGAAGGCGGCCACGGTGGCGCGGAAGCGCTCGAACACTGCCTGGGCAGCCGAGAAGGTGGTGGGGGCCAGCAGCACGACGAATTCCTCGCCGCCGAAGCGGAACAGCTTGTCCTCGCTGCGGAACGCCTTACGCATCAGGGCCGAAAGCAGCAGCAGCACTTCGTCGCCGAACACGTGGCCGAAGGTGTCGTTGATGGTCTTGAAGCGGTCGATGTCGATGATGCCCAGCCAGTGGTGCTGGCCGTCCAGATGGGCTTCGCGCCGGTTGCCGTTGAACGATACGTCGATGTGGCGGCTTTCGGCGACGATGGAGCTGAAATTCTCGTCGAAGGTCTTGCGGTTCTTCAGGCCCGTCAGGGTATCGCGCGCCGCGTCCCACAAGATGGTCAGGTAATTGCGGTAGATGGCGACGAAGCCCTTGATCAGGGCGGCGGGCTCGGGCTGGCCGGGGGCCGTGCGGGTCACCAGGAAGGCGCAGACCTTGCCGCGGTCGTCCACCACCGGATGGGCGCGGCGGACGCTGCCGTCGGCAAGGCTTTCGCTGCGCTCGGTCCCCAGCGCCATGCAGTCCAGCAGCAAGGGGTCGGTACCGATCTCCTGCAATTCCTCGGACTGGCCGGCGCCCTCGGCGCTGCGGGTGGCGGCCCAGTCGATGAAGATGCCGTTGGCGGTGGGCATGGGGGTGCAGATGCCGCAGAACGGCAGGGCGGCCAGTTCCGCCAGGGTCGCGGTCAGGCAGTCTTCCAGATGCTTCTGGCTGCGCTGCTCGGTCAGGAGAACCACCGAGGATAGAATTGATTCCGGTGTGATTGACACGCGAAAGGCCTTCCCCAAAAGTATTCCTGCTAAGCTTATTCCCAAGGATATGGGGGGAGTCAATGAGCGTCTGGTGACGCCCTTCGGGCGGCACCGTTAGGTGAGAATGCCTATGTCGGGCATAACAACTCTAAAAATATGTATTTCTATTTTCAATAACACATGCTAATCGTGATTTAACCCAAGGACGACCGAACGGAGTTTTCCCATGGCTTTTCGTTTCCCCACTTTCGCCGCCCTGGCGGCCCTGGCCCTGATTCCGGCCGGCGCCCTGGCCGAGGACAAGGCGCCGGGCGAGTTGCTGAACGTGTCCTATGATATCGCCCGCGAGCTGTTCCAGCAGATCAACCCCGCCTTCCAGGCCACGCCGGCCGGCAAGGGCGCCGACGGCAAGGCCATCGAGATCAAGCAGAGCCATGCCGGTTCCTCCAAGCAGGCCCGCGCCATCCTCGAAGGCCTGCCCGCCGACGTGGTGACCTTCAATCAGGTCACCGACGTGCAGGTGCTGGCCGATCGTGGTTTCGTGCGCAAGGACTGGCAGACCGCCTATCCCCATGGCGCCTCGCCCTATTACTCGCTGCCGGCCTTCGTGGTCAGGAAGGGCAACCCCAAGAACATCAGGAACTGGGACGATCTGGTCCGCCCGGACGTGAAGGTGGTGTTCCCCAATCCCAAGACCTCGGGCAACGGCCGCTACACCTATCTGGCCGCCTATGCCTTCGCCCTGGAGGCGGCCAAGGGCGATCAGGTCCAGGCCAAGGAATTCATCCGCAAACTGGTGGCCAATGTGCCGGTGTTCGATACCGGCGGGCGCGGCGCCACCACCACCTTCGTCGAACGGGCCACCGGCGACGTGCTGGTTACCTTCGAGGCCGAGGTGGGCGGCGTGATCAAGGAATTCGGCGCCGACAAGGTCCAGTCGGTGATCCCCCCGGTCAGCATCCTGGCCGAGTTTCCGGTGGCGGTGGTGGACAAGGTGGCGGCCAAGAAGGGCTCGGCCAAGACCGCCAAGGCCTATCTCGACTTCCTGTATTCCGACGAGGCGCAGGAAATCCTGGCGAAGAACTATTACCGGGTGCGCTCGGAGACGGTGGCGGCCAGGCATGCCGCCGAGTTTCCCAAGGTGCGTCTGTACACCACCGAACTGTTCGGCGGCTGGGACAACATCCAGAAGATCCACTTCGCCGAGGGCGGCATCTTCGATCAGGTCTTCGGTAAGAAGTGATGCGCAACCGGTTGGACCCGGTTACAAGGTTGGTCATCCCGCGCCTTGGCGCGGGATGACCGGCCGATCGGCTCAACCGGAGTTCATATGATGCGCGCCCGTAGGCTGCTGCCCGGCTTTTCGCTGACCATGGGGATGACGCTGGCCTATCTCGGCCTCATCGTCCTGCTGCCGCTGGGCGCCATGCTGATCAAGGCGGCGGGCATGAGCCTGGAGGGCTTTTGGGCCGCCACCACCGGCCCGCGCGCCCTGGCCGCCTATCAGGTCACCCTGGTGTCGGCGGCCGAGGCGGTGATCTTCAACGGGCTGGCCGGGCTGCTGTTCGCCTGGGTGCTGTCCCGCTACCAGTTTTTCGGACGCAACCTGCTGGATGCGCTGATCGACCTGCCCTTCGCCATGCCCACCGCCGTGGCCGGTCTGGCGCTCGCCGCCGCCTTCGCGCCCAACGGCTGGGTGGGGCAGTATCTCGAGCCCTTGGGCTTCAAGGTGGTGCATGCCCAGCCGGGCATCGCCATCGCCATGGCCTTCACCAGCCTGCCCTTCGTTGTCCGCAGCGTGCAGCCGGTTATCGAGGAACTGGAGACCGAGACGGAGGAGGCGGCCCGCACCCTCGGTGCCTCGGAGACGCAGATCTTCCTCAAGGTGATCCTGCCCACCCTGGCGCCGTCGCTGCTGGCCGGCATGTCGCTGGCCTTCGCCCGCTGCCTGGGCGAGTTCGGGGCCATCATCTTCATCGCCGGCAACCGGCCGTTCGAGACCGAGATCGCCGCCCTGCTGATCTTCATCAAGCTGGAGGAGTACGAGTTCGGCTCCGCCACCGCCATCGCCACCGTGGTGCTGGGCTTCGCCTTCATCACCATGCTGCTGACCAACGGCATCCAAGCCTGGCAGCAGCGCTATCTGGCAAAGGGGTGAGACGATGATTCCCGCCATGGCCGTCCATCACGGATTCCCGCCATGGCCGTCCATCACGTCCCCCACCGCCAGCCGGGCGGCAAGCGCCGACTTGTCCTGATCGGGCTGGCCGTACTGCTGGCGGCGGGCTTCCTGATGGTGCCCATGGCGGTGATCTTCGCCCAGGCGCTGTCCAAGGGCTGGGCGGCGTGGTGGGCGGCGGTCAGCCATCCCGAGACCCTGCACGCCATCGGCCTGTCGCTGCTGGTGCTGGCCATCGTGGTGCCCATCAATGCCGTCTATGGGCTGGCGGTGGCCTGGACGGTAACCAAGTTCCGCTTCAGGGGAAGCAAGTGGCTGGTCGCCCTGGTGGAGGCGCCGTTCTCGGTGTCGCCCATCGTGGCCGGTGTGGCCGCCCTGATGGTCTATGGCGGAACGGGCCTGCTGGGACCCTGGCTGGAGGAGCACGACCTCAAGGTGATGTTCGCCCCGCCGGGCATCATCATCGCCACCTTGTTCGTCACCAGCCCGTTCATCGCCCGCGAGCTTCTGCCGCTGATGCAGTTGCAGGGCACCGACGACGAGGAGGCCGCCCTGACCCTGGGGGCGGGCGGGTTGTCCATCTTCCTGCGGGTCACCCTGCCCAACGTCAAATGGGCGCTCTATTACGGCATCATTCTGTGCGCCGCCCGCTCGCTGGGCGAGTTCGGCGCCGTCTCGGTGGTGTCGGGGCAGGTGCGGGGCGAGACCATGACCCTGCCGCTGCAGATCGACCTGCTCTATCACGATTACGAGCCGTCGGGGGCCTTCGCCGCCGCCTCGGTGCTGACCCTGCTGGCGCTGATCACCCTGGTGCTGAAGCTGCTGGTCGAGCGCTTCTACGACCGCGAGATCGAGGATACCCTGGCCGAGCGCAAGGGCTGATCACGCCTCGACCGGCGGGGCCGTCGCCATCGCATGCAGGGGCAGGGTGATGATGAAGGTGGAGCCTTGGCCCACCGCGCTTTCCAGCCGCACCGTGCCACCGTGCAGGTCGAGAATGTTGCGCACGATGAACAGCCCCAGGCCGGCACCATGGACCTTGGTGGCTTCCGACGTCCGAAAATACTTCTCGAAGATCCGCTCGCGGTCCTTTGGGGCGATGCCGGTGCCGGAATCGCTGATCACCACCTCGGCCGAGGATGGCCTGCCCCACAGAGCCACCGAGACGGGCTGGTCGGGAGGCGAGAATTTCAGCGCGTTGCCGATCAGGTTGTCGAACATGATGCGCAGCAGGTCCGGGTCGCCGACCATGGGCAAGGGGCCGGCCGAACTGAGGTGAATGGCCCGACCGCCGCTCAGGCGGGCCTGGCTTCGGCAGGTGGAGGCCAGCAGGTCGTGCAGGTCCATCTCCACCGGGCGGAAGGGCAGCCCCGACGTGGTCAGGCGGTCCTCGGACAGATAGGTGTCGATCAACCGGCTCATGCGCTGGACGGCACGCCGGATCTTGGCCATCTCCTCCTCGGCCTCGGGCTTGTGGTCGCCGATGATGTCCAGCAATTGCGAGGCGCCGTCGATGATGGCCAGGGGAACCCGGAATTCGTGGGAGATCATCCCCAGGAAGTTGCGTTGCTCCTGCAAAGCCTGGCGTTCGGTCTCGATGGCTGATTCGGCCACGTCGCGGGCCTCGTTGACCTCTGCGGCCTTGAGCGCCACCGCGCTTTCCAACTGGGCCGAGCGGTGGGCCAGGCGCGAATGTCGCCGCCGCAGGACGAGCCCCGCCGCCACCAGGGTCAGCAGGGCCAGGGTGGCGATGGCCCATTGCGCCATGCTGGTGGTTCGCCAGATGCCCAGCGGCCGGTCCAGCGACGCCACCGTCAGAACCCGCAGGCCATTGCGCTGCTCCAGTTCGGTGACGCCGACCAGATCGTCGCCGATGCGATGAAGGCCGGGAGTCAGCGGCAGCCGCCCGGCCAGCCGCCCGCCCGCCATGATCGAGCCGGCGTCGCGGGTCGCCGCGTCGGGGTGGGAGCAGGCGGCGATCACGATGCCCTCGCCGTTGACCAGCGCCGCATCGAGCAGGGGGGCGGTGCGGCCGGGACTGCAGATGCGGGCGAAATAGTTGGGCTCGAACGATGCCATCATGACGCCGTCGAAACGGCCCTGGCGGTCGGTGATGCGCCGGGTGATGGCGAAGGTGACGGTGCCGGTGTTGCGCCCCAGATAGGGGCCGAAATGATAGCTTTCCGCACCCTCGCGGTGGGCCTTGAAGTAGGGGCGGTCGGCCACGTTGATCCGGGGGATCGGCCATATGCCCATCATGAAGCGCTGGTTGCCGTCGGTGTCGAAGACCAGGAAGTCGCGCAATTGCGGAATATGGCGCTGGGTCCGGTATTCCCTGAGGAAGGCGACACCCCGCTCGGGGGACCAGCCGTGCCAGTCCTGCTCCGCCAGCGAGCCGACAACGATGTCGAGGACCACGTCGGCCGTCTCGATGGCCCGCGAGGCGCTTTCCGCCATCACCTTGCCCAGGTGTCCCACGTCCCTCTCGGTGCGTTCGATCAGATCGTCACGGACGCGTAGGGTATAGAGGATGGTCGCCGCCAGCAGCAGGACCAGCAAGGCCACTCCAAAGACGGCCAGGGCCGCCACGGGCACGGGAAGACTGCTTCGGGACCCAGATTTCATCAAAGGTCACGCCGTCAAGTTCGCAATCCATCACTTATGGCATATATTAGGGCGCAGTCACAGTCGATTGAACTGGCCGATCGGCCAGGGTGAACCGGAAACGCGAGCCTTGCCCCGGTTCCGACTCGACCCAGATATGCCCACCATGATGCTCGACGATCTTGCGGCACAGGGCCAGCCCGATTCCGGTGCCTTCGTATTCGTTGCGGGTGTGCAGACGCTGGAAGATGTCGAAGATGCGGTCGAAATATTCAGGCGCGATGCCGATGCCGTTGTCGGCCACCGTGCACGTCCAGCCCGAGCCGGAGCGTTCAGCCGTCACCGTGACCATGAGGGGGCGGTCGGGCTGGCGATACTTCACCGCGTTGCCGATCAGGTTCTGGAACAGGCGGACCAGTTCACTGGCTGATCCGGTGACCACCGGCAGGTCGGCGGGGATGGAAAGGGTCGTGCCGCTCTCCTCGATGGGCAGTCTGAGGTTCTCGGCCGCGGCGGCGACCGTTTCGGCCAGGGCGACCTGGGCGAGGGGGGTGCGGACCCGGCCGACCCGGGAGAATTCCAGCAGGTCGAGGACCATCAGGTCCATGCGTCTGGCTCCGTCACGGGCGAAGTCCAGGAACTGCCGGCCGTCCTCGTCCAGCAGGGCCGCGTAACGCCGCTCGATCAGGCCGATATAGCTGGTGATCATGCGCAACGGCTCGCGCAGGTCGTGCGAGGCCACGTAGGCGAACTGCTCCAGTTCCCGGTTGGATGAGTCCAGGTCGCGCAGCAAGGTGGTCTGGCGCTCGCGCTGCTCCACCCATTCGGTGATGTCGCGGCCCACCGCCTGGACCTCGACGATGCGGCCGGCCATATCGCGGATGGCGGCGCCTTCCCACGAGATCCAGCGCAGGCCGGTCACCGTCTCCATGCGGTTCTCCACCGAGGCCCGGAAGGCGGGCGGACGCAGGACGTCGGTGATGGCCTGGGCGGTGGCGGCGTGGTCGTCCTGGTGGACGAAGGCGCGCCAGGACTGGCCGACGATGGCCGCCGAGGCCTGTCCGTGGGCGCGGGCGAAGGCCTCGTTGACGAACACCAGATGCTCGTCGAGGGTCAGGCGGACCACCAGATCGTTCTGGGTCTCGATCAGGCCGCGATAGCGCTCCTCGCTGGCCTTCAGCGCGATCAGGCGGCGCCCGGCCAGACCGGTCAGCCCGAAAATGGCCAGGGCCAGCGCTCCCACCACCGCCGCCATGGTCAGCGCCTCGGTGCGCCAGGGGGCCAGCACGCCTTCGAGCGGCCGTCCGACGATCACCACCAGCGGCGGCATGGCGGGGTCGGTCAGGGTGCGGACCGCCGAAAGCTTCTCCTTGCCATCGGTCGCCGTGACGTGAACGAAGGTGTTGGCGGCGTTCCCCGCCTGACGGTGCATGGCGAAGGCGCCGCCCTTGGCGATGTTCTTGCCCACGTAAAGTTCGGGCTCGGGGTCGCGGCCGACGATGTCGCCCTCGGGCGTCACCAGCAGGGCGCCGGCCCCCGGTTCCCCGGTGTGTACCGATTGCAGCAGGGTCTGGAAGTAGCCCAGCTCCAGCGACACCGCCGCGACCCCGTCGAATTGGCCGTCGGGGCCGCTCAGCGGCATGGACACCATGATGACCAGACTGCCGTCCGCACCGAGGGGCAGGGGCTTGGCGACATAGATGTCGTGGCCGGGCGGCAGGTTGCGGGCCTCGGCGAAGAAGGGGCGGTCGGCGGTGTTGCGGCCTTCCACCTGGGGAAGGGTGGCGATGGTGACGACGCCATCGGCATTGACGATGAAGGCCTGACGGATTTCGGGGACCACCTTGGCGCGGGTGGCCATGAACCGTCTGAAGGCGTTGGGATCGTTGCGCGGCGCTTCGGCGATGGCGCGCAGCATCAGACGCACCACCCGCAGACTGCCGTGGACCTGTTCCTCGGTGATGCGGGCGGTGTCGGCGATATTGGCGCTCGCCACCCGAATGGTCCGGAGATAGCCGGCATGAAGCTGGACGGCAGTCAGCCCCACCAGCAGGAGGACCAGTCCAAGGGAAAAGCCCCAGATACCCCGCGGCGACATGCCGGTCAGCAGCGATCGGTCAGGCGCTCTCGTCATTCATCCCCCAAGGAACGTCTTGGGGATATTGTACCCCAGGAGCCGGAGCGCGCCTATGTAAACTGCTAGTAACCGGAGCGTGTTTTCCGTTTCCACCCTCTCGCAAAATGCGTAGATTCAATAATACTCTACGTATCCATCTTCAACTCGGGGATGGCCCCGCTTATTAAGGTGTGAGCAGTCGATCATGGAGACGGAGACTCCGTTCGCCATCGCTCGGGATATCAATCGGGGTGGTGAGCGTCCCGATGCCGCCCAACTGACGGCTTTTACCTCGGAGCCCGGACTGGCGCGCTATTTCGTCGCGCTTGGTGCCGCGGTGGTGGCGGTGTGGCTTGGGCTCTGCTGGCTGGCGGCGGGGGAATATACCGCCTGGCGGGCCGCGGAATCCCTGGCCCACGCCGAGCACGACCTGCGGCAGGGCGTCGACGACATGACGCTGGGCATCCAGCGGACCCTGTCGGTCTTCCACGGCATTCCGGCGGCCTTGGGCCGTGATCGCGCGGTGGTCGAGGCCCTGAAGCTGTTCGGCGATCGTCCCGATCTGAGCCGGGTCTCCCTCGAGCGGCGACAGGCCGTGCTGGCCTCCGATCCGCGTCTGGCCGAACTCGACCGTTCGCTGGCCGGATCGGTGGCGGATCTGGCCGTCACCAGCGTCATCTGGCTGATCAATCCGGCCGGCGACGCCATTGCCGCCAGTAACAGCGGCAAGCCGGACAGCTTCGTGGGGACCAATTACAGCGACCGGACCTATTTCACCGAAGCCATGGCCGGGCGGTTCGGTCATCAGTTCGCCCTGGGCCGCGTTTCCAACATCCCCGGCCTGTTCTTCTCGGCTCCGGTACGCGACGGCGACCGTGTCCTGGGGGTCGTGGCCATCAAGATCGACCTTCCTTACCTGTCGTCCTGGGTCAATCAGGCCAACGCCTTTCTCAGCGACAATTACGGCGTGGTGATCCTGGCCCAGGACAAGGGGCTGGAGATGCGGACCCTGCCGGGAGCGGCGGTGGTCGGGCTCTCCTTCGCCGAGCGGGTCGGCCGTTACAAGCGTTCCGAATTCACTGAATTGCCTCTGGTGCCCTGGGGCTCGGCCGAGCATCCCTCCCTGCATCGCTGGGGCAGCGACGGGGTGCCCTATGTGCGCATGTCCACCGTCCTGCCCGAGGACGATCTGGCGCTGACCATCCTGGAGCCGGTGCCGCGCATCGCCACCATGGACGCCGACCGGATGGGGCTGTTCGGCCTTGCCGGGGCGGTGGGGGTGCTGATCATTATCCTGGCCGGAGCCCTGGTCCATCATTGGCTGGACCGCGAGCGGAGCCGGCGCAACCGTGTCACCCGCGAGCGGATCGAGTATCTGGCCACCCATGACGTTCTCACCGGCCTGTTCAGCCGCAGCGTCGTCGATCAGTTCATCGCCCACGGTATCGCGGGGGCCACGCGGTCGGCGCGGGGGCTGGCGGTGCTGTTCATCGACCTCGACCAGTTCAAGGAGGTCAACGACGACCTGGGCCACGACGTGGGCGATCTGGTCCTGAAGGAGGCGGCCCGCCGGCTGCGTCAGGCGGTTCGCGGCGCCGACGTGGTTATCCGCCAGGGCGGCGACGAGTTCATCGTGCTGCTGTTCGACCTGCCCCAGCCCGGCGACGCCGCCAATGTGGCGGGAAAGATTCTGAGCGTGTTGAATCAGCCCTACACCATCACCGATCCGCCGCAGAATCTGTCGGCCAGTATCGGCATCGCCACCTTCCCCGAGCATGGCGAGACCCCGTCGTTGCTGCTGCGCCACGCCGACATGGCCATGTATCGCGCCAAGGCCGCCGGACGGGGAACCTACCGGTTCTACGGGGCTGGGGATGAGTGACGATCAGGCCGGCGGCCCGGCCCTTCATCCACTGCTGCTGCGGCAGTTGCGCAAGGCCGGGCTGACCCAGTCCCTGCCCGAGGAGGTGGAGCGGTTGGTCCGGTTGGTGGACGGCGCCTATCGCGAACAGGATCTGGAGCGGCGGCGCAATACCCGGGCCACCAACCTGATGGCCGAGGAAATGACGGCGCTGGCCGAGCGGATTCGCGTACAGGCCGGGCAGGACCCCCTGACCGGGGCGGCCAACCGGACTCTGTTCCTGCGGCGCCTGGGCGAGGCGGTCGAGGGGCTGGGGGAAGGCGGCCACCTGGCGGTGCTGCTGCTTGACCTCGACGGCTTCAAGCTGGTCAATGATTCCCTGGGGCACGGTTTCGGCGACCGCATGCTGTGCGAGGTCTGCGAGCGTCTGCGGAACGTGGCCCCGGCCGATGCCACCCTGGCGCGGCACGGCGGTGACGAGTTCACCCTGCTGCTGCCATCGGTCGGGCGTTCGTCCGAGGCCGCCGACGTGGCCACCCGGGCCATCGCCGCGCTGGAGCAGCCCTTCACCATCGATGGCAACGAGGTGCTGATCTCCGCCTCGGCGGGCATTGCGCTGTATCCCGGTGATGCTCCCGACATGGGCGCCCTGCTGGTGGCCGCCGATACCGCCATGTATCAGGCCAAGGACCGGGGGCGCGGCCAGTACGTCTTCTTCTCGGCCGCCATGAACGTGCGCCTCCACCAGCGGTTGCTGATGAAGAGCCGCCTGTCCAAGGCTCTGGAACGCGGCGATTTTCACCTGGTCTACCAGCCTAAGACCTGCATGCGGACCATGGGCATCTGCGGCGCCGAGGCCTTGCTGCGCTGGCACGATGCCCGCCTGGGCGATATTCCTCCCGGCCAGTTCATTCCCGTGCTCGAGGAGATGGGGCTGATCGGTGAGGTGGGATTGTGGGTGGTGGGGCAGGCCTGCCGTCAGATGCGGAACTGGCGTGACCAGGGACTGGCCCCCGGCCGCATGGCGGTCAACGTCTCGGCCCGCCAGTTGCGCCGCCCCGGTCTGGCGGGGGAGGTGGCGGACATCGTCCGCCGGGCCGGCATCAGCTCCGCCGATCTGGAGTTCGAGATCACCGAAAGCACCATCATCCAGGATACCGATCTGGCGATCCCGCTGCTCAACGAGCTTCGGGCCATGGGCATCCATATCGCCCTGGATGATTTCGGCACCGGATTCTCGTCGCTGGGCTATTTGCGCCGCTTTCCCTTCGATACCATCAAGATCGACAAGGCCTTCGTCGACGAGATCATGGTCCGCCCGGACGACGTGGCCATCATCCGGGCGATCATCGCCATGGGGCACGCCCTGGATCGGCGGATCGTCGCCGAGGGGGTGGAAACCGCCGCCCAGTTCAAACTGCTGAAGGAACTGGCCGTGGACGAGATCCAGGGGTATTTCGTGGGGCGGCCCATGACCGCCGATTCCCTGACACTCCTGTTGCCCCGGTCTTCCTGAGGCGGATCACTCCTCCCGCCGCTTCCCGGTATGGGCCGCCAGGGCGCGGGCCAGTTCGTAGACCCGCTTGCGCACGTTGGGATCGCCGATCTTGTAGTACGTGCGGACCAGATCGAGGGTTTCGCGCTTGCTCATGGGGTCGATCCGCTGGGGCGGCGGCTCCTCGGTGGCGGACGCCATGTGCCGGGGGCTGGCCGCCATGACGTCGGGCGACATCTCGTCGTAGAAATATTCCACCGGCACTTCCAGGGCGCGGGCCAGATCGAACAGGCGCGAGGCTCCGATGCGGTTGGCGCCGCGCTCGTATTTCTGGATCTGCTGAAAGGTCAGCCCCAGGGCCTCGCCCAGGGATTCCTGGCTGAGGCCCAGCAGGGTGCGGCGCAGCCGCAGCCGACCGCCAACATGCACATCGATGGGGTTGGGGCGTCCACCCGGCGTCCGTCCCCGGCTGGCTTGACGTGTGGCTTGCATGGCATATATCCGCTGAGGTTGTGCAGGCCCTATTTGGTACCGTGCATACAAGCCATGCAAGTAGCAAAATGCCATCACAGACGCCATAGGGGCGATGTAACTGAAGTTTATCTCGTAATTGTATACAATTCAGTCATTGAACGGCAAAAATAAACCCCCGGGAGTTTCCTCCCGGGGGTTTGCGAACCGGATACGCGGTGTCGGCCGATGGGTCAGCCGACGATCTCGCAGCCCGAGAAGAAGTAGGCGATCTCGATGGCGGCGTTCTCGGCCGAGTCGGACCCGTGCACCGAGTTGGCTTCCACCGATTCGGCGAAATCGGCGCGGATGGTGCCGGGGGCGGCGTTGGCCGGGTTGGTGGCGCCCATGATCTCGCGGTTGCGGGCGACGGCGCCTTCACCTTCCAGGACCTGGACAACCACCGGGCCGGAAATCATGAAGTCGACCAGCTCGCCGAAGAACGAGCGCTCGGCGTGCACCGAGTAGAACTGACCGGCCTGAGCCTTGGTCAGCTGGACGCGCTTCTGCGCCACGATGCGCAGACCGGCTTCCTCGAAACGGGCATTGATCTTGCCGGTCAGGTTGCGGCGGGTGGCGTCGGGCTTGATGATCGACAGGGTACGTTCGGTAGCCATTGGTGAATTCCTTTCGGCGGTTGCTCGCGCCGCGCCGGGAACGGATCGGGCGGCCGCGTACGACCCCGGGCGGCCGAGCGCATCCGGGGACGGCGGGTTATAACCTCAAAGATCGGGGAGAGCAACGGTCTCGCGATGCGCCTTCCGCCCGACGAGGTTTGCCGCCCGCGCGCCGCCGTGTTATTGACGCGCCCATGCTGCACATCAACGACCTTACCTTCCGCTACGGCGGCCGGACCATCTTCGAGCAGGCGACCGTCCACATCGCCGCCGGCCAGCGCGTCGGCCTGGTGGGGCGCAACGGCACCGGCAAGACCACGCTGTTCAAGCTGATCCTGGGCGAGCTTCACGCCGACGGGGGCGAGATCAACATGCGCCCGCGCGCCCGGCTCGGCCGCCTGGCTCAGGAGGCGCCCGAGGGCGATATCAGCCTGATCGACTGCGTGCTGGCCGCCGATACCGAGCGTACCGCCCTGTTCGAGGAGGCCGAGTCCTGCCACGACGGCCATCGCATCGCCGAGATTCACGAGCGCCTGATGGCCATCGACGCCCATTCGGCGCCGTCCAGGGCGGCCGCCATCCTGTCTGGCCTGGGCTTCGACGCCGAGGCGCAGTTGCAGCCGGTCTCCGATTTCTCGGGCGGCTGGCGCATGCGCGTCGCCCTGGCGGCCTCGCTGTTCGCCAGCCCCGATCTGCTGCTGCTGGACGAGCCCACCAATCACCTGGACCTGGAAGCGACCCTGTGGCTGCAAAGCCATCTGGCCGCCTATCCCGGCACCCTGGTGGTGATCAGCCACGACCGCGAACTGCTCAACGAGGTGGCCAACCGCATCATCCACCTGGAGAACGGCAAGCTGAACGCCTATGGCGGCAATTACGACCGCTTCGAGGCGACGCGGCGCGCCCGCATGGAACTGCAGGCCAAGGCCTTCACCAAGCAGCAGGAGCAGCGCAAGAAGATCCAGTCCTTCATCGACCGCTTCAAGGCCAAGGCCACCAAGGCGGCCCAGGCTCAAAGCCGGGTCAAGATGCTGGAACGCATGGAGATGGTGGTGCCGGTGGTCGAGGACAGGGCCATGTCCTTCGACTTCCCCGATCCCGAGCCCCTGAGCCCGCCGATCATTGCCATCGACCACGGCGTGGCCGGTTACGGCGACAAGGTGGTGCTGCGTGGCCTCGACATCCGTATCGACATGGACAGCCGCATCGCGTTGCTGGGCGCCAACGGCAACGGCAAATCCACTCTGGCCAAGATTCTGTCCGGCCGCATGGACCTGCTGAGCGGCCAGTTCCGCAAGCCGCCCAAGTTGAAGATCGGCTATTTCGCCCAGCACCAGACCGAGGAGCTGCGGCTGGACGAAACCCCCTACGAGCATATGGCCATGCTGATGAAAGGCATGACCGAGGCCAAGGTGCGCGCCCAATTGGGCCGCTTCGGCTTCGAGCAGGATCGCGCCAACGTCAAGGTCTCCAGCCTGTCGGGCGGCGAGAAGTCGCGGCTGCTGTTCGCCCTGATGAGCCGCGAGGCTCCCCACCTGATGATCCTGGACGAGCCCACCAACCATCTGGACATCGATGCCCGCGAGGCCCTGGTGGCGGCGCTCAACGCCTATGACGGCGCCGTGATCCTGATCAGCCACGACCCTCATCTGATCGAGCTGACCGCCGACAATCTGTGGCTGGTGGGCGACGGCGGAGTCCAGCCTTTCGATGGCGATCTGGCCGCCTATCGCAAGCTGCTGCTCGACCGCGCCCGCGAGGACCGTCGGGGCGCCAAGCCGGAGCGGACCGGCGATGCCGCCCAGCGCAAGGCCGACCGCAAGGCGGCGGCCGGCGCCCGCGCCCAACTGGCGCCGCTGCGCAAGGCGGCCCAGGCGGCGGAAAAAGCCCTGGAAACGCTGCATGTGGAGCAGAAAGCCCTGGCCCAGAAGCTGGCCGATCCCAAGCTCTACCAGGGCGCGCCCGCCAAGGTCACCGAGCTGCGCCGCCAGGAGGCCGATGTCGCCCGCCGGGTGGAGGAGGCGGAATTGGCCTGGCTGGCCGCCCAGGAGGAGTTGGAGGCAGCCCAGGCCGAGGCTTAGGCGTTACATCATGGCGCTTTCGGCCACAGGCCTTTCGGTATAAGCTGCCGACGCAATTTTCCGTTAAGGAACCGCCTCGGTGAGCCCCGAGTCCGCCGCAACCAGGGATGTCTCCGGTTCTCGCCGCACTCCGGGGGAGTTGCGGCGCCGCTTGCGCCTGCTGATGCTGGTCATCGCCGTCGTGCTGCTGGGCGGCGGCGGCGGCGTGCTGATGGAATTGCGCAAGGCCGCCTTTGAAAGGGCGGAGGCCGCGACGGCCGGGGCGGCCCACCTTCTCGACGACACCATGACCCGTACCCTGACCACCACCGACGCCATGGTCTCGCGCATGGTGCAGGTGACCCAGGACCATCTGACCGGGCGGATCGGCCGGGGTGAACTGGTGCGGGAGCTGACCAGTCTCGAGGGCGGGCTGGCTCAGCGCGGCACCATGCTGGTGATGGATGCCAAGGGCGACGTCATCGCCGCCTCGCGGCCGCCCCTGGGCGGCTCCGCCGTCAATTATGCCCATCGCGACTATTTCGCCGCCCACCGCGATGGGGCCGAGCGCATCATCGGCCCCATGGTCATGGGGGCTTACTCCCAGGTCCCCGTCTTCACCGTCAGCCGAAGGATCAATGCCCTGAACGGCGGTTTCGCCGGCGTGGTGGCGGTGGGAGTCAAGACCCACTTCTTCACCGATTTCTACAACACCCTGGGCCTGGGGCCGGGAGCCTATATCGGCTCCAATACCGGCGGGCGGGTCCTGCTGCGCCAGCCCAACCCGGAAAACTACGTGGGACGCGCCACCCCCGACAATCCCATCTTCACGGCGGCGGCGGCCCAGCCGGTGGGGACCCTGCGTCTCAACTCCCCCATCGACGGCGTCGAGCGGGTGGTCTCCTATCGCAAGCTGACGCCGTTCAACGTCATGGTCAGCGCCGGCATGGCGGTGGAGGATATCCTCGCCCCCTGGCGCCATACCGCCCTGATCCTGGCCGCCGGTCTGGCGGTGGTGATGGCGGGGTTAGGCGGCATGGCCGCCACCACCTTCCGCGCCATCACCCGCGAGGAACGCTCCATGGCCTCGCTGGAGGAGACGGTGCGGGCCCGCACCGCCGAGGCGGAACTGCGTGCCGCCGAGGCCCGCCTCGCCAATGAGAGCAAGACCCGCTTCCTGGCCGCCGCCTCCCACGATCTGCGCCAGCCGCTGCAGGCGGCGGGAATGTTCGCCGAGGTGCTGGCCGGGCAGTTGGAGGACGATCCGCGCAAGCTCAAGGTGGTCGACCGCCTGCGCCAGAGCATCGAGGCCACCAATTCCCTGCTGGCCACCCTGCTGGACGTCTCGGCCCTGGAAGCCGGCAAGATCAAGCCCAATGTCAGCACCTTCCGCCTGATGCCGCTGCTGGCCGGGCTGGTGGACCAGATCGAGCCCGAGGCCAGCGCCAAGGGCCTGGCCATCGGGGCGGTCCCCACCTCGCTGGTGGTGAGCAGCGATCCGGTGTTGCTGGAACGCCTGCTGCGCAACCTGCTGGTCAACGCCGTCCGCTATACCCAGGAGGGGCGGGTGCTGGTCGGCTGCCGCCGGCGCGGCGACCAGGTGGCGATCCAGGTGCTCGATACCGGTATCGGCATCCCCGCCGACAAGGTGGGGACGGTGTTCGACGACTTCGTCCGCCTCGACACCCCGGCCGAGCGGGGCGGCAGTCGGGGCCTGGGCTTGGGGCTGGGGGTGGTGCGCCGTATGGCCGCCCTGCTGGGCCACGCCTTGGACCTGCGCTCGGTTCCGGAGAAGGGCTCGTGCTTCGAAGTGGTTGTCGATCGAGGGGTGAATCCGCAGGCCGCCGCGCCGAGGGACTGATTTTTCCCCCTCCGCCCTACTTCCCCGTTTCCTCCTTTTTCCGCATGTGCTTTTCCATCATGGCGCACTGGTCCTCGCGGCTGGCGCGGCCGGTGAACCAGACCACATCGAAGGGCAGCGCTTTGGCGCCGAATGCTTCGCCATAGGCGGCGGGGTCGGTCTTGCCCTTTTCCACCTCGACGAAGCCGATGGTCAGCATGGCGATGCCGGGGACCATGGCCCCCAGGCGGACGGGAACGCCCCGGTCGGCGCGGACATGACCGGCTCCGGCGATCAGCACCGCCGGCCCGGCCTCGGGCCGCGAGACCTGATCGGCCAGCACTTCGGCCATGATGGCGTCGCGGGCCCGCTGGACGCGGACCATGGGCGGCACCGCCTTGTCGGGCAACAGATTGCAATGACCCTCGCGGATGTCGGCGGACAGGGCTTTCTCCTCGGCCGGGGGCAGGGGCTGGTCCAGGCCGAAGCGGCCGTCCACCTCCGGCCCCTGTTCGCCCCTGGCGATGCGCCGGGTCAGGTCCTGGGGCAGGTTGGCGGCCTTGATTTCGCCCCTGGCCGCCAGGGTCGCCTCGACGATGGGGCGATAGAGCGCCCAGTCGGGCCAGCCGCGCTTTTCCCAATCCAGGGCCGCGCCGAGGGTGGCGGTGTCGCCGATGTTCCGGTCGAGTACCGACTGACGGTCGGTATCCACCATCTCCAAGGCCACCAGCGGCCGGCGGCCGGCGGCGGCCAGTTCCCGCACCACCCAGGCCTGCAGGGCGTGGTGGTCGGCGTTGTCGTGGGTCTCGCCCAGCAGGACGATGCCGGCGCCCAGGGCCGCGTCCACCACGCCCTGTGGGTTCAGCCATTTGCCGGAAGCCGGTGCCCAGACCTTGCCGGCCAGGGGGTGGCCGCCGGCCAGGATGGGCGACGGCGGCGGCTCGGCCAGGGCCGGCGCCGCCCAGAACAGGACGACGGCGGCGAATCGAACGAGCGTTCGGGTCATCTGGTCAAGGCGGGGGGGTTGCGTTATGGTCATACCAAACCCTTCTAATAGAACAGCCAATACTTGGGAGGCATCATGAAGAGGGTCATCGTGGGGGCCGTGCTGGCCTCGTTCCTGACGTTGCCGGCCTTGGCCGCCGACCAGTTCCTCAACATTCTCACCGGTGGCACCAGCGGCGTCTACTACCCGCTGGGTAATGCCCTTTCATCCATCTTCGGCAAGGCCCTGCCCGGAGCGCGGGTCACCGTCCAGGCCACCAAGGCCTCGGTGGAGAACCTCAATCTGCTGCAGGCGGGGCGCGGCGAACTGGCCTTCACCCTGGGCGATTCTCTGACCCAGGCCTGGGAGGGCGTGGAAGAGGCCGGCTACAAGGCGCCGCTCAGGAAGCTGCGCACCATGGCCGCCATCTATCCCAACTACATCCAGATCGTCGCCACGGCGGACTCGGGCATCAAGACCCTGGCCGACCTCAAGGGCAAGCGGGTATCGGTGGGAGCGCCCAAGTCGGGGACCGAGCTTAACGCGCGGGCCATCTTCAAGGCGGCGGGCCTCAGCTATTCCGACATGAAGGTGCAGTACCTGCCGTTCGGGGAATCGGTGGAGCTGATGAAGAACAAGCAACTGGACGCCACCTTGCAATCGGCCGGGCTGGGCGTCTCGTCGCTGCGCGACCTCGCCACCGGCGACGACATCGTCATCGTGGCCATTTCGCCCGAGGTAATCGCCAAGACCGGTGATTCGGCCTACATCGCCTCGGTGGTGCCGGCCAACACCTATCGCGGCCAGACCACCGATGTGCCCACCGCGGCGGTGCGCAATTTCCTGGTCACCCACGAAGGCGTTCCGGCCGAGGTGGTCTACAGCATGACCAAGGCCATGTTCACCAACATGCCCGACCTGCTGGCCGCTCACTCGGCGGCACGCGAGATTCAACCGGAGAACGCGGCCAAGTCGCCGATCCCGCTGCATCCGGGGGCCGAGAAGTATTATCGCGAGGCGGGGCTGTTGAAGTAAGTGCCGGAGGGGGGGGGGAGGGCCATGAGTCAGCATGAAGAGAGCGGTGTCGATCCCGCCGGGATCGACACCAAGGGCGAGGTCTTCGGCCATGGCGTCGAATCTCGGGGCCTGTTCTGGATCGCCATCGCCTTTTCCGCCTTCCAGATCGTCACGGCCGCCTATTCGCCGCTGTCCAGCCTGCCGGTGCGCTCCATCCACGTGGGCTTCCTGCTGCTGATGGTCTTCGCCCTTTACGCCGCCATGGGACGGGGCAATCCGGTCAGGGTGGTGACGGCCTGGGCGCTGGGCGGGTTGTCCTTCGCCCTGTCGCTCTATCATCTGATCTACGAGGGCGATCTGGTGCAGCGCTCCGGCGATCCCTCGACCACCGACCTGGTGGTGGGGACCATCATGGTGGCGCTGGTGTTCGAGGCGGCCCGGCGCCTGATGGGCTGGGCTCTGCCGCTGCTCTGTCTGGTCTTCGTCGCCTATGCGGCGTTCGGCGAGGTGCTGCCCTCGCCGCTCGGCCATCGCGGCTATGGCTTCGACCAGATCGTCAATCAGTACTTCCTGGGGACCGAAGGTATCTTCGGCATCCCCTGCTACGTCTCGGCCACCTACATCTTCCTGTTCATCCTGTTCGGCAGCTTCCTCGAACAGGCGGGGATGATCCGCCTGTTCACCGACGTGGCGCTGGGCACCGTCGGCCACACCAAGGGCGGTCCCGCCAAGGTGGCGGTGGTGACCTCGGGCCTGATGGGCACCATCAACGGCTCGGGCATCGCCAACGTGGTGACCACCGGGCAATTGACCATTCCGCTGATGAAGCGTTTCGGCTATCGCGCCGAGTTCGCCGGCGCCGTCGAGGCCACCGCCAGCATGGGCGGCCAGATCATGCCCCCCGTGATGGGTGCCGTGGCCTTCATCATGGCCGAGACGCTGAACATCTCGTACGCCGAGGTGTGCAAGGCGGCGGCCATTCCGGCCCTGCTCTACTATGCCTCGGCGATCTGGATGGTGCATCTCGAGGCGGGCATCGCCGGGCTGCACGGCATGCCCAAGGACCAGTGTCCCAGCGCGCTGAAGGCGTTGAAACGCCAGTGGTTCCTGATGGTGCCGCTGGCCGCCCTGGTCTATCTGCTGCTGGCTGGCTTCACCCCCATGTTCTCGGGCACCGTGGGTCTGGCGCTGACCGCCATCGTCATCCTCGGCTCGTCCATCGCCGCCAATATCGGCGGCATGGCGGGCCGCATGGTGTTCTGGGCGGTGCTGGGCGTGGCGTCGTCGGCCTTCTTCAAGCTGGGCATCAACGTGGTGGTGGGCATCGTCGCCGCCCTGATCGCCATCAACTTCTTCGTCCGCGGTGGGCGCGAGACCATGCGCATGACCGTGCGCGGTCTGGTGGAGGGCGCACGCTCCGCCGTACCGGTCGGTGTCGCCTGCACCCTGGTCGGCACCATCATCGGCACCATGACGCTGACCGGCATCGCCGGGTCGTTCACCCAGGGGCTGGTGTCCATGTCGGGCGGTTCGCTGTTCCTGACCCTGGTGCTGACCATGATCGCCTCGCTGATTCTCGGCATGGGCATTCCCACCATTCCCACCTACATCATCACCTCGTCCCTGGTGGCGCCCATGCTGTTCAAGATGGGCGTGCCGCTGGTGGTCTCGCATATGTACGTGTTCTATTTCGGCATCCTGGCCGATCTGACCCCGCCGGTGGGGCTGGCGGCCTTCGCCGCCGCCTCCATCGCCCGCGCCCAGTTCTTCACCACCGGCTGGTGGGCGGTGCGGGTCGCCATGGCCGGCTTCGTGGTGCCGTTCATGGCGGTCTACGATCCCTCGCTGATGATGGTGAGCGGCTCGCTGTTCGATACCGCCTATGTGGTGATCAAGGCGATGCTGGCCATCGGCCTGTGGGGGGCGGCGACCATCGGCTTCCTGTGGGCGCCCATGCCCCTGTGGGAGCGTGGCGTCGCCGTTGCGGCGGCCTTCCTGCTGGTGGCGGCCGTTCCCTGGACCGATCAGGCGGGCTTCGCCCTGTCGGCGGTGTTCATCGCCTGGCACTGGATGCGGGCGCGGCGGGTGGCGTCCCTGGGCGCATGAGCGGGCTGTGCATGGTGGTGGCAGCCGGCCTGGCGGTGGTGACGCCGTCCGACTCCTTCGCCCTGGCCTGGACCCACTCGGTGGAAAAGGTGGAGTGGCGCGAGGAGTGGCGGATTGAATCCGGTCGCCTGATCCTGCACGAGGCTTCGGTCATGGGCAGCGGCGCCGGCATGGAACCGCCGCCCCAGGCCGTCCTTCGTAACGGGCGATGGGTGTGGCATCCGGGGATGGCGATGGAAGAGATCGTCCTGGCCCGCTCGGACTTCACCGCCGACTGGCGGCTGTGCGTCGGGGGCACCTGCCGGCCCCTGGAAAAGCAAGAGGGGCAGACCCGCCTGCGGGCCTGCCCCTGATAAAATCCCTGGGAACCGGGAGCTACATCACTCCCAGCACCTTGGGCAGCCAGATGGACAGCGGCGGCCAGTAGGTCACCGCCATCAGGAAGCCCAGCATGGCCAGCAGCCAGGGCCAGACCGCAACGGTCAGCTCGGTGATGCCCATCTTGGTTATTCCCGATGCCACATAGAGGTTGAGGCCCACCGGGGGATGGCACATGCCGACCTCCATGTTGACCACGATCAGGATGCCGAAGTGGATCGGGTCGATGCCCAGCTTCATGGCCACCGGGAACAGGATGGGAGCCATGATCAGCACGATGGAGCTGGGCTCCATGAAGTTGCCGGCCGCCAGCAGCAGCACGTTGACCACCAGCAGGAAGGCGATCACCCCCAGTTCCTTGCCGACGATCCAGTCGGCGATGGCGTGGGGGATGTTCTCGTTGGCCAGCACGAAGCTGAACAGCACCGCGTTGGTGATGATGTACAGCAGCATGGCCGACATGGAGGCCGAGGACAGCAGGATCTTGGGCACGCCCTTCAGCGGCATGTCCTTGTAGACGAATACGGCGATGATGAAGGCGTAGACCGCGCTCATGGCCGCCGCCTCGGTGGGCGTGAAGATGCCGGTATAGATGCCGCCGATGACGATGACGATCAGCGCCAGACCCCAGATGGCTTCGCGCAGCGCCTGGAAGCGCTGGGCCCAGGTGGCGGGGGCCAGGCGGGGGAAGTCGTTCTTCCAGGCGATGTACCAGGTCACCGCACCCAACAGGGTGGCCAGCACCAGGCCGGGAATGACGCCGGCCATGAACAGGGCGCCCACCGAGGTGTTGGTGGCCACCGCATACATGACCATCACCAGCGACGGCGGGATCAGGATGCCCAGCGCGCCCGAGGTGGTGATGATGCCGGCGCCGAACCGGTTGGGAAAGCCTTGCTTGACCATGGCCGGCAGGATGATGGAGCCGATGGCCACCACGGTGGCGGGGCTGGAGCCCGACACGGCGGCGAACAGGGCGCAGGCCATGACGCCGGCCAGCCCGAGGCCGCCGTGCCAGTGGCCGACCATGGAGGTGGCGAAGTTGATCATGCGCCGCGCCACGCCGCCATGGGTGAGGAAGTTGCCGGCCAGGATGAAGAACGGGATCGCCATGATCTCGAACTTCTCGATGCCGGTGAACAGCTTCAGCGCCACGGATTCGATGGGAACCTGGGTGAAGGTGAACAGGAAGGTGAGGACGGTGAGGCCCAGCGAGATGGAGATGGGCATGCCGGTCAGCATCAGCACGATCAGCAGCCCGAAGATGACGGCGGCGTTCATGAGCGCTTCTCCCCTTCGCCGTCACCCTTGTCGGCATCGACGCCCTTGGGGTGGAGGTTGTCCTTCATCTCGAACCAGTTGATGTCCTGGGCGGCCCGCTGCGGGTCGGTGGTGTCCTCTTCCAGGCCTTCCACGTGACCGTGGTCGTGATGGGGCAGTTCACCGGTCTTGATGAAGCCGACGCAGACCTGCAGGAAGCGGAAACACATCAGGGCCGAGCCCAGCGGGATGGCCGAATAGACGATCCAGGTGGGGGCCTCCATGTCCGGGGTGATGGGGCCTTCGTACAAATCGCCGGTGGGCAGGCCGAAGGCGTGGAGGAAGGCGTAATGGGCGCCGTTCTCCATGACGAAATGTCCGCCCATGGTGGCGACGATGCCGGTGAACAGCGCGCCGGCCAGCAGGCCGAACACGATGAGCTTGGCCCGCCACTGGGGATTGAGGCGGTTGATCACCACGTCGACGCCCACGTGGATGCCGGTCCGCACGCCATAGGCGGCGCCGAACTTGGCCATCCACACGAACATGATGATGCACAGTTCCTGGGCCCAGGAGAAATCCAGATGCCCAACCAGGGGATACAGCAGCTCGGTACCCGCCGCGTAGCGTTGCAGAACGGCGACGAAGATGATCAGCGTCGCCGCGCCCATGAGAAAGGCGATCAGCCATTCCTCCAGGTGATCAAGGGCTCTCAGCATGGGGCCTCCCACGAAAGCCGGATGGATGGAAACGGACGAGGCGGGGCGCCCGGGTCGGGCGCCCCTCTCAGGCCGAAATCAGTTCTTGAAGCCGAACTTGGCGGCTTCCTTGTAGAACGATTCGATCAGGTCCTTGCCGACCCGGCCTTCCATGTCCTTGTGCACGGGCAGCAGGGCCTTGCGCCAAGCGTCCATCTCGGGAGCGGTCGGCTCGTGGAACTCGGTCTTGCCCGACGCCTTCATGGCCTTCACCGCGTCGTCGTTCTCGGTCTGGGCTATGGCGTTGGCGAAGACGGTGGCCTCGTTCATGGCGCCTTCCAGGGTGGCGCGCAGGTCGGCGGGCAGGCCTTCCCAGAACTTCTTGTTCACGATCACCGCATAGCCGAGATAGCCATGGTTGGTCATGGTGGCGTGCTTCTGCACCTCGTGCATCTTCTGGGTGTACATGTTGCTGGGCGGATTCTCGGTGCCGTCGACCACGCCGGTCTGCAGCGCCTGATAGACTTCCGAGAAGGCCATGACCTGGGGCAGGGCGCCCAGCGCCCGCATCTCGGCGTCCAGCACCTTGGAGGACTGGATGCGCATCTTGACGCCCTTGAGATCGGCGGGGGTCTTGAGCGGCTTGTTGGCGCTCATGATCTTGAAGCCGTTGTCCCAATAGGCCAGGCCGATGATGCCCTTGCCTTCCAGCTTCTTCAGCAGGCTGGCGCCCACCGGGCCGCCGGTGACGGCGCGCAGCACGTCCTTGCTGGGGAAGATGTAGGGCAGGTCGAAGACCTCGAATTCCTTGACGCCCAGCGGGCCGAACTTGGCCAGCGACGGGGCAAGCATCTGGACGGCGCCCAACTGCAGGGCCTCCATCTCTTCCTTGTCCTTGTAGAGCTGGCTGTTGGGATAGACCTCGACCTTGACGCGACCCTTGGTGCGTTCCTCGGCCAGCTTCTTGAAGTACTCGGCCCCCTTGCCCTTGGGGGTGTCCGGGGCGACCACGTGACTGAACTTGATGACGATCGGCTGAGCCTGCTGGGCCATGGCCGTGCCGGCGAGCATGCAGGCGGCCACGGCCCCCGCGAAGAAGGTTCCCAACTTCATAGTTTTCCTCCCAAGGTACCCTTAGATAGGGCTATTCCACACTACTATAGGAATCCGGCAAAACCTCGGCCATTGTGGTGATCCACAAGCGGAAAGGACCCATGAACACGCCCAAGGCCCTGCGAGACCGCCATGCCATTCAGGCCATGCCTGTGGTGGCCATGGGGCTGGTGGTCATGCTGCTGGGCGTGCTGCTGTGGCTTTTGCACCGCAACGAGGTGGAGGAGGAGAAGCGGGTCCTGATCCAGGACATCCTGTGGGTCGAGCAGAACCTCTATTTCCATCTGTCCTCCGGCGTCGAGCGGCTGGGGCAGCTGGCCGATCTGGCGGGGCGCGACGGCGCCGCATCGGGCGAGTTCGTCCTGCAGGGCCGGGCATTGAGCTCGGCCGATCCCGAGATCGAGCGGATCATTGTCCGCGACGTGGACGGAACGGTCGTCCAGTCCTTGCCGCCGGTGGAGACCGGGGCGGCGCTGGCCGCCGATCCCCAGTGGTCGACCACCCTGGCGCTGGCCCGCAGTTCCGGGCGTCCGGTCTATGGTCCGCCCTTCACGGTCGAGGGCAAGGGCGCGCGCTTCGAGGCGCAGGTTCCGTTCTTCCGGGACGGGCATTTCGCCGGAACGGTGGCCGGGGTGTTCTCCCTGGACGCCATGCTGGCCCATCATGTGCCCTGGTGGTTCGCCCAGGCCTACCGGCTGGAGATTCTGGACGGCAACGGCACCCTGCTGGCCGCCAAGTCGCAACTGTCGCCCTCGGAGCCGGGCGCCAGCTACAATTTACGCTTCGAGCCGCCCGGTCATGGCCTGGAGCTGGTGGCCATCTCGTATCACAGCGACCCGCAATTGCTGCGCAACGTGCTGGCGGCGGCGATCTTCATCCTGTCGATCCTGTCGGTGTCCAGCCTGTGGGCGCTCCGGCGCCACGTGCGGCGGCGGCTGGCGGCCGAGCAGGCGCTCCGCACCGAGCACTCCTTCAGGAAGGCCATGGAGGATTCGCTGACCGTCGGCATGCGGGCCCGCGACCTGGAGGGGCGGATCACCTACGTCAATCCCGCCTTCTGCCACATGGTGGGCTGGACCGCCGAGGAACTGGTGGGCACCGTGCCGCCCATGCTCTATTGGGTGCCGGAAGACCTGGAGCACACCTACGAACTGCACCGCGCGGTGCTGCGCGGCGAAGCCCCGGTGGAGGGTTTCGAACTGGTGTTCCGGCGCAAGAACGGCGAGCGCTTCAACGCGCTGGTCTACGAGGCGCCGCTGATCGATTCCGACGGGCGCCACACCGGCTGGATGGCCTCGGTGCTCGACGTCACCGAGCGCAAGCGGGCCGAGGAACTGTCGCGCCAGCATCAGGAGAAGCTGCAGCACACCGCGCGCCTGATCACCATGGGTGAGATGGCCTCGACGCTCGCCCACGAACTGAACCAGCCCCTGTCGGCCATCGCCTCCTACACCACCGGCTGCCTCAACCGCCTGTCGGCGGGCGACACCCGGCCCGAGGAACTGGTGCCGCCGCTCACCAAGCTGGGGGCGCAGGCCCAGCGGGCCGGCCAGATCATCCGGCGCATCCACGACTTCGTGCGCAAGAGCGAGCCCATGGTGCTGCCCTGCTTCCTGGACGAGATCATCGAGGGCGCGGTGGGCTTTCTCGAGCCCGACGCCCGCAAGCGGGGCATCCGCATCGACCTGGACATGGACGGCGTCCGCCCCAGGGTCGAGGCCGACCACATCCTGATCGAGCAGGTGATCCTCAATCTGGTGCGCAACGCCATGGAGGCCATGGGCCAGACCTCGCGGTCGCAGCGGGCCTTGTCCATTTCGCTGCGCAGCCTGGACGGGCAGGCCCGCATCCGCATCGCCGACCGCGGCACCGGCATCGCGCCCGAGGTGGCGGCCAGTCTGTTCAGCCCGTTCTTCACCACCAAGGAGGAGGGCATGGGAATGGGCTTGAACATCTGCCGCTCCATCGTCGAAGCTCACCGCGGCCATCTGTGGTTCGAACCGAACCCGGAGGGCGGCAGCATCTTTCTCTTCACCTTGCCGGAGATGGCCGGATGAACACTGGCGTGGTCTATATCGTCGACGATGACGAGGCGATTCGCGACGCATTGGGCTGGCTGTTCCAGTCGCGCGGCGTCACCGCCCAATGCTTCGCCTCGGCCGAGGCCTTCCTGGCCGGCTGGGCCGCCGGCAGCAGCGGCTGTCTGGTGCTGGATATCCGCATGGAGGGAATGACCGGGCTGGAGCTGTTCGACCGCCTGTGCGAGTTGGGCGCCAAGCTGCCGGTGATCTTCCTGACCGGTCACGGCGACGTGCCCATGGCGGTATCGGCCCTGAAGAAGGGCGCCCGCGACTTCGTCGAGAAGCCGTTCAACGACAACGAACTGGTGGACAAGGTGATCGAGGCCCTGGCCTGGGAGGCCGAGCGGGTGGCCAGCGACGCCGACGCCGCCTCGCTGGCCCAGCGCCTGGAAAACCTGACCCTGCGCGAGCGGCAGGTGATGGAAAAGGTGCTGGCCGGCAAGCTCAACAAGATCATCGCCGACGATTTAGGGATAACCATGCGCACCGTCGAAGTTCACCGGGCTCATCTTTTCGAGAAGATGGGGGTGAAGACGGCGGTGGAACTGGCCCAGCTTCTTTCCCAACGCCGCTGAGGTCACTGCGGGTTTACAAGATGCCTGCCGTGGTTCATCTTCTCTGCGGGCGAAATGACGGCCCAATCATTGGTTCAACTGCTTCCATGAGGAAAGGTCGGTCATGACGACGGCCCCCCAGATTCACGTGGTGGATGATGATCCCGCTGTACGCGATTCCCTTCGCATGCTGCTCGAGGCTGCCGGACATGCCGTGCATGCCTATCCCGACGCCGAGAGCTTCGTCGCCGAGGGAATGAAGGGCAGCGGCCCCGGCTGCGTGGTCGCCGATGTCCGCATGCCGGGCATGAGCGGGCTGGACCTGCTGCGTATCCTGCAGGATCGCGACATCAACCTGCCGCTGATCGTCATCACCGGCCATGCCGACGTCAGCATGGCGGTTCAGGCCCTCAAGGAGGGCGCCACCGATTTCATCGAGAAGCCCTTTGACGACGCGATCTTCCTGACGGCGGTCAGCAAGGCCCTGGCCCGCAGCGAGCGCGACTGGGTCGAGCGCGGCCGTCTGGACGGTATCGAGACGCGCGCCAGCTCCCTTACGCCGCGCGAATATCAGGTGATGGTCCTGGTCGCCCAGGGCTTGTCCAACAAGGCTGCCGCCGTCGAACTGGGCATCAGCGTCCGCACCGTCGAGATCCATCGCGCCCGCGTCATGGAGAAGATGGCCGCCGACAGCCTGTCCGCCCTGGTCCGGATGGTGCTGGAACTGGAGGAAGCGGGACGCCTGGTCCATGGCGACGAGGCGGAGGCCTCCTGAGCGGCTTGCTTGGGGCGAATATTTGAAGATGCCAAATGAAAGGGGCGCCGGTGAAAACCGGCGCCCCTTCGTTTGACCAGAAAGCGGAAACGTTACACTGTGCGGTTACGCTTCCCTGCCAAGGAGGGTGGGGATGGGCGGGAAGGCCCCCCAGGGCAGTATCTCCGGTTCTGGCCTTCGGAGGCTTTCACCTCTGTCCAGCTCACGGTTATGACTCTATCAAAGTACTCGTAAGTTGAAAACAGGAAAATCACCCCCTCAATTTACGGCAATCGTCATGCTAACTATAACTATATTTAAGTACGTATTTGGATAAAATTTTACCCAAATCCATCGGGTCGTTGAATTGCCTGCCTTTGCAGTCGTCATGGCCCGTGGCTCGCGCCGCATCCTTGCCGGGGTGAAGGCTGTTCGGGCAACCTGCCATCGGTTGTGGACGCTAGGCATTTCGTCCTGGCTTGCCTCCGTGGGCGCGGCGAGGCACCATGGGTCATCAAATGGCAAGGGAGACGGCCATGCTTCGGGCCTTCGCGGCGGTGATTTTCGTCCTGCTGGGTGTTTCGGCGGCGGCGAAGGCCGAGCCGGTGACCTTCGCCACCTCGCGGCTCGAGGTGGTGGCCGAGGGCGGCAAGCACCATGCCTTCACCGTCGAGATGGCGGTGACGCCCGACCAATTGTCGCAAGGCCTGATGTTCCGCCGCGAGCTGCCGGCCGGTTCCGGGATGCTGTTCGATTTCGGCTCGCCGCGTCAGGTGGCCATGTGGATGAAGAACACCCTGATCCCCCTGGACATGCTGTTCATGGAGCGGAGCGGGCGGGTGGTCTATGTGGAGCAATACGCGGTGCCGGGCAGCCTGCAGCCGCGCGGTCCGGCCGAGCCGGTGCTGGGTGTGCTGGAACTTCCCGCCGGGACGGCCCGACGGCTGGACCTGAAGCCCGGCGACCGGGTCGTCCATCCCATGTTCGAACGGGGGGCCATGTTCGAACGGGGACACTGAGCCGCCTTGCGCTCAGGCGTCAAACCCCTTACAACGCGGCCATCGGGGCGTAGCTCAGCCTGGTAGAGCGCCAGCTTTGGGAGCTGGATGTCGGAGGTTCGAATCCTCTCGCCCCGACCAATCTCATCGCATCAGCACGTACAGACCGGGGGCATCCATCAGCGGTGCGCCTTCTTCGCCGCCCATGGGTGGCGGAGCCACCCGGGCGCCGGAGCGTTCCGCCAGCCAAGCCTGCCAGGCCTGCCACCACGACCCCTCGCGGCGCGGAGTGACCTGTTCCCAGGTGTCGGCGTCGACGTAGCGGTCGAGATCCTTGTGGGTCGACATCTGATAGGACCGCCCCGCATGGCCCGGCTCGGAGATGATACCGGCGTTGTGGCCGCCCTTGGCCAGGATGAAGGTGACGTCGGTGTCGGTCAGCAGGCCGATCTTGTAGACCGACTGCCAGGGCGCCACGTGGTCCTTGGTGGTGCCGACGGCGCAGATGGGGGCGCGGATATCGGTGAGCGCCACCGGCCTGCCGTCCACGGTATAGCGTCCCTTGGACAGTTCGTTGCGCAGGAACAGGCGGTGAAGGTACTCGGTGTGCATGCGATAGGGCATGCGGGTGGCGTCGGCGTTCCACGCCATCAGATCGTTGCCGTGGCTGGTCTCGCCCAGCAGATACTGGCGGACCATCTGGGACCAGATCAGGTCGTTGGAGCGCAGTAATTGGAACGCGCCGGCCATCTGCTTGGTATCCAGATAGCCCTGGTTCCACATCATGTCTTCCAGATAGGTGACCTGGCTTTCGTCGATGAACAGCAAGATCTCGCCGGCATCCTCGAAATCGGTCTGGGCCGCCAGCAAGGTGATGCTGGCCAGACGATGGTCGCCGTCCTTGGCCATGCCGGCGGCGGCGATGGACAGCAGGGTCCCGCCGAGGCAATAGCCGGCGGCATGGATGCCGACATCGGGAACGATGGCCGAAATGGCGTCCAGGGCGGCCATCACCCCCAGGCGGCGGTAATCGGACATGCCCAGGTCGCGGTCCTCGGCATCGGGGTTCTTCCAGGAAATCATGAAGACGGTGTGGCCCTGCTCCACCAGCCAGCGGACCATGGAGTTACAGGCCGACAGGTCGAGGATGTAGTACTTCATGATCCAGGCCGGCACGAACAGGATCGGCTCGGGATGGACGGTCTCGGTGGTGGGCGAGTACTGGATCAACTCGATCAGGCGGTTGCGCAGCACCACCTTGCCGGGGGTGCAGGCCACGTCGCGCCCGACCACGAACGCGTCCTGCGACGGCTTGGCCTCGCGGCCGCCCATCTGGCGGTGCAGGAGGTTGAGGAAATTCTCCATGCCCCGCGCCAGATTCTGGCCGCCCTGTTCCACGGTGGCCTTCAGCACATCGGGATTGGTCATCAGGAAATTGCTGGGCGACATCATGTCCAGCAACTGGCGGGCGGCGAATTCCACCACCGCCTCGTGATGGCGCGACACGCCCCGGACGCCGGTGGTGGCGTAGTGCCACCATTGCTCGGCATACAGGAAGGACTGGTGCAGGACGTCGAACGGGAAGTTCTGCCATTCGGGGCTGGTGAAGCGGGGATCATGGGCCAGGGGCTCGATGAAGGGATCGGCGTCGCGCAACCCCAAGGCGGACGACTGGGCATAGCGGATCAGCGGCAGGCTCTTGGCGGCGGCGTTCTGAATCAACTCGCCCACCTTGCCCGGCGAGTTGGTCAGATGAACCAGCCAGTCCAGATAAGCCAGAATCATCGAGGCCGGCGACACGCCGTTGGTCAGGCGGCCCTGCATGGCGTGAACCAGCCGGTCAGCGCTTTCGGTGAAGATGGGAAACGGAGCCGCCGACGGCGCGTCGAGGCGAATACGGGTCTGCGGCACCACGGGTGTCACGGCCGGTTTGGCATGGGACTCATTCATGGCCCGCTCCCTTCGGAAGCCGGCGGAAGGTCGCTTGGGCCTCCCTGCCCGAAGTTGGCATCATAGCGCCGGACTCCGCTCCCGAGACATGCGGATTGCGCAGTGCAGCAACGGTGAGACGAGGGCCAAATCAAAGTGCCGCCAACGGCGTTGGCGGCACTTGCGGGACGGGGGATGCGGGGGCCTCAGAGCCGCTCGACGTCCACATCGTGATGACGGTGGCCGTAATGATCGCACAGGCCGGCGTCGTCCAGGCAGATGGGGTGTGCCGGGCGCGGCGCCTCGGCGGCGTCATGGCGGACGTCCTGGGTCTTGGGATGAGCGATCACCTCGAGGATGTCCTTGACGAGGTGGCTGCCGACCACCAGGACGGCGAGGTTCGGATTTTCCATGTCGGGCTCTCCTCTCCTGGCTGAGAAATCTCCGATTCTATCGCAATGAGGCGTGGTGGGAGTGTGCCGTCCCTGCATGGGAGGCCTCAGGGAAGCACAGCAGCATCGCCGCCGCTATGTCCTACAGGAAGACCTTGTCCGTCGGCCAGCCGTGCGGCTGGACCATGTCGGGGCGGCTGGCGCCGAAGGGGGCGCCGGAAAACAGACTGAAGCCCAGGGATGCCGCCCGCTTGATGTCCTGGCCCGAGGAGGTGTTCCACAGGCACAGTCCCAATCCGGCTCCCTTGACCTCGTGGGCCACCACCGCCAGCAGGGCGTACAGCGCCGAATGGGTGAAGGACGCCTGCTTGGCCTGGGCCTCGTTGACGCACAGATGGCTGACCCCGCAATCCTTGAGGAATCTGGCCATCTCCGGCTCGGGGAAGATGCGGATGCCCACCGTGGCTCCCCCCGCCAGGATGGCGTGGATGGCGTCGCGCAGCCGTCCCCGGCTGGCGGAATTGACCGCGCCGCTCAGTTCCACCATCAGGCCGCCGGGGCAGAAGGCGGTCAGGTGGCGGATATCGGCGGTGACCTCGCGGTAATCGCTCATGGTGTGGTCGTTGAGGGATTGGGGCATGACCACCAGACCGGACTTGATAGGAGCCGCCGCCACCGCATGCCGCAGGACGGCGTTGCGCTCGCGGGCCAGCGGGTCCTGATCGCCCGCCAACTGGACGGCGTCGTCCAGCAGCTCGTGCCCCTGGAAATGGCGCAGGGTCATGGTCCGGTTGCCGATAACCGCCTGACGGGCGGCATCCCAGACCGGCTGGAACACCACCTGCAGATTGACGGCGGCGTGGCGCTCGTGGGTATCGAGCACGTTGTCCATGGCCGGCAGCGCCGCCGCCGCCGGGCGGTGCTTCAGGCGGTCCAGCGGCAGCACCTGGACCGAGACGTTGATGTGCCCGGCCGATTGGCCGAACAGGCGCTCCTTGATCTCGCGCGAGATGGCGGTGGCCTTGATCATGCCCTCGGTATCGGTCAGGCCGGGAAACACCAGCATGTACTTGCCCTGCTCCAGCGGCACGCAGGCGTCCTCGGGGGACAGGCGGCGCTGGATGATGTGCTCGGCGATGGACAGCGCCTTGGGCAGGGCCGCGCCCAGGGACGAGGCGCCCTCGGCGTCGGGCAGCACGCTGACCAGATGGATGCGGCCGAAGCTGCCCTGGCCGCCGCGCTCGAGCATGGTGCGGACGATGGCTTCGAAGGCTTCGCGATCGGTAAAGTGTTCCGTCATGGTTGTCGGCCCTCTCGCGATCCTTCCCGCGACGATATGTGAAATCGGCGGGTAACGATATACGGTCCGCCACGGATGCATAGGGGCTGCCCGAGGGCTGGGGCGAGGGCTTGCGCAAGGCGTGCACCCGACCGCCCGATCCCGGCCGGGCGGGGTGATCAGTTGGCCTTGGCCTGGATCGGCTTGCCGGGATTGAGCGCGATGTGGGAGCCCGAGGGAATCTGGGCCATCAGCAGGTCGGTGCTGCGCTTGTGGCCCTGGTAGCGCTCCATGTCGCGCCCGGCCAGCTTGATGCCGGTGGGCACCTTGATGGACAGCGGGTTGACCTGGCTGTTGCCCTGCAGGACCTCGTAATGCAGATGCGGGCCGGTGGCGCGGCCGGTGGAGCCGACGAAGCCGATGATCTGGCCCTGCATGATGCGCCGGCCGGTATGGATGCCCTGGGCGATGCGCTGCATGTGGGCGTAGGCGGTGGCGAAGCCGTTGCCGTGGCGGATGCGCACGTAATTGCCATAGGCGCCGTTGGGGCCGGCCATCTCCACCGCGCCATCGCCGGCCGCCATGATGGGGGTGCCGGGCGGCACGCCGAAATCCACGCCCTTGTGCATCTTGGAATAGCCGAGGATGGGATGATGGCGCAAACCGAACCCGGAGGTGATCTTGGCGCCGTCCACCGGGGTCTTGAGCAGGGCCTTCTTGGCGCTCTCGCCCTTGCCGTTGAAGAAGTCCGAGGCGCCCGAGCCGTCCTCGAAGCGGTAGAGGGTGACCTCGGCTCCCGACAGGTCGAGGCCGGCATAGAGCACCTCGCCGCTCTTCACCAGCTTGCCCTTGGTGTCGTACCAGCCCTCGAACAGCACCTCGAAGCTGTCGCCCGCCTGGATGTCGCGCTGGAAGTCGACGTCATAGCTCAGCACGCGGATCATATTGATGATGACCTGGGCGGGGACACCGGCGGCGGTGGCGCTTTCGAACAGGCTCGACTTGATCTTGCCCGAATAGTGAGCCACCTGCCGGCTGACCTGACGCTTCTCCTCGCGGCCGGCGAAGCCGCCCTGGGGGGTGCGGCGCACCTGGATCTCGCGGATCGGATCGGCGGCCAGCCCCACCTGGGAGAACTGCCCCTGGCCGAAGCCCCAGGGGGACGGGTCGAACGTGACGGTGATCTTCTGCCCGGCCTTCAGGTCACGGGGATCGAACACCTTTATCAGGGCGTCGACCACCTGGGTGGCCTCGGCCGACGGAATGCCGGCCCGGCCCAGCAGGCTCATCAGCGTCTCGCCCGCGCCCACCTGCAATATATGGTCGACCGGACGGCGGGAGCGGTCCTCCAATTCGCCGTCGGTCAAGTCGGGCAGGGGCTGGGCGCTGCCTTCGTTCTCCAGATCCACATAGG
>NZ_FXXN01000022.1:0-72500 GCF_900184795.1 Magnetospirillum sp. 15-1 | reverse complement strand
ATGTGGATGTGTAGGATAGGTGGGAGCCTATGAAGCACCGGCGCCAGCTGGTGTGGAGGCAACCTTGAAATACCACCCTTCTGCTTCCTGGTATCTAACCGCGCCCCGTGAACCCGGGGCCGGGACCCTGCATGGCGGGTAGTTTGACTGGGGCGGTCGCCTCCCAAAGAGTAACGGAGGCGCGCGATGGTGGGCTCAGGCTGGTCGGAAATCAGCTGTCGAGTGCAATGGCATAAGCCCGCCTGACTGCGAGACAAACAAGTCGAGCAGAGACGAAAGTCGGTCATAGTGATCCGGTGGTCCCGCGTGGAAGGGCCATCGCTCAACGGATAAAAGGTACGCCGGGGATAACAGGCTGATCTCCCCCAAGAGTCCACATCGACGGGGAGGTTTGGCACCTCGATGTCGGCTCATCACATCCTGGGGCTGGAGCAGGTCCCAAGGGTTCGGCTGTTCGCCGATTAAAGTGGTACGTGAGCTGGGTTTAGAACGTCGTGAGACAGTTCGGTCCCTATCTACCATGGGTGTTGGAAACTTGAGAGGACCTGTCCCTAGTACGAGAGGACCGGGATGGACGCACCTCTAGTGTACCGGTTGTCGCGCCAGCGGCATCGCCGGGTAGCCATGTGCGGACGAGATAACCGCTGAATGCATCTAAGCGGGAAGCTCCCCTCAAAACCAGGTTTCCCTATCAGAGCCGTGGAAGACCACCACGTTGATAGGCAGCATGTGGAAGCGTGGCAACACGTGAAGCTAAGCTGTACTAATCGCTCGATCGGCTTGATCGCCCATGCGTAGCGGCAAGCCCGACACAAGAAACACTGAATGTGCACGAAGGTACTAATCAGATCAGAAATTCTTCTTCGTTTCCTTCGACGACCAGGTGGTCATAGCGAGGGCCCCCCACCCGATCCCATCCCGAACTCGGACGTGAAACCCCTCTGCGCCGATGGTACTGTGTCTTAAGGCACGGGAGAGTAGGACGCTGCCTGGTCTTCAAAGGAAACGAGAAAGAAAAACCTAACACGATGAAAACACCGGCCCCCAAAATGGGCCGGTGTCGCCATTTCAGGCCGGTAACCGGCCAAATATATTACCGCGGGGTGGAGCAGCCCGGTAGCTCGTCAGGCTCATAACCTGAAGGTCGCAGGTTCAAATCCTGCCCCCGCAACCAAATTAGCCCGTAAGTCCAATGGCTTACGGGCTTTTTGATTCCTGGGCCGCCGTGGCGGGAAAGTCATGTCAATGCTGTGTCAACAAATTGACTGGCGGGCGTTGGCGCTGCCTGTCAAGTATTCCCCCGGTGAGGGCCGCCTGTTCGAGCGGGCCTTGCTCTGAGATTCTGCCAGCCCGACGTAATACCAACCTGCGCTGATTGTCACCGGACATGACATTGGTCTGGAAGAACCGCTCCCATTCCGCATCGTCGGTGTCGAAGAAATCCCGAAGAGCGTAGATGCCAAGGCAATTGACGAGAATGTCGCAATCCGGATGTTCGGTGAGCAACTGCCCGCACATCCGCGGCGTTGCCAAGTCACCGGAAAAGCCCGTTAGTTTGGCCGATCCATCGCTCTGTCGGATCACGTTCAACGCCCGCTCGACGCTCTCGCGGCTTCTGCCGTTGATGATGATTTCGGCTCCGCAGGCGGCCAGCCCCTTCGCGATCGCTAACCCGATGCCGGCCGTTGACGCGCTGACCACGGCCTTCTTTCCCGACAGATCAATGATCATGAGATATTCCTTTCATCTCTGACGTGCCGCAGTCCAATGCCCGCATCACTGGGAGCCAGGAACGACCAGGACCGGACACGACGTGTGGTCGAGCAGATCGTCGCAGACCGAGGGATCGAAGACGCGCCCGAGCAATGACATGTGGCGATGACCGATCACGATCAAGTCACAGCCCAGGGACCGTGCCAGAGCAGCGATGACTTTGGCGGGAGAGCCGTCGGCGACATGGCTTTCGGCGGTTACGCCGCTTTCGGCAAGGCGTTCGAGTGCGGCGCGAGCAACCTGCCTCGCGCGTTCCTCGGACGCCTCGACGGCAAGATCGCTGGTGGCAGCCATGCCCGGTACGTCGGCAACGGTGAGAACGTGAGTCTTCGCGCTGAAGGCCAGAGCCATAGACGTTGCCAAGGCGAGGACTTGGTCTGTGTCATGACCTCCGTCAACAGCGACCAGGATTGCGGAAATCGCCATTCACACCTCCATCGTATCAGAAACAATCCTGAACCCAGCCATTCCGCTCATTCGCTTCAATCATCCCCCCGATACGCCGGTGTTCCCTTTTTCCAGTAACCCTTCGACTGGATCGAGGTTTGCGGAACACCTCGGTCAACCAGAAGATGGGTCAACACCGACCGCACCATGAACGCTTCGCCCGCAAGCAAAATTTGTGACTTCCGGTAATCGAGACCGGCTCCCTGGACTGCCAATTCGATCTGTCCGGTGGTGCCCGGCGCCTCGGCCCCGGAATGAAGCCAATGCACGTCAAGCGTGGCGGCGCTGTCCAGCGGCTGTTCGTCCCGCGCGTCGATGACCTCGACGATAATGGCGGCCCGCGTCGTCGCGGGCAGGGCGGCTGCCACGGCGGCGATGGCCGGAAGGGCGGTCATGTCGCCGATGAGGATATGGTTGTCTACCCTCGGATCGATGTCATAGCCGGGACCAGGCCCGGCCAGTTGGATGATTTCTCCTACCTGCGCGTGCCGCACCCAGCTGGCCGCCGGGCCGGTACCGCCATGCAGGGTGAAATCCAGATCGATCCGTCCGATGACAGGATCGTAAGCGCGGATGGTGTAGCCCCGCGCTGCGGGTTTCCCGTTGTCAGCCGAGGGAAAAATGACCTTCATCCATTGCGCCGGTTTGATCGGACCGAGGTTGCGAAACTCCGGGGCGACAACCGAGATGCGGCGCATGTGGGGCGTGACGTCGTGGACGGCGACCACCCCGGCGGGGGTGAGGGCCCGGTCGTGACCGCGTGTACTCATGGAAACCTCCTTCAAGACGCTTTGCGCGGCGCGTGGGCGAACCAGATGATCGCCAACCCCGCCGTGACGGCGAATGTTGAAAAGATGAAGAAATCGTTGAGGGACAGCATGTGCGCCTGCACTTCAAGCTGGCGGGCGATCACCGCCCACACCTGATCCTCGGTCAGGCCGCTCTTGCGCATCACAGTGACCATGGTTGTGGTATTTTCGTTGGACGGCGTCAGGGTTTCGACCAGATGGGTCTGGTGAAAGCGTGCCCGCTGGTCCCAGAAGGTCTGGGCGACCGACGTCGTCAGGCTGCCTGACATCATGCGAATGGCGTTTTGCAGGCCGGAGGCCGAGGCCACCTTGTCCGGGGGGAGGCCGACGAATGACAGGCTGACCAGCGGCGTCAGAAAGAAGCCGATGCCGACACCTTGAGCCAAACAAGCCATGGCGATGACGCCGGCATCGACTTCGGTGGTCATGGTCGAACGCCACCAGGCCACCAGAGCCATGGCGACGAAGGCCAGGCTGGCGAACAGTCGGGCATCGACCGTGCGGACCCAGCGTCCGAGGAACGGGGCGAGCAGGATGCCGAATACCCCAATCGGCGCGGTGACCCAGCCCGCCCAGGTCGCGTTGTAGTCCATGTCGGTTTGCAGCCACAGCGGGATCATCACGATGCTGGCGAGGTAGAGGCCGAACCCGACCGCCACCGCCATGCTGCCGACGGCGAAGTTGCGATGGGTGAACAGTCGCAAATCGACGATGGGATGAGCGTCCCCCAATTCCCACACCACGAGAAATATCAGCCCAAGGCCGGCCATCGCCGCCGTGACGCAGATGAGGGGCGAGGAAAACCAGTCGAGAATCCGGCCGCGATCCAGCGTCACTTGCAGACAGCCGATGGCCACGGCGACAAGGAGGAATCCAATCATGTCGACCGGCAGTTTGACTGTCGGCGAATCACGATGGCGCAACAGAAAAAAGGTGGAGGCGACAACGAAAATCCCCACCGGCACGTTGATCAGAAAAATCCACGGCCAGGTGAATTGATCGGTGATCCAGCCTCCGAGCAGCGGACCGGCGACAGGTCCGGCCATATTGGTCATGGCCCACATGGCGACTGCCAATGCCTGCCGCTCGGCGGGAAAGACCGCGACCAGCAAGGCTTGGCTCAGCGGCACGATCGGTCCGGATACTGCGCCCTGGAGGACCCGGAAGGCCAAAAGGGCGTCCAATGACGGCGCCAGTCCGCAGAGTATGGAAGCAATGGTGAAGGCCGTCACCGAGGCGATGAACAGCCGGACCTGGCCGAAACGCCGGGACAGCCAGCCGGTCAGCGGAATACAGATGGCGCTGGCGATGGCGTATGAGGTGATCAGCCATTCGCCTTCGTCCGGGCTGACGCTGAGGTCGCCGGAAATGGTCGGTACGGAGACGTTGGCGATGGTGAAGTCCGTCACCACCATGAACGAACCCAGGCCGAGGGTAATCGCCGCCAGTGCGCGGGGCATGCCGAACAGGGGGGTGATCGGTGACTTGGGGGTGGAGGTGGACATTACCGACCTCCGATATTGGCGGCGACGATATCGCTCACGCGCGTGTCCGCCGCTGCGGCCTGGGCTTCATACAGCACCGCGTTGTCGTCGGTCTTGGGCTTGCGCTCCATGGCGAGTTTTGGATCACAGACGCCGGCATTGATCTCGACTTTGGCCGACATGCCGATGCGCAAGGGGTTACGGGCGAGTTCCGTCGGGTCGAGGCCGATACGGACCGGCACCCGCTGTACCACCTTGATCCAGTTGCCGGTGGCGTTCTGCGCCGGCAGCAACGCGAAGGCGGCGCCGGTTCCCGCCTCCATGTCCTCGACGTGGCCGTGATAGACCACCGCCTTGCCGTAGATGTCCGCCGTCACGGTGGCGGGCTGTCCGGGGCAGACGCCCTTGAGCTGGATTTCCTTGAAATTGGCATCGACCCACAGTCGGTCGAGGGGAACCACCGCCATCAGCCGGTCGCCTGGGGCGACACGACGCCCCAGTTGCACCATTCGCTGGGCGACCATGCCGGAAACCGGGGCCGGAATCCGGGTCCGTTCCACGGCCAGCGTGGCCGCACGGACCCGCTGAGCCGCATTCTGCACCGTCGGATGGGTGTCCAATACCGCCCCCAGGCCATCGACCTGGGCGAGGGCTTGCGCTCGGGCCTGCTCGGCCGACCCTAATGCCGCCTCGGCCGATGCCAGTACCGCCTCTGCAATATGAACGGCATCGGCTGCGTGCCGGACATCCTCGGCGGAAACGGCGCCGGTTCCGGCAATGGACTGGCGTTCGCGGAAATCGGCACGGGCTTTAGCCAGATCGGCGCGGGCCTTGTTGATGTCGGCCTGCCGAACGCGAATATCGGCGTTGAAGCGGGCGTCGCTGGCGTAAAGCCCGCGCACGCTTCGAACCGCCTGGGCAAGCTGCGCTTCGGCAGACGCCAGTTCCACCTTGGCGTCGGTCGGGTCGATTTCCACCAGCAGCGCCCCGGCCGAAATCCTGTCGGTGTTGTCGGCGAGGATGCGGATGACGGTGCCGCTGACCTGTGGCGTCACGGATACCACCTGACCGCCGACATAGGCGTCGTCGGTCGCGCGAAGCGTGTCATCGGACAATACCGTCCAAATGCCGCCGATGGCTGCGGCTGCGACGAGTCCGCCGGCCAGCCATGTTAGCCGCTTGCGGCGGATGACGGCGGGATTGGACCCCGGTGAAGGAACGTGGGAATCGGTCATGGCTTCGTTTCCATCTTGCGAGGATCGACACTCAGTTCGGCGCCTGCGGCCGTCGGTATGGGGGAAGATGGCGCCCAGGCTCCGCCGAGAGCCCGGATCAGCGTTACCTGGGCAATGGCGATCCTGGCGCAGGCCTCCGCGGCCCGGCGTTCGCTCAACAGTAGAGCGGTCTCGGAAGCAAGGCGATCGGACGCGCTCGACAGTCCGTGCCTTTCGCGGATCTTCTGAAGGTCGACGACGGAGATCCAATGGGCGAGCGCCGCTTCCGCCTCGGCCCGGCGCGCGAATTCCGACTTCAGCGAAGCAATGCCATCCGCCACCTGCTGTAGGGCGGTGGCAATGGCGGCGTTATAGGCGCTGACCGCGGCATCGTACTCGGCGGTGCGGCCCTTGAGATTGCCGCGCAACCGTCCGCCATCGAAAATCGGCAGGGTGATCGCGGGGCCGCCACCGACGGCGGAACTGCTCAGGCGCAGCAGGCGGTCGAAACCGAAACTTTTTAGGCCAACGAAGGCGGTCAGGTCCAATTCGGGATAGAAGGCGGCCCTGGCCACGCCGATGTCGTGCGCGGCCGCTTCCACCATGGCCCGGCGCATGGTCACATCGGGACGATAACCCAGCAGGGTTGTTGGGATGGCGGATAGTGGCGCCGGATTGGCGATGGTTATCAGGGTCGGGCGGACAAGCCGCTCGGCGAAGGCGGGGTCCCTGCCGAGCAGGGCGGCGATCTGGTAGCGCCGCCGGGCGATCTCCCCGTCCAAGCGGGCGATCTCGCTGCGGGTTTCAGTGATAGCCTCTTGGGCTTGCACCGCGTCGATGGCGGTGGCAAGACCAGCCTTGGTGCGAAGAACCAGCAGATCGATGACGCCTTGCCTGCGCGACAGCCCCGACGCCGCGATGTCGCGAGTCCGATAGGCGGCATCAAGCTGGACATAGGCCTCGACGATGGCGGTCTGCAACACCAGTGCCGCGTCGGCTGCCTCGGCCTTGGCGACGGCGAGGCGTTCCTCGGCTGCCGCTTCCGCCTCGCGCTGTTTTCCCCAGAAATCCAGGCGATAGCGCAGATCGGCGGTCAGCACCCCCTCGTTGCCCCACGAGTCGGCATAGGGGGCGGGATAGGTGTAATGGTCGGGGAAGCGCTCCCTGGTCAATTGGCCGGAGCCGGTCACCGAGGGCCAGGCGTCAGCCTCGACGGTGCCGAGGGCAGCCTCTGCCCGGCGGATGCGGGCCGCCGCCGCCGCTATTGATGGCGCCTCGTCAACAGAAGCGGCAATCAGGTCGTCAAGCTGAGGATCGCGGTACAGCGTCCACCACTGAAGAGCATGACTCGCGTCGGAGTGCTGCGCCGTCGTCTGGATGACCTGTCCGGCGTCAAGATGCTCCAAATCCGGCATCACGGCGAGGGGAGCAAGGTCACGTCCCGCCGCACAGGCCGCCAGGGCCAACACCGAACTACAGGAAAGGAAAAGCGCTCGCCGTCGTAAGGAATTCAGTCCAGCCATGACGCCTCTCGAATCTGGTTTCGAGACAGTCATACGGCAGGAACGCACCCGTCAAAAATGATGCTATATCTAATTATTTATTTCATATTATGAAATCCGCTGGTGCCATTGCCCGGCGCAGACCTCGCGGACGGTTTCTCGCAGGAAGCGGTTTGCGGCGTCATGGTTGAGACGGGGATGCCACGCCTGGGCGACAACCACCGTCTCCATCGGTAGCGGAATATCGAAGGTGCTGAGCGCCAAGCCGAGGTCGGGAATGCCGCTGAGCGTCAAGGTTGGGACCATGGCGACGAGATCAGAACCCGGCAGGGCGAACATGGCCGAGAGGAAGGAGGGGACGATCAGGGCCGTCCGCCGGGCCAACCCAAGCTCGGCAAGGGCGCGATCGATCGGCCCCTCGGCGCGGCCTCGTCGCGACACGCTGATATGGTCGAAACGGGCGAAGCTCTCCGGCGTGATCGGTTCCGACAGAATCGGATGACCGGGCCGGACGATACCGACATGATGGTCGCGAAAAATCGTCTGAACCCGCACCTCCGGCCCCATGGCCCGGAGCGCGCCGATGTCGAGGTCAATGCGGCCCTCGCGCAAGGCATCGTCATCGCCATCGCCCTCCGGTGCGAAGCGAAGAACCACCTTGGGGGCCTTCTCGGTGATCCGTGCCAGCAGCCTGGCGGCGAAGGCGCCGGTGAAGCCCTCATTCGTCCGGATGGTGAAGCGTCGCTCCAACGTGGCGAAGGACACCGGCCCTTCCGGCCGCAGCAGGGCCGAAGCCCCCTCGACCAGGGTGTGAACCTGATCGCGGAGCGCCAGCGCCCGCGGTGTCGGCACCAGATTGCGACCGGCGCGGACCAGAATGGGGTCGCCCATGGTGTGACGTATCCTTGCCAATGCCCGACTCATGGATGGGGCGCTCATCCCCATGCGTTCGGCTGCGCGCGTGACACTACCTTCCTCGATCAGCACGTCGAGAACGATCAGCAAATTCAAGTCCGGAACCACCATTTTGTCCTGCCAGCCGTGAGAGCGTAGAGCGTTATGAGCACCACTGTTTTCTTTAGCCTCAGGTCATGCTGCCGTCTTCCTCCGGCTGAGGCCACCATGGATTTCATGCAGTGCAATGATTGCTTCGACTCTATCCCGTTTCCCGAGTGATAAGAGATACTTCATAATAATGGCTTGCCGTGGCGCCATCCGCGTTGAGAATGACCAAACTTGCGGCGCATAATTTTCAGTGGCGAGCCTGTGGCCGTGTTCTGCCGATTGGTGCAGGAGCACTTGCCGGGGAATGACGATGTCGGGAGCGTAACGACCAAAAGCATCATTCTCTGGCGCGCCCGCGATGAGTGGGGGGCACCGACGATCTCGGAGGCTTAATTGCGAGACCGGCTATGAACGCGTCTCGCAGTCCAGTCGGGAGTATTCGCGCATGTTCGGAACACCACTGAAACGGGACGTGACCGACCCAAAAGCTGAACCCGCCAAGCTCCAGGAGCGTGGACACACCGTTCGCATCATCCCGGCCCAGTTCGTGAAGCCTTACGTCAAATCCAACAAGAACGACATCATCGACGCCGCCGCCATCGCCGAGGCCGTGACGCGACCGACCATGCGTTTCGTCGAGGTCAAGTAGCCCGAGCAGGTGGACCTTCAAGCACTGCATCGCATCCGAGACCAGATGGTGCGCAGCCGGACCCGACTGATCTGCCAGATGCGGGCGTTCTGCCTGGAATATGGCGTGCCGATGCGCCAAGGCGCCGGTGTCTTCAAACTGGATCACGGCTAAGGTCTCCGTTGTGGACCATCATCTCGCGGGCCGATCCCGCCACGTCCTCGGCGGCGTTACGGCTGGTGCTGGTGCCTTGGGACAAGGTGGTCCGGGAGAATGACGCATGATGGCGGCTCCGCGTGATCGTCGATAGTCGTTGATGTGTCCGGCGATCAGAGCGATGGATGGTCCCACGAACAGGGGAGGCCACCATGGGCAAGCACATCGCCGATACTGCCATTGCCGCCAATATCGACGCCCTGGCAGCCCTCTTGCGCGACATGGCCACGCGCATGGACGAGGCCACCGGCTATGTCCGTGACGGCCAACGAAACGCTGCCATTGGTACCATCATCGACCTCGACCGCATGCTGGCGGATGCGGTCGCACTGCACGGGGCGGCACTGGCCCTGCATCGGAACACGCCAGCCTGATCACCTGACGCCCCGGTTTCCTCAACGCCCCGACCGGGTCCACCCGGCGGGGCCCGGGGTTGTACAGGCACGCATTGCTGTGCCGCCAACCCGAGGGAACCGCCATGATCCAACTTTCCGATTCCCAACGCGCTATCCTGTCCGCCGCCTGTGCCCGCGAGCGGCTGGAAGCCGGCGACATCATCTTGGCGGGCGGTGCCACAGCTGCTCATCCCTTGAGCCCAGGCATGCATGTGCGTTCCCTGACCCAGGGACCGGGCGCCGTCTCGTTCGTCGTGGAGGGCTGATCATGCCGCTAGCCGAAATCACCATTATCGAATGGCCGCCAGCCCGAGAAGAAGCGGGCCATGATCAAGGAGGTCTCCCAAGCCATCGCCAATTCACTCGGGGCTCCCATGGAGTCTATTCGGGTCGTCATCCGTGAAATCCCTGCCTCCCATTGGTGGGCGGCGAGCCCAAGGGATGAGCCATGCGCATGGGAAGGGCCGCGGAGCGGTGCATACCATAAGGTCCGCTTACTCCTATCATTAGTATTTCCGTCTTATCTGTGAGTTTTATCTCCGGCAGTATTGAAAAATACACCATGCTGGAGGCTGTAATGAATAACAGTTCAATAAAGTCCATATCTGCTGAGGACAAGAAGCGGATAGCGACAGAATTTTATATTGAGTTTGTTGTTAACCTGAAGTTCGACCTTGAGGGGAAATATATAGGCAAGAGTTATCGGCAGCATAATCCGATGATTGCCGATGGAATTGAGGGCCTCAAGGCATTCGCCGCCCATTTCAAGGGGCTTTATCCCGAGGTCAGAGTTGATTTCAAGAAAGTGTTCGTTGACGGTGATTATGTAATTACCCATTCAAACGTATTTCTCCAGCCCAATTCCCGCGGAATGGCTGTTGTTGATATCTTCCGATTTGAAGGTGACAAGGTGGTTGAGCACTGGGATGTCATCCAGGAAGTTCCTGCCGAATCCATGAACAGCAATACGATGTTTTAGGGGGGGGGGATATGGACAAGCGGCGGAGCACTTATTCCGGGGACGAGTCTGCGGTTGTCATTACCGGCCACAAGTCAAAAGGGCACGCGATCCCGTATGGCACGAAGGTGGATGGTGTCTTGTTCGACGGCTATCCCCAACTCGTCAAGGAGCAAGGGTCGGCAACCGCCACCTACCGCGTCCTGAAGGAAAAGGATGTGATGGTCGCCATGCGCGATGGCGTGCGCATCGCGGTGGATATTTATCGGCCCGAGAATACGGATGAGAAGTTCCCCGCCATTCTGGCCTGGGGTGTGTGGGGTAAGGATACCCAGGAGGCTGTGGGCTGGCAGGCCGAGTTTCCGCAGCCTTACTACGACAGCGCTCTATGGGATGGAACCATGGAGGCGGGCGACTATAACTTCACGGTGCCGCGCGGTTATATCCATGTGATTCCCGACCCTCGCGGTATCGGTAATTCCGAGGGCTATGGCACGCCCGGAAAATCTCCTCATGATCCCGAGGATATCTACGACCTGATCGAGTGGCTGGCCGTTCAGCCGTGGTGCAACGGCAAGGTCGGCATGATGGGGCCGTCGTCCTATTCCATCGCGCAGATGAAGGTGGCGCCGCTGCGCCCGCCGCATCTGGTCGCCCTTCATCCCGATGGCAATCCCTGTGGCAACGGGGACTATTTCCACGGCATCTACGACACGCTTCCCTACCACATTCTGATCGGTCGCCATGGGAATGACAGTTGCTGGGTGCCGCCCAATTACGCCTTCACTCCGCCAGAGCCGTTCTCCATGTCCCTTCCGGATATCAAGGAGCGAATCGCGGAGGCCAAGAACCATCCTGACATTAAATACAACAGCAAGATGTATTCGCATATCGTCTACCCGCGAAAGCATCCGGTTCTGTTCGATACCCTGATCTATTCGTTCCACCCCCGGCCGTTCGCGCCCTACAATCCGATCGAGCATTTCGGAGCGACGCCCCATCTCGGTGAGGTGACCCTGCCCATGTATGTGGGGACCCCGTGGCTGACACGGCTTTATATCTGGTCCACCTTCGAGTCATGGGACAGCGTTGGAACTCCCGAAGGGCAGAAGAAGCTGTTCCTGCCGCCGCCGGGTGACTCTCCCCGTCCCTATGCCGAATACCACGATGAAACCCTGCGCTGGTACGATTACTGGCTGAAGGGTATCGATACCGGCGTGATGGATGAGCCGCCCATCAAGATGTTCGTCATGGGCATCAACAAGTGGCGGTTCGAAAATGAATGGCCGCTGAAGCGGACCGAGTGGACCAAGTACTATCTGCAATCCGGAGGTGGCTTGTCGCCGACTGCCGGTTCTGCGGGCGGGACCGAAAGCTTCACCCAGCCGGCAGCCAATGTCGATCCGACGGTTTACTGTCTGCGCTACACCACCGAGCCCTTGGCGGAAGACACCGAGATCACGGGTCCCATCGCCTTGCATCTGGAAGCGTCCATCGATATCGATGACACCAACTGGATGGCTGATCTGGTGGATATCGCGCCCGATGGCAGCCGCCGCCTCATCAGTCTGGGCTTCCTCAAGGCAGCCTTCCGCGCGATCGACCCTGCCCGCTCCAAGCCCTATCGACCGGTCCACCCCAAGCAGGACCCCGTTCCGGTCACGCCGGGCCAGGTGGTGGGATACGATATCGCCATGATGCCGACGGCCAATGTCTTCAAGAAGGGCCATCGAATCGAACTGGTGATTCGCAATCAGGACGACCTGCATAGCCGGCTGGGGACTTGGGGTGTCTATCATCTGCCGTTCATGCGTAGCGTCACCCACACCATCCATTTCGGTCAGTCGCATGTGTTGCTGCCGTTGGTGCCAGCACAGCGCTGACGGAGCCGAGGATTATCCGAGACCGCATTTGGGGGGGCTTGCGTGGACCACACGGTTTGTCATTGCTGTTACGCCAATTGCGGTCTCTCGGTTCTCGTCGAGGAAGGTCGCGTCGTCAAAATCACCGGAGACAAGGGAAATCCCGCCTATCGGGGCTTCCTTTGCTCGAAGGGGGGAGAGGCGGGGGGGCACTATTCCAGTCCAAACCGTCTTCTCCACTCCCAGAAACGTCAAGAGGACGGGTCATTTGCGCCCATCCGAAGCGCGGCAGCCATCAGGGAGATCGGCGACAAGGTGGCGGCGTTGCTGGATCGGCACGGTCCGCGCTCCATAGCCATCTACCTGGGATCACACGGCTTCATCAATACCCCCGTTTTCGGGCTGCATGGCGCCTTTGCCTCTGCGCTGGGCACTCCGATGCTTTTTACCAGCGTTACCATCGACATGCCTGGGAAGTCCGTGGCATCCAGCCTTCATGGAATTTGGTTGGCGGGGGCACCCAGTCTCAGCGAACTGGATACTGTCTGCCTGGTTGGTAACAACCCATTGATTTCCATGACGGGTGGCGGCGGCAACAATCCGATCGCGGGGTTTCGAGAGCTTCGGGAGCGGGGCGCGAAGGTCATCGTTATCGATCCCCGCCGCAGTGAGAGCGCGGCCAAGGCGGATGTCCATCTGCAGATTAATCCGGGCGAGGACGCCGCTGTCCTGGCAGGATTCGTCCGATATCTGATCACTGAAAATCTTTATGACAGTGAATTTGTTGATGCCGAGACGATCGGCTTCGAGACGCTCCGCAGCGCCGTGGCTCCCTTCACCCCCGAAATGGTCGCTTCTCGAGCGGGCATTTCCGTGGAGGAGTATATCATCGCGGCTCGCCAGTTCGGAGCCGCCCGTCGCCTGGGGATTAATTGCGCCACGGGCCCCAGTATGTCCGGCCAGGGCAACATCGTTGAATATCTCGCACGGGTACTGCAAACCTTGCGCGGGTCATGGCGGCGCGCAGGGGATCGCATCGCTAATCCGGGCGTTTTCATACGGCGCCCTCCGCCCATCGCCGGGTCGACAGGTCCGCTTCCCGCTTACGGCTTCGGCGAAAAGCTGAGGGTGCGCAATCTTGGCAACAGTGCCGCCGGCATGCCCACCGCCGGGCTTGCCGAGGAGATTCTGACTCCTGGCGAGGGCCAAGTTAAGGCGCTCTTTGTCTTCGGCGGCAATCCCGTGTCGTGCTGGCCAGATCAGGCCATGGCCCACAAGGCCATGAAGGAGCTGGAGCTTCTGGTCGTTGTCGATCCACAGATGACGACAACGGCGCGTTTGGCTGATTACGTCGTGGCTCCGAAGATGCCCATGGAAATGCCCAGCGTGTCGTATTTCTCGGAGTTCTTCTCTCACATCGATATTGGAACGGGCTGGGGTTATCAGCAGCCATATGCCCAGTATGCGCCAGCTATTCTGGCGCCCCCCAGTGACAGCGATCTGATCGAGGACTGGGAACTGATGACCGGCATTCTTGGGCGCATCGGTCGCCCCTGCACCATTCCCAGCATGGCCTATCTTCATCCTACCGAGGCCATGGCGAACGGAACCGTTCTAGGGCCGGGGGCAAATCCGTCCTCGGAGGAAATCTTGGCGGCTCTCTTCAAGGATGCCCCGGTCAGCCTGAGCGAGATCAAGGAAAAGGGGCGAGAAGGTCACGTTTTCGACCTCCCGGAGATGGTCGCGGTTCCCAAGCCTGGAGACTGGCCGGGTAAGCTGGATATTGGAAACCTGGTGATGCTGGAGGCTCTGGACATGGCGGCTCTGCCCCCCGCCGGGCGAGATAATCCAGACTTTCCGTACCGAATGATAAGCCGGAGAACTCGAGGTGTATTCAACTCTTGCTGGCATTCAGAGCTCTCTCGGCTGCGTCATAACCCTGCCTTCATGAATCCCGCCGATATGAAGAAGGAAGGGCTGAGGCCTGGAGACCGGATCGATGTCCGTTCGGAAGCGGGATCGGTTCTTTGCATTGTCGAAGGCGATGAAGGAGTCAAGGCCGGCTGCGTCTCCATTTCTCACGGCTTTGGCGGCATTCCGGATGACGGGGCTGCGCCTTTCCAAGGCAGCAATATCAACCTGTTGACGCGGGTCGATGCGGATTTCGACGTCTATACGGGCATGCCCCGTCTTAGCAATGTCCCGATCTCCGTTACGCGGGCCTAGGATCCTGCTCGCCCCCCCCTATTGAAAGGCAGTTCATGGAACACCACGACGTAATCATCGTTGGTTCCGGCCCGGCCGGATCGAGCTGCGCCAAGGCCCTGCGGGAAGCGGGCGTAGATGCCCTTATGCTCGAGCGAGAGCAATTGCCGCGTTACAAGACCTGCTCTGGCTTGTTGCTTGGTCAGGGACAGGAGCAGGTGCGGAGAGTTTTCGGCAGCGATCCGCCCGAGGATGTCTATTGCACTCCCACGAGCTGGATCCCGGAAAGCAATTTCATGATGTGGCAGCCGGATGGCAGCTTCCTCAAGTTTCCAATTGAACTGGATATGGATGGTCGTTCCTTTTCCAAGGATTTCCGCAATCTTTGGCGAAACAAGTTCGACCACTGGCTGCTCAAGCAGTCGGGCGCCCATTGCCGTGAAGGCGTGAGGGTGCTGGGCTTTACCGAAGCGGATGGCCAGATCGAGGTTCAGGCGGCAGGGACTGAAGCGGGGGCTCCCCGGCAGAGTTTTTCGTGCAAGTATTTGGTGGGGGCGGATGGGGGAACCTCGGCGGTTCGCCGCGCCTTGAAGGCGGGGGATACGACTGCGGACGACGGCGAATATGTGATGGTGTTCCAGCGATACTACAAGATCGTGTCGCGGGGAAAGTTCGAGCCGAATACCGGCGTTGCCTTCCATCTGCCGGAACTCTCCTCCTACTGGTGCCATACCTTGGAAAAGGACGATTACATGGTCCTCACGGTCCATGGCGCCAGGGGCACCAATCTCCGCGACATACTTGACCGGTTCAAGGCTTTCCTGGCCGAGAAATTCAATCTGGCGCTGGGGGATGCCTGGCGCGACGAAGGCTGCCAGATTCGGCTTGGATCGACCTTCCTCGGTCGGGGGCGGGTCCTGCTGGCCGGGGAATCTGCAGGTTTCTGGTACATGGCGGCTGAAGGCATCAGCCCCGCCATCGACGGCGGCTATCGCTGCGGTAGGTCCATTGCTCGTGCCCTTCGCGGGGAGGGCGACGCCCTGACCCTGTACTCCGAGGATGCACAGGGCATCGTGGCGCATGTCGAGCGCTGCCTCAAACAACTTCAGTTTTCGGCAAAATGAAGGAACCGGCCTATGGCGCTGCAAATCACCGGAGAGTGCGTCAACTGCGAGATGTGTGTCCTGGAGTGTCCGAATCAGGCCATCTCACGGGGTGACGACACCTTCATTATTGATCCTGGCTTATGCACGGAATGCGTTGGTCATTACGATAGCCCGCAATGCGTCAGCGTCTGCGCGGTGGATTGCATCCACCCCTTGTGATGTTGACCCGGATAAGCCTTCCGTACCGTCACGGTAATTCGTCCGCGGCACGTCGCAGGACGGTGCGGAACCAAACATGGGCCGCGTTGGTACAAGATGCGGAACACCAGAACGCGTCTATGACAAAGGACCGGCAAACCGGCCCGAACTCGGCAACCTTTATCTTGTATCTCTTGGAAAATTCGGTTGCCAATTTTCTTGGGACTAAAGAGACGCAACGTGTGTTCTCGACGATGTTCGCGATACCCATGAAATCGGGCAAGCTACAGATCGATGATTCGTCAAGGCTGTAGGTTGGCTGAACCGCGTCTCGCGCTTCACGGGACACGCGCTCATGGAGTTGCGGACTGACACGGGGAGCCGTGCGGTATTGCTCCTCGGTAATGACGTCAGAAACCGCATCATTGTTCTCTGCGGCGATGCACACGATATAGTCCCGCCACAGATACATCGAGTCGACTCGTTTGCCGAAGCTGTGGCCGAATTCCGAGGGCCCGATGGCGAAATCCACCCGACCAAGATCATCGGCGTTACGGAGATCTGCCTCGACGAATTTGACCACGATATTCGGCGCCTCGGCGGAGCAGATACGGATCAAGATCGGCGCCAAAAGCATCACCACATAGTCAATCGACGTGATCGTCAGCACCGCCCTGGCCGTGGAGGGATCAAAGTCCTTGTGCGAACGCATAAGGCCGTCGGCGTGGGCCAGTAGATTCTGTAGAGGCGGCAACAGTTCCTGGGCTCGATCGGTTAACCGAACCTCTCGGCCCACGGTTTTCAATAGCTCATCGTCAAGAATCACCCGCAGCTGCTTCAGGGCCTGGCTGACCGCGGGCTGGGTCAGGCCAAGCGAACTTGCCGCCAAGGTAACCTTGCGGGTGCGAAGCAATTCATGAAGGACGGGAAGGAGATTGAGATTCACCCGACGAAGGCGGCTTATCAATCCAGCTGCGCTCCCCAGTGATTGCCTGCCAAGATCTGTCTGGTCGCCGCTGTCTTCCACAACCGTCCTCCCGCAGCTTCTACCATCACCATGATGGCACCATTTTCTCGGGGCGTCGGTTCATTTTGTAGCGGTTGGTCATCAGGCGGCAGCTGCCTCGCGCTCCTCCATCCGCTGGGCGATACGTCCCATGCTTCTCCCGATTTCAGGATAAAGATGGGCCAAGCGCAAGGCCAGTTCGTGTCCAGCCCGCCAATTCACCGGATTTCCTGCCAGTTCCGCCTCCAGGATTTTGGCCAGCAGTTCGATCTCTTCCCAGGTGTATTTCATCTCCTCTCTCCTTCAAAACCGCCGGGCTCATCCTATTTGAAGTAGTCGGGTTTATCCGCCACCCAGAACTCACCCCAGAGAACGCCACCGCCATCGACCGTGAGGGTCTGGCCGGTGATAAACTTTCCGCTGGGAGCGCTGAGATAGACGGCGGCCTCGGCGATGTCGAAGCTGTCCCCGAAGCGCATCATGGGGTTCCCTCGCGCCGAGCGCTGGCGGGCCTCCTCGGTGTAGACGCGCTGTCCCTCGGTATCGATGGCACCGGGGGCGACGCAGTTCACCCTGATATTGTAGGGCGCCCATTCCACCGCCACGGTCTTGGTCAAGGCCACAACCCCGGCGCGGGCTGCGCAGGTATGGGCGACGCCGGGCTGTCCGCGATCGACCACCGTTACGATATTGACGATGGAACCAGGCTTGCCGCTGTCGCGCCAATATCGTCCGGCAGCCTGCATCATGTACCAGGTGCCGTTGAGATTGGTGTCCACCACTGCATTCCAGCCCTTGGCCGAGAAATCCATGGCCGCCTGGGGAAACTGGCCGCCGGCGCTGTTGACCAGGACGTCGAGGCCGCCCAGCGCCTCGGTGACCTTACTCATCAGGGCGTCCACGTCTTCCGGCTTGCGGATGTTGCAAACGAAGTGCTCGGCCTTCAGTCCGGCCTTGCCCATGGCGGCGCAAACGGATTCGAGTTTGGCCAAGTCACGGCCTACGATGGCGACTTTTCCTCCCAATCGGGCGAAAAGCCATGCCATGGCCTTGCCGAGTCCGCTGCCGCCGCCCGAAATCAGCACGGCCTTGCCATCGAACAGGCCGGGACGGAAGCTGCTTTCATAGGCCGCCAGCTCCTCGTCGGTAAATCCGAAACGTACGGTATAGGTCATGTCTTTCCCCTCCATTTCGGCAAGCCGACTAGGCCTTCGCCGGAATCAGCGGTAGCAGGATGTGGGAGTTACCGAAATGGATCTCGTGCATGACGGTCTGCATGAAGGGAAGCATGTAGACCCCCCAGGCTCCGAGGCGGCTGTGCAGGTCGTCCTGGTTGCGGATGATCACCTCGATGGAGTGCCCTTTCTTGAACACGTTGGCGGTTGGCATCAAGGCGATGGCGTAGGTATTGACCTCGCCGGGGACCACGGGCACCGGGTTCTGACGCGGGTGGATGGGGTCGAAAGGACGGGACTTGGCCTCGTCCAATGCCCGGAATTTGGCCTTGAGATAGCCATTGCTCAGTAGCTGTCGATTGCCGTCGGGATCGACATCAACCAGATCGACCATCCAATTGGTGTCGTCAGTGTCGATGGCCGCATCGATGTAGCAAGCAACCGGGCCGGTGACTTCCATCTCCTGATCCAAGGGGGCCGTGCGGTAACGCAGGCTGAATACCGTTGGGTCGAGATAGGGGGAGGGTTGGGTCAGAATATCAGGTCGTGGATTTCCTGATACGGGTTCGGCGGAGAGGCCCCCCTGGGGATGAAGGAAGAACTTGGTGTATTCCGTCCTCTTCAATGGCCACTCATTCTCGAAACGCCACTTGTTGACGCCCATGACGAACATCTTGACCGGCGGTTCGTCCATGATGCCGTTGTCGATGCCGGCGCCCCAGTATTCGTACCAGCGCACGATCTCGTCATGGTACTCGGCATAGGGGCGGGCCGGATATCCGGGTGGATAGAGGATCAGCTTCTTGTTCTCGGATGAAGATCTCTCAAAGACCTCGAATGTGCCCCAAATGTACAATCTCACTCCCCAGGGGGTGCCGATATACATGGGAAGCTTGACGTTCTCGGGCCTGGTGGGCACCGGCATGGGGTGGAAGGTCGACATCAGGATCTGATCGACGATCTGAGGCGACTTGAAGGGATATTTCAGGGTCGAATACCACTTGGTATTATACTTGATATCGGGGTGCTCGAGCGCTTCCGAGATCCAGGCATCCAGCACATCCTTCGGCAGCATCTTCATCAGCATCGACGGCTGCTTGGCTTTTGGGGTGTTGGGAGCGGGGAAGGTGCTGTCGTTCCCGTGGCGACCGTATTCGATGTGATACATCAACGCATCGAAAATGCCGTGGAAGTGATTGCCCCAGAATGGGCATTCGTCGGGATGAATGGCGACCAGTTCCGCCGGCACATCATCGGCAGAAGCCGCCGACACCTGCGCCCAGGAATACGACGACGGCCCCATCATGCCGACCTTACCGTTACACCAGGGCTGTGCGGCGATCCAGCGGATCACATCATGGATATCCTTGGGGTCGTGGACCGACATATTGTCGAAATGGTCCCCCTCGGAATTGCCCATGCCCCGGGGCTCGGGAATGACGTGCACGAAACCGCGCGGCACCGTGTAGGTGTAGTTGCCGGCCTCCATGGTGCCATCCCAGAACGGGCTGTCGTAATAGGGCTGGGGCTTGTCCCAGTTCCAGGCGACCGCTTCCTGACCATCCTTGCCCCAAATTCCCCAGGCAAGAATGGCGGGGAACTTTTCACCTTCCGCATCAGGACGATAGACATCGACGGCAATGCGCACGCCATCGCGCATGGCGACCATGATGTCCTTTTCTTTCTTGATCCCAAATTCCGGGCCCCTTTGGTCCGTCTTGACCAATTGTGGGTAGCCATCGTAGTAGACGCCATCGGTCTTACTCCCAAAGGGGACCGGCTGGCCGAATGCCTTGTAGCCGGGCACCATCAGGCGGATTTGATCGGCGTTATAGATGGTAATCGGCGTCGTCCCGGACTCCAGAGCCTGTTGCGGCTGATTTGCGTCCACTTTGTGTCCTCCGGATTTCTTGGTCACGACATCTAATCCTCGGTGATGACTAGGCCACGAGGGACCGTCACAGGCATGGAGAGAAGGAGTGGAGCCATAGTTTTTCCCCAGGGATCGTTGCGCAAGGAGGCCGCTACGCCGCCGGCCAGGGCCTCCTCGCACAAGAAATTGAAGGCATGGATTCCTGGGGCTTCATAACGCGTCACCTTGCCGCGTATCAGGTGACTTAAATACGTGGCGACGCGTTCCGCCGTCACTTGCGAGCGAACATAGGGCAAGTATTCCGGGCGGCGGAGAATGATGGCGATGTTGGCGGTGTCACCCTTGTCGCCGCTGCGACCATAGGCCAAGGCAACCAGCGGAACCGATTCCACATCCCCGTCAAGCATGATCGGAATATCCTTGCCGGCACTTTGACCTGGGCCTTGTGCTTCGGTGCCGGGCGGTATGTCCACGCCAAGTTCGGTATCGCCAATCCAGACCGAGGGGCTTAGACGCGTTTTCGGCAGGAGAAACGAGCAGGCATTGATTCCGGGGGAAACCTTGGGACGTCCTCCGACACCCGTGACGCCGGGGGCCCATGAGGTGCCTGCCGGCCCCAGCTCGCGAGCGAAAAGTTCAAGCGCCTGACGCTCCCGATGGGACACCGCCAGACGGAGCACCACCTCGCGGGCGTAGGCGGCTCTGGAGTGCGGGCCATACCCCGATTCCGCCCCGAGAATCTCAATCTTGGTGTCGGTGTAATCTGCGTAACCGTTGGCCTTAAACAAGGCGCGGGTCCGTCCGAGAATGGCTTCGCCTGTTTTCTGGGCCTTTTCCGCAGCGTCGTAACCCACGACCGTTAGGGTGGTGAAGCATCGATAGCCGTCGGGGTAGGTCGCGCACACCTTGTAGCTGGTGGTCGGAGGCAGGCCCATGACCCCGGAGACCTCGACCTGATCCTTGCCGACTTGACGCAGTTTGACCTGGGTGAAATCGCAAACCACGTCGGGAAGAATGTAGCGGGAGGGATCTCCCACCTCATAAAGGATCTGTTCCGATATTACGGCGGAATTCACTAACCCGCCGGTATTCTCCGGCTTGGTCGATATGAAGGTTCCATCGGCATAGGCCTCGACAATCGGGTATCCGATCTCGGACCAGCGTGGGACCTTGCGCCAGTCGGTGTGCAAGCCGCCGGTGGCCTGGCAACCGCACTCGATGATATGGCCGGCCAGGCTGCCGGCCGCGAGTTTGTCGTAGTCGGTTTCGCTCCAGCCGAATTCATGCATCAAGGCGCCCAGGGTGACGGCGCTATCGACGCAACGACCGGTGACCACGATGGCGGCTCCCTCATCAAGCGCCCGTTTGATGGGGAGCGCTCCCAGATAGGCATTGGCACTCAAGATTCGAGGGGGGATGGCGGCGCTGGGGTTCTCGGTCCGCAGGCCCTCGATCTGAGGCATGACATCGTCGCCAACCACAACCGCGATCTTGGTGTCGATACCCAATTCGGCGGCGACGGCTGCCAGGGCTGCAGCGCAACCACGGGGATTGACCCCACCTGCATTGGCGATAACCCGGATGCCCGACTGGGAGATCTCCGGAAGCATCGACTTCATGGTGTCAACGAAATCGACGGCGTAACCCTGCTCGGGGTTCTTGATCCTGGCCTTGGCCAGGATTGACATGGTGAGTTCGGCCAAATAGTCAAAAACGAGATATTTGACATTGCCTTGACGGACCAATTGAGGAACAGCAACACTGCTGTCTCCCCAAAACCCGGAAGCACCACCGATGCGAACGCCTTTCCTACTCATTCAGACACCTTGATGTTTTTTCGGTTGTCGCGGGTCGTTTATTTCCCAGGCATTAATGAGTAAACGTGACATCCATTTACCCGGCTATCCCGGAAATCCGTGAACTCCCCGCGCCACCGATCATTCAATTCACATCAAGGTTGGAATTATCCTCTGGATTCAGTCACCCGGAGCACGACAGCCATGGCCGAATCACCGGCGGCGCAGCCGTTGAAAAGCCCGACGCCACCACCTCGGAGTACGAGTTCCTCGATCATCTCGATCATGGCACGCAGACCGGTCGGTCCCTGGGGGTGTCCCCAGATGAGAGAACTGCCGAAATTATTCATCTTTTCAACGGGAAAGCCGGTTTCCATGGCGAAGGCGATATCGTTCACCGCGAAGGGATTGTGGGATTTGACGGCGTCGATCTGGGCGATCTTCAGCCCCGCGGCCCGAAGCGCGTTGTGTGATGCCGGGATTACGGCCTTGGGCATATGGGCCTTCTCGGTGCGGCCTTGGCCAAAACCCAGAATTTCCACCTCGATGGCGCTGTCGAGCGACAGCTTGCGAGCCAGGTCGCGGCTGGTGACGATCATTCCGGCGTTACCGTCGGCCGGGTGGGTCTGACCACCGAAGGTAACGCTGCCGCCCGGCTTCACCGGCTTCAACCTATCCAGCCCCTCGCGGGTGGTGGCGAAGATCCCTTCATCGGACGACAACACGCCGATCTGTTTGCGGAAGTTTGCATCCGTGAGGGGAACTTCAACCATGTATCGGCGTTGGAAGGCGCGGTCATTGGCCAAAGCCTCGGCATACTGCTCGCTGCGTCGCAAGACGACGTCGTGTTGCATGGCGGTGGAAATGCCGAATTGCCGCGCCACGTTGTCGGCGGTATCGACCATGGCGTTGCCGCCGAAGGGGTCATTGCCGAAATTGTCCAGGACCCAGGCCTCAGATACGCCGCGTCCGCCAGGGGCTGTTTCGTCAGGGTAATAGAGAACCGCGCCGTTGGAACACCGGTCCGCCGCGATCAGCAAGGCGCAGTCGGCACTTCCTTCGGTGATTTCTTGGTTGGCCATCTGCAGTATCCGCGCCGATGTGGCGCAGGCCTGTTGCACCGTGGGCCCGGTAACCGCCTCCAATCCCATCATCGCGGTGACCCAGGGCAGGCCGTAGAAGCTGCTGACCTGTGGGTTGGTGATCCCCAGGATACCGAGATCGATAACCTCGGTGGGAAATCCCTTCGAGGCCAAAGCCTGCTTGGCGGTGTTGGCGGCCAGTTTCAGGCTGTGCAGTCGGGACAAGGAGCCCTGCCACTTGGCGAAGGGGGTCGACCAGTACGCGCCGTAGGGTATGAAAGCCATGGATAGTGCCTCTAGACGGTGATGCCGGACTTGCCGGGGGCCAAAATGCCGTTGGGGTCCAATGCCTTCTTCAGGCGCTTGTTGAGCGAGCGCTGCGCGGGGCCAAAGGTCTCGGCGACCTGGTCCATGAAGGCGGTGTTGACGCGATAGAGGTTGTAGCCTTCGTCGGCGTGAACCTTGATCAACTTCTGGAAACAGGCATAGGCCCGCTTCATTTCGTCGGGGTCGGTGCGATCGAATAGCAAGTCATGGACATGGTCGGCATGGCGGCCGCAAATGATCACGCCCCCCAGATAATCGAAGCCGAATTCCGTAAGCACCGCCTTCGACAAGCGAAGTGACTTGACCAGTTCGCTTCCCTTGGCCGGGATGACCGGCGAGAACCACGCGGAACCGCCGCCGCCACGAAAGTTGTAGACTCCGAACTCGGTCAACGACAGCTTGCCGGTCTGCTGCATGTGCATGTGGTTGATGCCGGGATGCTTGTCGCCGGTCTGGGCCTTGGTGACGAAGCTGGCGCCGATGGCCTCCAGGGCATCCTTGGCGATGCGCAGATTGGTCGCCACCTGCTCTTCGGTGCCATAGATGGTCGATATCAATGTCCAGGGTGTGATCCCCAGGCTGTCATAAATCTTCCCCAGAACCTCGTCGGGAATCGCCCCCGGCCCCTTGTAGAGGTCGGATCGCCGGGTCGCCATTGCCAATCCGTAAAGGCTGTCGCCTAGGCCGGCGTTTTCAATGACATTGTTCAGCATCAACCGGCGCGTCACATCGACGCCCTTGGCCAGGATATCCATATCCTTGAATCCGGCGGCAAAGGTCATATTCGCCGGCGGCGCGGGCATCAGCCACAGGCCCATTTTGGTGACGATGCCCAGATTGGACTGGGTGAAGATGCCGTCGGTCCAGGGGCCATAGCCCCAACGATAGCATTGCCAGGAATTGGATTTTGGATTGCCGCCCATGCCGGTGCGTACAACCTGCCCATCCGCAAGCACGACCTCTAGCCCGCAAAAATTGTTCATATGGAGGCCGTTACGGTTGTAGCCCATGCCGCGATCAAGGGTGTTTCCCACCGGGCCGGCAATGGGCCCCGACGCTGGAAAGCTCAGCCAGAGCGGCAAATTGTGCTCGGTGATATAGTCGTATAATTGCTGGTAGGTTACGCCGGGTTCGACCAGGGCGGTGCACATCTCCGCATCCACATCAAGGATCCGGTTCATGCGACGGAGATCCAGGACCATTTGGCCTGCGGTCGCCGGGGCAGCGGAGCCATAGCCGAAATTGCGGCCGGTCGAGATGGTCCAGACCGGGATCTTGTACGTATTGCAAACCGCCAGGACTCGCTGAATTTCCTCGACGGACTTGGGTGCAATGACCCCCGAGGGCTGGTGCCTTGCCTCATCCTCGGGAATCATCAATTTGGTGTAGGGCGTCAGGCGCTCGACATCGACGATGACATGTTCCTCGCCGACGATCGCCCGATATTCAGCAACGGCCCGCAGGAATTTGGCTTTGGTGACCCCCTTGGGGAGTGCGGCGGAGAGGCTCATCCGAGGGTTCCTTTTTCGATCTTCAAGACAAACGAGACGTAGCTGGCCCCCTTTTGGGCGGGCGAATTCTCCATTGGTCGACCGGGACGTTCCGGAGGGGCGTGTCGTGGGGAAATTCCAGCAGCCAGATGCGCCAGCACCGAGCCTAGGGCCATGGGCCAGTTTGTCTCGCCCCCCAGATCCGTCCTCCCCATTCGACACGACCATTCGCCACCGCCGCTCAGGGGCAGTTCATGGATGTGGCCCTGACCGCCGCAGGCATCCAGAGCTCCGGCAAACCGCCCGCCGATCCCTTCCCCCTCGCCCGCACTCAGTGCCCGGTGCCGTCTACCCTCCGCCGAGTGATTGATCCGAGAAAGGGTGGTGGTGCCAAGATCGCGCGAGACCGCGTCAATCATCAGGGCACCGGCATTATCGACCAGGCAGATGAGGCTGGTACCGGCCAATCCAGACAAGCGCGCTCGAAGCCGGGTGAAGTCGAACAGGTCATGACGGAGCAACGTCGAACTGCTGGCGAGGCCGATGCCGTGGATCTGCAATCCCGCGGACACGCCGTCGACGAAGGCCGTGGCGACCGGATCATCCACGCCGAGCAGCAGATGCGGTCGCCCCGATTCGTGCCGCCCGGTCGTCGCGAGGGCAGGCCTGGAAACCAGGGAACAGCCAACAACGGCGGCGCCGATAAGGACATCGCGACGGGTCGCCATCATCGAGCCCCTTCAGGCGGAGGTGTCGGCTCGGGCTGGGGGCTGTTCTCGAGCATGTTGGCCAGTTGCTCCAATTCCGCCGGGGTGAAGTCGGTAGGGCGGAAGGCCGGCATCGCGAGTCTGCCGTGCTTGACGACGTCGGTGATGTAGGCGGTCGGAAGTTGCCGCCCGCGCAATTCGGGAGCAATGCCAGTGGTGTGGCAATAGGCGCAGACCTTCGCAAAAACCTGCTGCCCGGATTTCCATTCGCCGGCGGCCTGGGCCACCGCCTCCGATACCATCGCCACGTTAGCGATCAAGATGGCGATCGCACAGATCCAGGTTGATGAGGGGAGAGATTTCGGTGCCAAGACGGGATACTCCACGGGTCACTTGGATTTTGGAGACAGCAGGAAGTAGGCAAGAGAGGGCATCAGAATCAAGGCGCCCGCCATGTTCCAGACGAACATGAAGGCGAGAAGTATTCCCATGTCCGCTTGGAACTTGATTGGTGAAAATGCCCAGGTCGATACCGCGATGCCCAGGGTGATGCCCGTAAGAATTACGACTTTCCCGGTAAACAGCAGCGAACGGTAATAGGATTCCGAAAGACTCTTTCCTTGACGGAGATGCGCCAGAGTGACCGACAAGATGTACAGCGCATAATCCACGCCAATGCCAACTCCGAGGGCGATAACGGGCAAGGTCGCCACCTTGACCCCGATGCCGAGGGCAACCATGAGCGCCTCGCACAAGGCCGAGGTCAGCATCAATGGTAGAACCGCGCAAATGACGGCGCGCCAGGAACGGAATGTAATGAAGGCAAGAATAATCACGGCAAGATAAACCAATGCCATCATTTGGCTATTGGCCTTCTTCACAACGATGTTTGTTGCCGCGTCGATCCCGGAATTTCCGGCTGCCTGGATGAAGCTTACGTTGCTGGTATTCGTTCTGGTCGCGAAAGCCTCGACCGTCCGAACCACCGAATCAAGCGTGTCTGCCTTGTGGTCCTTGAGATAGGCGTAAACGCTGAGCAGATCACAGTTCTGATTAATCAGGTCCCGTGGCACCCGTGTAACGATCGCATTCAGCATGTCTTGCGAACGCGGAATTTCGTACCACTTGACGCTGCCCTCGTTGAAGCCCACAGCCATGCGCTTTGCCAAAGCCGCCAGAGAATTGGTCGACTCCACCCCGGTTAGTTGCTGTAACTCAGTTTCAAGGGCGTCCACTTTGACCAGCGTGTCGAATTGGCCACACTGGTATTGCGGAGTCCTGACCATCACGACGTAAATATCACTGCTGGCAGCGTAATTTTCGGTCATGAAGGCATTGTCGTGGTTATACCGCGAATCCGAACGCAACTCGGGGGCCCCGGGGTCAAGATCGCCGATCTTGAGATTCAGGCTTGCGCCAAATCCAAGAATGCCGATCAAGACCGATCCGCCAACGGTAAGCGCGGCGGCCCTGCGTTGGGTGAAGTGGTCGAGAAATGTCCAGAAGGCATGGCGTTTATGGCAGGAGGCCTGGCTGTCGGGCATCTCATGCTTGACGCTGCGTTGTGCTGCGGTGGCGCTGACTCCGGTGTAGGACAGCAGGATCGGCAGCAGCACCAAATTGGTGAAGATCAGCACCAATACGCCGATGCTCGCGGCGATGGCTAGTTCCTGAATGACCCTGATATCGATCACCATCAGCACCGCGAACCCGACCGCGTCGGCGAGCAATGCGGTCATGCCGGCGACAAACAGGCGACGGAAGGTATAGCGAGCCGCCACCAAGCGATGGGTGCCTCGCCCAATGTCTTGGGAAATGCCGTTCATCTTCTGAGCGCCATGGCTCATCCCGATGGCAAAGACCAGAAAGGGCACCAGAATGGAATATGGGTCCAACTCGTAGCCCAAAGTTGGCAGTAACCCAAGTTGCCAAATAACGGCGACAAGTGAGCAGGTCACCACCAGCAGCGTACTGCGGATACAACGCGTATACCAAAGCAGGACAGAGGCACAAATTAGGATGGCAAGTCCAAAAAAAACCAGGACTTGTTTGAGCCCGCCAATGAGATCGCCGACGATCTTGGCGAATCCAGTGATGTAGATTGCCACTCCGTGAGACTGATATTTCAGTCTGATTGTTTCAAGGCGGTCGGAGAATTCTTGGTAGTCCAGGCGGCGACCGGTCTGGAAGTTTATTTCCAGCAAGGGAACCAACATGATGCTCGAGCGCATATTGGCCGCGACCAATTGACCGATTTCTCCCGACCGCTCCACATTGATCCGAACCTCTTCCAGCGCTCTCGGCGACCCGTCGTAGGTATCCGGCATGACGGGGCCGCCGTCGAAGCCGTCCTCGGTCACGGCGGCCCAGCGCGTCGCGGGTGTCCACAGTGATTTCATGAACGGCTTGTCGACTCCGGGGATCAGGAAAATCTCGTCATTGATCTGGCGGAGAGTCTCGAGATAGTCGCGATCAAAAATGGTCCCGGAGGGGTTCTCGATGGCGATCCGGATGACATTTTCCATCCCGACGAGGCTTGATTTGTTCGCCATGTAGTTGATGATGAACGGGTGGCCCGTTGGAATCATCTTTTCGAAGCTGGCCGCGAGATGCAGTTTTGTCGCCTGATATGCAAAAAGAATGGTTGCGATCAGACACAGTGCGATAATCGCCGCACGATTGTTAAATAAGATTCGTTCAGCAAATATTCCTGATTTCTGATCGAATTCAGAGATATTAGTAATTACGGGGTGCTCATCAAGTTCTGTTTCTGCGGTCACGCTAGTTACTCCGCTTATCAAGCGCGATGGTCAGTCGAAGGTTCCCGCGTCCCCCGGCGCCGACAAGCGTGCCATCGGGGGCCTGAACCAGGCTGGCCAGCGACATCGCTTGCGGCCCGACCACGACCGCGAACGTATGCCCACCATCGATGCTTCTAAGGACACTTCCGAACTCGTCTATCAGAACGACGGAATTGTCCGTCAGGCGCTGGCCTGCAACCAGAGATGCGCCGGAAATCGCAATCTTCTTCCATTCTCCCGTCTGCAATCGAAGGTAGGCGTTCCCTCTCAATCCAAAGACGACGACATCCCCAGCGGAGGTTCCGACCATTCCGAAGAAAGTACCGCGGGTCGGCGACGGAATCTCGGCAAAGCTGGCGCCGCCATCAGTGGAATGGAAAAACAACCCTTGTTCCCCTGCCAGATAGATACCGCGTTCGTTGGTCAGGATTGAAACAAGATGCTTGCTCGTCGGGTTGTTGATCTTCCCCATGATAGAGCGCCAGCTCGCGCCGCCGTCGCTGGTCGCGAAGGCGAGGCCGTACGCGCCAACGGCCAAACCGTCCTTTTCGTTCATGAAATGCACATCGAGAAATGGCTTGTCGGGGCCATCGCCAATCAATCTCTCGGCTTCTGCCAGGCGGTGCTCCGCTTGCGAAGCCTTGGCCGCTGTGAATTCGATCTCGGCTGCCTTGCGTCCGTCAAATTGCTTCGTCCAGGTTTCTCCACCATCGGTTGAGGCTAGGATGACGCCACCGTGCCCAACGGCCCAGCCGTGGGTCTTGGAAGGAAAATGAACGCCGGTTAGGGTGACTGACACGGGTGTCGGTGCTTGTCGCCAGTTCTTGCCATTGTCATCGGACAGCAAGAGTATTCCCCGCTCTCCAACGGAGACGAGACGATCCCCCGCGCGCGTGATTGCGGTCACCACCGACTGGAGGCTGCGAACTGAGGGGCGGGAGGGGATGTAGAGTGGATCCAAGCCATCATTGGCGCGCGATGGAGACGCTGTGCCATCAATGCCAATTACGGCTGAAGCAATGAGGAAACTCAGGCAGAGAGTTCGTAAACGTGGCACCTATTCCTCCGCGATCATGAGTTCATGGGAGCCCAACGGATCAGGCTCCCACTCTTTCTCGTTTCTGGCTACCGGACGCTGCCAGAGGCCAGGGAATCGCCGGTAAAGTGTGCATCCGGCTTCTGTGGCACGGACTTCCACGCATCAAAGATGTTGCTCCAAGCGACAGTCTTGGACTGAAGATTGTAGACGATCGTCGGCATGGTGATGACCACCGGAACCTCGGGGGCGACGAAGGGCATGGTGTGATTGAAGCGCCACAGCTTGCCCTCGGCATCGAACCCATCAACCATCACGATTGCCCAAGTGTCCTCGTCGAAGTAGAAACGACGCTTCGGCACGGCATGGCGTTTGCCAGGCGCCACGGTCGCATCGACAATCCATACCCGATGCAGTTCCCAGCGCAGTTTGTCTGGATTGGGGTGATTGCCGGTGGCCTGACCGTCCTGAGGTGTTGAGAGAAAGCCGTTGGTATTGTAGGGAATGTACATTTCCTTCTTGCCGACCAGTTTCCAGTCATAACGGTCGGGCTGCCCCCAAAATCCAAAGGCCTCGTCGAAGTAATCAGCGCCAGATGCAATGAAGTCGGGAGTGTCATATCCGACCGTGGGCGCACGCCTCACCCGACGCTGTCCCACCAGATACTGCCAGGCTTGACGGGAGGAGATATGGTCTCTGGCGACCAGCGCCTCTCCCGCCTTGAAGGGCGGTTCGGTCGATGTGGTGCGGCCATAAAGATATTCGCCGGTCCAGGTCTCCGGAGTGCCATTGGGGTAGTAGTAGGGATGCTGATCGGTTGTCTCGCCCCGGTTGGCCAGGGTTCGCTGTCCATCTGCTGTTCCGACCCAGTTGTAGAACGTAAGCTCCGAAGAGACATTCCGGGGCCGCAGGGTATGATTCCAATAAATCTCGATGCCGGATTTGGGGATGGGGAATGGCACTCCCCCGAATGCCCCTTCAATGTTCTGGCCATCCGCGCTGACCTTGGCCCGCGTGGCGTTCTTGACGGTATTGTCGTAGACATACTGAGGCGCGGCTGCCGTCCGATGGGTCGGGTAGACATCAATCCGATAGGTCGGATAGAGCTTCAGCAGGGCCACGGCTCCCTCGGCCAATTTGTCGGCGTGCTGCCCTGCATTCTGGGCGGTAATTTGGACCAGGGGTTTTTCCGCGGTAAACTGATCGGCCGGCAGTTTATCCGTCCGACTGGACGGCGTGGTCAGCCCGCCGGTCCATGCCGGGATCGTGCCATCCTTGTTGCCCGCCCGTTCGGCGCCAAGCGGCGTTAGCGTGGTCTTGAGGGTGGCCGCCTCCTCGGGCGATACACCGGCATTGGCACCGCCAACCCACAACGCCAGAACCGTTCCAGCGATAACATACTTGTACATTTCCTGTCCTCCCGTCACTGGATTAGAAAGTGCGCTGGACGTTAAAGGCCACGTAGTCGCGATCTGCGTAAACCTGGTCGAAGGAGTAGTTGCTGTTCCGGTCATGAAGCGATCCGGCTGGGCCGAAATAGTGGGTGAATTGCAATCCGGCCTTCCAGGTGTTTTCCCAAACCCCTTGCAGGGCAATCGTTATGTCGCCGCTGTCGCCGCCGCCAAACACGGTGGGGCCTAGAGATGACCGCCCCCATGGGTTGTAACCGATGGTGATCGGTAGCGTCAGGTCGAGTCCGGGCGTAACCTGATAGTATTCGGGTGTGAAGGTGCCGCGTAAACCCACGGCATCAACGGTCACGTTCGGGTCGAGTGCCTTGCGGTTGGTTACCTCAAGACGTCGGTTGTAGGCCACTTCTGCGACGAGATTTGCGGCATTCCAGATCCGCGTCTCATTGAAAAGCGTGATAGCCGAGAGATTGGCATGGAAGGTCTTGCCCACCGGATAAAGCCGGTTGGGGCCAATTCCTGCTCTTCCACCTGTATCCGCCACGGCCCCACCAGGGGAAGCCAGGGGCTGATTGGTCCTGATCGAGGTCTCGCCGGACACATTGGTGTCGCCGATATTGGTGGCAAAGCTGGCTCCATAGAGACTGATTCCCTCTGGATAGGCCAGGGCATATTCACCCAGGTCCTGACCATATGTGGTGGCGCCGGAGCCATTGACACCGGGGCGCACATAATTCACGAAGTCCTTGGCATGAAACCGGGAGTAATAGAGGCCAAAGTCCCAATTCTCCGCTGGCTTGAACCTGATCTGAAGGCCACCCTGTCCAAGATTGCTCGGCTCGATATCCTTGACGCGATGGAGATATGAGTTGGCCGGCAGGCCTCCGCCGGGGGGAAGGAAGACATAATGTCCTCCTGGTCCAACTGAATCGTTGGCGCTGAAATAACTGCCTGCGCTCGGCACGCGATTGGGACGCCATTCAAGTTGATAGTAGCCGCCAAATGAGAGTCTCGGGCTAATCTGATATTGGAAAGAGGTCTGCGTGACCGGCACTCCAATTTCCTTGAATTGAGCCCCCGGGAGCGACAGCGCCTTCACGATGTCGATGGGCGTCTGGGCGCCCGCGATGCCGTTGGCGCCGAAAAACAGGCTTTCGCCGTAGAGCAGCGTATAGCGTCCAAGTCGGACGGATAGGCTCTGCTCCTTTGGAAGCTCAAACGTTTTGTAAACAAAAGCATCCAAGAGTTCAGCTTGTTTGCCATGCAAATCAGCGGTGCCCTTGGGGAACTTGTCGGAAGCGTAGCCGAGATTGTTGTTGTTTCCGGTCCCGTCGTTATTGTTCCGCCCTTGATAGATCGGATCATACCAAGCGGCGGCGCTGACTCTCATGCCCATGCTCTTCCTGAAGCTGACGTCAAGCTCGGTAAGAAGGTCCATTCGACTAGTGATCAAGTCACCCTGCTGGAAACTGAGATCGCCATCCTCTTCGCCGCGCCGACCAGATGTGTAACCCATCACCTTGCCCGACTGGTGCCCGACACGCTGTCCCAACGTGTACTTGAAGGTGTTGTCCCACCTCACTTCGACGTCGGGATTTCCGACGTCGATCGTCCCGGCACGTGCCCCGGACATGGCTGCGAACGTGCAGACGGCACCAGCCAGCATGATGCCAGCCTGGCTGCAAAATTGACGTTTCATCCGATGACTCACGACAACCTCCCCATTGAGCCTATTCTTAGACTGAAGATTGGGGGAGATGGTCGGCGCCAGAACATCCCGGAAATCCGGTAGTTGCTGAAACAATATAGTATCGGCGGCTTTTATCTTGTCGCGGCGCTGTAATTGTGCAGCGCAGCAACGTCATTGCTGCGCTGCTTATGGATGTATTCTAGACTTGCTCTTGTCATTTCCGATCAAGGTTGGGGGGGCGTCTTGGGCGCTGAAGGTCGGCAAAGAGCGCTGGTTCGTTCAAATTCCTTGAAAAAATCCGTGTGTATGGCTTTATTCCGGACGGGCATAACGATGGTTGCAGCGATGCCTGCGGCGAAGGAGTGGGTGTGACGAAGAATTTTGGTTTGATGGGAAAGCAGGAGGCAAAAAGCCTCAAGGCGCAGGACATCATTTGTCGTGCCGCAATCGCCTGTCTGTGCGAGCTAGGTTATGCGGAAACCTCGATCAATCGTGTAGTGGAGCGCGCGGGCGTATCGAAGGGGGCCCTGCAGCACCATTTTCCAACCAAGGAAGACCTGATCACAACGGTGGCGGACCGACTGATTCAGCGCTCGGTTGAGCGACACAACCAATTCAGGATGGAAGCCGCGAAATCATCGGCCGATGACCTGGGGGCTTATCTGCGTTCCATGTGGGCGGATCTGATCAATACCAAGCCATATCGGGCCATGCTGGAGATATTGAACGCGGCGCGGACCGATCGGAAATTGCGCGAGCGGTTGTCACCAAGGCTGCTGCATTGGAATACCGAACTCGATCGGCACTGGGGCTCGATCTTCGAGGCGGCTGGGGGGGGGGAGAATGATGTCCAGCTTATCATGGTGATGAGCAGGTGCCTGATGCGTGGTCTCGTGATCCAGGGATTGTTCGGAGACGACACCGGGCAGTCGGAGAAAGTGGTCGAACGGTGGATCGAAATGGTCGCACCGCTTCTTCGTCGTCGCAGCTAGCTAGGGCGCGCCGACGGGGTGCCGTCGGCGCGCCCATCGTCTTACGGCCCACCCGCCTTCAGGGCATTGGCAACGATGGACCGGTCGCCAGCTGAAGCCCCGGAATCGATGACCAGTGTCTGGCCGGTAATGCAGCGTGCCACCGGAGACGCAAGATAGGCGAATGCCTCGCCGATTTCTTCCGGGGTCACCACTCGGCCGAGTGCCTGCATGGCGGCGATGACTTCGACGGGTACCGGCGCCGACCGCAACAGGGGGGTGTCCGTTGCGCCGGGGCAGACGACATTGACACGAATATTTTCATGGGCGTGGTCAAGGGCCAGGGTGCGCGTCATGTTGACCACGGCTCCCTTGGAGGTGGCGTAGGGAAGGGCGCCGGCGACGCCCTGTATGCCCGCGACCGAGGCGGTGAAGAGGATTGATCCGCCGCCGGCGTTGCGCAGATGCGGGATGGCGTATTTCGCACACAGAAAGCCGCCCTTCACGTTGATGGCTTGGCAGCGATCCCAGTCCTCCTCCGAGGTTCCCTCGGCAAAACTGAGCACGCCGACGCCGGCGTTGCTGACCATGACATCCAACCGGCCAAAGGCCGAGATGGTGGCTTCGATCATCTTCTGGACGGAATCCGAGCTCGACACATCGCAGCGGACGGCAATGGCCTTGCCCCCGACCTTGGTAATCTCCTTGGCGACCTCGTCCTGATTGGCGATATCGGCCACCGTCACCGAGGCGCCGTCACGCGCGAAAATCCGTGCCGTGGCGGCGCCGATGCCAGAACCGCCACCGGTCACGATGACCACCTGATCCTTGAACCGCATAGTACATTTCCTCCAATGTCGGCTGGGTTAGAACATGCCGTTGTTGTTGAGTGCCGTTTCGGGAATCGATTGAACAACGTCCCAGTGCTCGGCAACCTTGTCACCTTCCAGGCGGAAGATATCCACGACGGCTTCCCCGCGGCTGCCGGGGGCCAGAACCGCATGCGAGTGGATGACAACGTAGTTGTCGGACACGAAGACGCGCTTGAACTCAATTTTGAACTCGGGAAGGGCTGTGAATAGTTTGCGACAGAACTCCAGGAGCCCATCTACTCCATCGCCACAGGCTGGAGTATGCTGTTTGTAGTTCGGCGACATATATTTTGAAGCAAGCTCAAACTTCTGCCCAAGGACGACCTCGCGGTAAAAATTCAACACGAGGTCTCTTTTCTGATCATGTGTAAGTTCGGGCATTTTGCACCTGCACTATCTATGGATTATGCCAGCACATCGCACAGCAAGGGTGATACTAGCGTACCCAAGTGGTCGTTCTTTAAACGAACTGCCGAATGCCTAACATAGATATTTATTATGGCCGGTGTGTGCGCGTCTCATGCCGAACCTATGATGTATAGGCTTCCCGTGCCGCAGGTTCTCAGAACGACAGAAGAATAGGGACCGTGCTGTTTTCGACCACTGACTTGGTGACGCTTCCCAGTGCGATCTCACGGATGCGCGGTCGTCCAAAGGCGCCCATAACCAGCAAATCGGTCCCCGTCTTGGCGGTGTCGATCAGCATATGATTGGCGCCAAGGGCCGGGTGGAACACGGTGATCCTGGGGGTCGACTCGATGCCGTGGCGGAAGAGATGGCCGCGGATCGCCAAGGCGATTTCCTTGTCTAGAGACTTGGTGGCGGTGGCAGCAACGATCAGCAACTCGACAACCTTGGCCTTGCGCAAGATCGGCAGGGCATCATGAACCGCCCGAGTGGCGCCACGGCTGCCGTTCCAGCCGATCGTCACCGAGCTGCCGGGAATCCCGTTATAGCTTGGCGGGATGATCATGATGGGGCGGCCAGCGTCGGTGACGAGGCGGGCGAAATCCCTGCTGGAAAAACCGTTCTCGTCCTGCGGGCCCCATCGCCTCACCACCACGATGTCGCTGCAGTGGGCATGCCATACCAGGGCATCAATGATATCGCCCGTTGCCTCGATCCACTGAAAGTCGATCCCCAGGGACGACGCGAGGGATGAAACATACTCACGGGCCTGGTCTCCCAGGACGCTGCGGTCGTGGGCGACCTCATCGACGAGAGCGGGGCCGGCAGCATGGATGGCAAGAGGAGAAATCTGCTGGCTGGGAGGGATATAGAGAGCAGTCAAACGGGCGCCGTGAACCCTGGCCAAATGCGCCGCAACGGTAATCGCGCAATTCGATGACGGGGTCCGCCCGATGGCGACAAGAATGTCCTTCATGAGTTTCACTCTCCTCGGATGGGGGCATGGGCCGCGCGTGATAAGAACGGCCGCGCCCGTGGGAGGCTGTTACTCCGCCGCGCTGTCGGCGGGCTCGATTTCGACCAGGACGTGGCGCATTCCCACCTGTTGCCCAACGGATACGTGAATGGTTGCTACCTTCCCGGCGATGGGGGCGGTGATGGGGTGTTCCATCTTCATGGCCTCGAGGATCAAGAGGATCTCGCCTTTCTCCACCATCGCCCCGAGATCGACCCGTAAGCCCGCGATGGATCCCGGCATGGGGGCGCAGGCGAAGCTGTCGCCGCCGTCTTTCGATGATCCGCCCTCGGCGGTGGGGATGGCAAAGATGAAGGAAGAACCGCGATGGGACAGATGCAGCACATCCGCGTCCCAGGCGGTATCGACAGCCTCTTCCAGTCCGTCGATACGCACCCAAAGCCGAGGTGTTCCGCCCAGGATGGCGACCTCCAATTCGGCTTCATCGACCTTCACGCCGTAGCGCTGGTCACCCTTGGCTGCTATTTGAACAGCCTTGGTCGTATCGCCGAACTCCAGGGTCATGGATTCCGCCTGCCAGGGGCGGCTGCGCCAAGCCCCCAAGGCGGAATGCTTGGCTGCCTGCCTGCCGTAAAGCAAGGCGGCGCCAAGTGCGATAGTGGCCGGAGCGGGGCCCCTCGCGCCGCCCTCGAAGACGTTGCGGTCCAGGAAGGCGGTGCTCAGCTCGCCGAAGATGAAGGCGCTGGACGACAGGCAATCCAGCAAGAACCGGCGATTGGTCTTGATGCCACCAACGACGAAATCCTCGATGCCGCGAACCAGACGACGGCGTGCCTCATGCCGGTCCTGGCCGTAGCCGATGATCTTGGCCACCATCGGGTCGTAGAAGGTGGACACCGTGGCGCCTTCACCCAGGCCGTGATCGATGCGGATGCCCTCACGGACAGGAGGGCGCCAGGCTACGATGCGACCAGACTGGGGGAGGAAGTCGGTGTCGGGATCCTCGGCATAAAGGCGAACCTCGATGGAGTGACCGGTGATGGCGATCTGCTCTTGGCGCAGAGGGAGGGGATCGCCGGCGGCGACCCGGATCTGCCATTCCACCAGATCGAGACCCGAAACCATTTCCGTAACCGGATGTTCCACCTGGAGCCGGGTGTTCATTTCGAGGAAGTAGAAGTCGCCGGCATTGGTCGCCAGGAACTCCACCGTGCCGGCACCGCGATAGCCGACGGATTTGGCGGCGGTAACCGCCGCCTCCCCCATACGGGCGCGCAACTCCGAGGAAAGGCCGGGAGCGGGAGCCTCCTCGATGATCTTCTGGTGGCGGCGCTGGATCGAGCAGTCGCGATCGCCCACATGAACCACGTTTCCGTGGGCATCGGCGAAAATCTGAACCTCGATATGGCGGGGGGCGATGATCGCCTTTTCCAGCATGAGGTGGCCGTTGCCAAACGCTTTGATCGCCTCGGAACGAGCCTGGCGGATGCCCTCCGCGAGATGGACATCCCCCTCGACAAGCCGCATTCCCTTGCCGCCACCGCCGGCAACGGCCTTCAGCATGACAGGATAGCCGATGCGGCTGGCCTCGCGGGCCAGAGCTTCGTCGCTTTGGTCTTCGCCGTCATAGCCGGGGATACAGGGCACGCCATGCTGAAGCATGATCCGCTTGGCTTCGGCCTTATTGGCCATGGCCCGCATGGCTTCCGGCGGCGGCCCGATGAAGGTGATGTCGGCGGCATGGCAAGCGTCGGCGAAGATATCGCTTTCCGATAGGAAGCCATAGCCGGGATGAACCGCGTCGGCCCCTGACAGCTTGGCGGCATCAAGCAGCTTCTGGATGTCGAGATAGGACTGGGCGGCGGGAGCCTCCCCGATGTGGACAGCGAAGTCCGCGGCGCGCAGATACGGCATCTCGGCATCGGCGGTGGAGTAAACCACGACCGTCCGATAGCCCTGGGCTTTTGCGGTTCGAATGACGCGGGCGGCGATTTCACCGCGATTGGCGATTAGGATGGTCGTGAACGGTTCCACATCCAGCTCCACTAGTGGCCGATGGCAAGGTCGATGGTCATTGACCCCCGATACCCATGCGCTTGGTGATGATCTCCAGCATGATCTCGTCGGTACCTCCGCCGATGGAGGTTACGCGGCAGTCGCGATAGAAGCGCGAAATCGGCGTTTCGTTCATGAACCCCATGCCGCCGTAATATTGCAGGCAGGAATCCGCCACCTCGCGCATCAGCCGTCCGGCGGTCAGCTTGGCCATGGAGGCCAAGGTGGTGACGTCTTGGCCGGCACAGTATTCCTGGGTCGCGCGATAGATCAGCGAACGCAGAAGCTCGATCTTGGTTTGGAGTTCGCCCAGCTTGAAGCGCACCACCTGATTGTCGATGACCCGACGTCCGAACACCTTGCGGGTGTTGGTGTAGTCGATGGTGTCAAGAATGGCCTTCTCCATGGGGCGCACATGGGCGGCGGCGGCAAACAGGCGCTCGCCCTGGAACTGTTCCATCTGATAGACGAACCCCTTGCCTTCCTCGCCGATCCGATAGCGCTGAGGAATGCGCACATCGTCGAAGAAGATCTGCGCCGTGTCGGAGCTGCGCATGCCCATCTTGTCGAGCTTCTTGGCGACGGTGACACCCGGCGTCTTCATGGGAAGGCAGATCAGCGACTTGGACGTGTGGGGCGAGCCCTCGTTGGTGTTGGCCAACAGGCACATCCAATCCGCTTGGACACCGTTGGTGATCCAGATCTTGCCGCCGTTGATGACGTAGTCGTCACCATCCTTGCGGGCGTTGGTCTTGATCTGACTGACATCCGAGCCGGCACCGGGTTCTGATACGCCGAGGCAGACCACCTGCTCGCCGGAGATAGTCGGGCGCAGGAACTGTTCGCGCAGTTCGTCGGAGCCGTATTTCGCCAGAGCCGCCGTGGACATCACCGCCTGGATGCCGATCGCCATGTGCAGGCCGACGGCATTGATCTCACCCACCGTTTCAGCGAAAGCCAGAAGATAGCTGAAATCCAGCCCCATGCCGCCAAAGGCCTCCGGCATGGTGATGCCGAGGAATCCGGCCTCGCCCAGTTTGGGGAACAACTCATGAGCGGGAAACATTCCCTCGTCTTCCCACTTGTCCACACAGGGGTTGATCTCGGTCTCGATCAGCTTCCTCAGGGAGTTCTGAAGGGCAAGGTGATCTTCGGTGTAGATGCTCATAGACGTCCCACTCCAAACGTATTCGGGTTGAGGGCGACGCGGCTGCCCTCACGGCAGGTCGCCAGACAGAAGGCCAAGACCTTTCGCGTGTCGCGGGGATCGATGATGCCGTCGTCGAACATGCGCGCCGTTGCATAAAGCGCCGTCGATTCATGTTCGAACTGGGCGATCAGCTTCTTCTCGGCGGCGTCGAGCGCCGCTCGGTCCACGGTCTTGCCGTCACGGGCCGCACGGTCCTCGGCGATGATGGTCATGACCTTGGCCGCCTGCTCGCCCCCCATGGTGGCGGTGCGGTTGTTGGGCCATGCGAAAATGAAATCGGGATCAAAGCCGCGTCCGCACATGCCGTAATTCCCGGCGCCAAAGCTGGCCCCCATCATCAGGCTGATTTGCGGCACGGTGGCGTTGGATACCGCCTGGATCATCTTTGAACCGTGCTTGACGATGCCTCGGCGCTCGGCGTCGGTTCCGACCATGAATCCGGTGATATTGTGCAGATAGAGGATCGGGCTGTTCGCCTGGCACATCAGCTGGATGAACTGGCCGCCCTTGGCGGCGCCATCGGCGTCGATGGGGCCGTTGTTGCCGATGATGCCGACGGGGTAGCCCTCGATATTGGCCTGCCCGCAGACGGTGGCGATGCCGATATTGGTCTTGAACTCGTGGAAGTCGGAATTGTCCACCAGCCTTGCGATGACCTCGCGCACATCATAGGCGCGGCGGAAATCGACCGGAACCACACCGGCCAATTCATCGGGGGAGTAGCGCGGCTCCTCGTAGGGACGGTGGGGGGCCTTTCCGTCCCACACCAGGGCGGCGACGATGCGCCGGACGCAATCCAACCCCTCCCGGTCATCCTCCACCATATAGTCGCACACGCCGGAGACCATGGCATGGAGTTCGGCGCCGCCCAGTTCCTCGTCGGTCGCCACCTCGCCTGTGGCCGCGCGCAGAAGCGGAGGGCCGGCCAGAAACACCTTGGCCCGATTGCGGACCATGATCAGGTAGTCGCTGAGACCCGGCATATAGGCGCCGCCGGCGGTGGCTGAGCCGTGGACCACGCTGATCTGCGGAATTCCCGCCGCCGACATGCGCGATTGGTTCTTGAAGACACCGCCACCGATGGAAAAGGCTTCGAATTGGTAGCGAAGATTACCGCCGCCGGATTCCACCAGATAGACCACCGGAAGCCGGTTGGCCTGGGCGATTTCCTGGGCACGGATGGTCTTGCGCACGCCGATGGGCATCAAGATGCCGCCCTTGATGCCGCTGTCGTGGGCGATGACCATGCAGCGCACGCCGCTGACATAGCCCATTCCGGTGATGATGCCTCCACCCATGGGATTGTGGTGGCCGTCGTCGTCATGAATGCCAAGGCCCGCCAGGGTGGACAGTTCGAGGAACGGACTGCCGCTATCCAACAGATAGGCGATACGCTCGCGCGGGAGCATCTGCCCGCGTTCCTGGAACTTGCGGCGACTTGCCGCGGAAAGCTCCACCACGCGGCGCTCGAGGGTTCTTACCCCATCCAGCAGGGCAAGCATTTCGGCGCGATTGGTCTGGAACCCTTCGCCGCCGACATTGATCTGGGATTTCAGTATGGCCATGTCAGTCCCGTTCGAGGCTCAATTGGACTTAAGGGGCTGGCCCGCGGGCGCACGCTCGACGATCTCGTCGAGCCGGTCGGCCAGGCGATCAAGACGGCTCAGAGCCCCCTCCAGCGCGCCGGCCCCCGCCTGCGAAACAGCAATTCCCGTGGACAGAAGGTCGATGATCTGGTCGGCGATACGTTCCGCATCACACTCTCGCCCCTGATACAGTGAGCTGGATACGTAGTGATCCATTCCGCCGAAGATGAGGTCGCGAAGGAGCGGTATCGGAAGATCCGAGCGGAACTCTCCGTTGCGCATCCCTTCCCGGCAGACTTCGCTAAGAACGTGGGCATACTTGCGATTTAGCGCGTAGATATCGCCGTGATAGTAGTCACCATCGTTGCGCACCTCGTTGGAGCACAGCCGCATCAGATCCGGATTTTCCACCAAGGACCGGATGTGCCGCCAGACGATGAAGCGCAGCTTGTTCCGGGCCCCGTGGATTTCCGGAATCCGGGAGTTGAATTCGGCCAGCATGGTGTCGTACCAGCCCGCCAGCACGGCAAGGACCAGGTCTCGTTTGGTGTCGAAAAATTTGTAGATGGTGCCCTGGGCCACGCCGGCCAGGGAGGCGATTTCGGCAATGGAGGCGCCGGCGAATCCGCAGCGGCAGAAGACCTCTCGCGCGGCAGCCAGGATATCCCTGACGCGGTCTTCGCGCGGTAAGCGGACAACGGTCTTTTCAGCGGGCTTCGGCATGCGGCGGTCGTCCCTGGGGTAACTGATCCGCATAATAGTGAGTGACGTTCACTAAGTCAAGCCCGATAGAGCTAATGCCGATGGTTGTGTACTACCGGCCAGTACGAGTGGAGTCGATCCTCTGATCGAATTTCAACAGGGGTGCTGGGAGGTCTTTGTCATTATTGTTCTGTAAAATCAAAATAATAACTGATAATAAAACAATCTGGAATTCGAGCGGAGCGTGAAGCGAGGGATGCGGGCGTCGGGGCCGGATCGCTAGTGAGTATTGCTCACTTTGCTGTTGGTTTCCGTCAAATGCGTGGACAGCAGGGTGGCGATGGTGGCGCCCACGGTGGCGATCCACAGCGGCGCGAGAATCCCAAGGTGATCGGCGGCCATTCCGGCAAGGATCGGAGAGGCGAAGCCGCCGAACAGTTCCGCGCAGCCGACGGTAAGTCCAATGACGTTCGCGATCCGGTGCAGGGGAACCGTTTCCGATGGGATGATGGTCATGACCAAGGGAACGACGCCGACGCCGAATCCGCTCAGGAGATTGATGGCGGCAAGGGGGCCGAATGGCCATGTGTGAATGGTCATCGCCAACGGCGAAAGGATGCCCAGGGCGGAGGCGCACACAACGACCGGTTTGCGTCCCAATCGATCCGAAAGGGCCGGCAGCAGGATTCCCGCCGCCACCGCCGAAAAGCCGCGCAGGCTGATCACGATTCCCATCTCGGAAGGGGTTAGTCCAAATGCCTCCACCAGCAAAAGCGGCAGGAAGGTGATGTGAAGGAAATACCACATCAAGCCGAGGGCGCTGAGTGCGACACATAGCAGGATGTTGGGATAGGCCAGTAACTCCCCGGCGGAAAGATCATGGCTCGACTCTCCTCCAGGCGGTTTCCCATCGTCGCCGGGTCTGAGAGAGCGATAGAGAAGCACCATAAAGACCAAACCAGGTGCGGCACAGGCGGCGATGGCAATCCGCCATCCCCAAATGTCGGACAGCGTGACCAGGATCACCGGGGCGAGAATCCCCCCCAGGATGCCACTGCCGACATTTTGAACCAGCCCCATGTTCAGTCCGCGCCGCCCCGGCGATGAATTCGCGGCCATCATGGATTGAGCGATGGGCATGACCGATCCCTGCGCGCCGCCCATGATGGCTCGGGCCAGCAGCAGGGCAAGAAAGGAGCCGGATAGGCTGGACGCCACCGAACAGAGGGAGAAGAGGGCGATCAGACCGAGCAGCAGGGTCTTGCGCGTGACCCTGCCGCCGATCGCCGATATCAGAAACAGCCCGGACATGGCCCAGGTCAGGGCGACCGCCGAGCTCAGCATGCCGGTCTGAGTATTGGTGAGCTGAAGCTCGTTGACGATGAAGGGCATCAGATAGTTGGCGGACAGCCGGTTCATGGACGCCAATCCCAAGGTGAGACTCATCATCACCAGGAGACCGTTTTCATAAACCAGCAGCCGCCGGCCCCTCATCATCACTCAGCCTTGCCCTTGCTCACGAATTTCTTGACCCTGGGGGCGAATTCCTTGTCGCCGACCGCGGCCGAGAAGCCTTCGATTTCGCGGTAAAGCTGGGTTTCCAGCGAAGTCTCCAGGCTGGTTGCAACCAGGCGCTTGATGTTCCTCAAGGTCACCGGCGGCACTTCCAAAAGCCTGTCGACCATGGCATCCACGGACGAGTGCAACTCGGCAACCGGCACCACCCGGTTGACAAGCCCCCATTCCAACGCCTTCTTGGCATCGATGGTTTCGCTCAGGGCCAGCATTTCGAAGGCTCGCAAGGGGCCGACCAGACGCGGCAGGGACCACGAAGTGCCGGCGTCGGGGCTGGCGCCGATACGGGTATAGGCAAGATTGATCTTGATGTCGTCGGCGGCGATGATGAAATCGCCTGCGGCCATGTAACCAGGGGCGCCACCAGCGACCAGGCCCTGCGCGCCCACCACGATAGCGGCGTCAAGTCCCTTCAGTCGGGCGATGGCCGAGTTGACCGCCAGGCCGCCATGGCGGAGCCACTTCTGGATATCGTTATCCAAATTCTTGACGAAACTATCCACATCGCCGCCGACGCTGAAGGATGGCCCCTCGGCAATGATCGAGACCACCCGGCAAGGCCGATCGGCCACGTCCTGGGATGCCTTGGCGATGGCGAAAAGTTCCGGGTGGCCCAGGGCATTATGCTTTTCAGGGCGGGCAAGAACGATGCGGGCGTGGCCTTCTTTCGGCCATTCCACTCTAACGGTGGTCATGATCATCTACCTCTTCGAGTGTGATGGTGATTACTGGGCATGGGCCTTCAAGGTCCGAGCCATCGCTTCCTCATGATCCGCAAATCGCGGCATCGGCAGGGGCTGGGCTGTTTCAAGTGCGGCCAGATGGGCGCGGTAGCACTCCAGCATTTCAGCCCGTTCGGCATCGCCGGCATAGGGAACGTGGTTGGCCATGAAGGGCGGCATCACGGTCATTCCTGTGAAGGCGAAAACACCGCGATGCAGGGGCGTCAGCACGTCGAGGATGTCCCCGTTCAGCGCGTCGGGGCCGAAGCTTTCAGCCGGACCGCCGGTGGTGAGGCTGACCATGGCGCGCTTGCCCTTCAACTTGCCGCGCTCGTACAGAGCGCTTCGTCCATAGACCGCGCCCGATACAAAAACCCGGTCGATCCAGCCTTTCAGGATAGCTGGCAGACCGAACCACCAGAGCGGAAATTGAAGGATGACCAGATCGGCACGCTGGAGCTTGGCCAGTTCGGCCGCGATGTCGGGGGCCAACCCGTTATTGGCCAGGGCGTGACGCTGTTCCAAGGTGACGTTGAAGCGCTCGGCATCCTTTACCGTGGTGAAATCAGCGCGATCCAGAATCGCCTTGAAGTTCATGGCGTAGAGGTCGGAGACCTCGACCTGATATCCGGATTCGGATAGCGCCGTGATGGCGGTGTCGCGTAATGCGGCGTTGAACGAGGTCGGCTCGGGATGGGCATAGACGATAAGGGCTCGCATGGGCGGACGCTTCCTTTTTTCTTGTGCGGTATCGAGACACTATGGCAGATTGCAAAAAAAAGCAAATCGGATGGCTTGTTTTTTCGCAAGGCCTCCTAATGCGACGAAACCCGCGGTGTCCATCGGCGCAAGTCGTTGGCATCACGCACTTGCAACCTAAACGGGCCGGGAGCGCTATGTCTTCGACTTCTCTCTTCTATACCGCCGACCACGAGGCATTTCGCGATCAGGTGCGCCGTTTCGTGGCCAAGGAAATCGAACCGAATGCCAATAAGTGGGAGGATGCCGAGGAATTTCCTCGCGATCTGTTCCGCAAGGCGGCCGACGTTGGCATCCTGCAAGTTGGTTACCCCGAGGAGTATGGCGGTGTTCCGACCGACAGATTCTACACCATCATCGTGCAGCAGGAACTTGCGCGATGCGGTGCCGCGGGCGTCGCCAACGGCCTGGTGACCCACACCTTGGCGATGCCTTCCGTCGCCAAGCACGGTTCCGAGGAATTGAAGAGCCGGGTGCTGCCGGACGTTCTCGCCGGCGAGAAGATCGCGGCGCTGGCCTGTACCGAGCCCAGCGGAGGCTCCGACGTGGCCAACACCAGGACCACGGCGCGCCGCGACGGTGATCATTATATTCTAAGAGGCGAGAAAACCTTCATCACCTCGGGCATGCGGGCCGATTACTTCACCGTGGTATGCCGGACCGGCGGTCCTGGTGGAGGCGGGATCTCCCTGCTGTTGCTGGATGGCGATACCCCTGGCCTGGCACGGACTCCACTGAAGAAGATGGGGTGGTCCGCGTCCGATACCGCAACGCTGTATTTCGACGATTGCCGTGTCCCGGTAGGAAATTTGATTGGCGAGGAAAACAAGGGTTTCAAGGCCTTGGCCTCCACCTTCAACGATGAACGCATCAGCCTGTCTTCCTCGGCCATTGCACTGGCTCGCTGTGCCTATGACGAAGCAAGGGCCTATGCGGAGCAACGCATTACCTTCGGCGTCCCGCTGATCCAGCATCAGGCCATCCGCCACAAGCTGGTCGATATGGCGCAGCGCATCGCCGCCGCCCAGGCATTCCTGGAACTCACCGCCTGGAAAATGGATCAGGGACTCAATCCCATCGCCGAATTGTCCATGGTGAAGAATCAGGCCTCTCAGACCCTGGCTCATTGTGCCTCGGAAGGTGTTCAGATCTTCGGCGGCGCCGGTTATCTGCGCGGTGCGAAGGTGGAAAGAATCTTCCGCGACGTCAAACCCTTCGCCATCGGCGGTGGCGGTGAGGAGATCATCAAGGATCTCATCGCAAAGCAGCTTGGGCTTTAAAGATCGCACTGATCTGCATGGCCCCTTCACGGATTTCCGTGATTGTCCCGTGGGGGGGGGCTGTTCGAAAAATCACTTGAAGCGCCAAGAAAAATACGGCCAACGGAGGAGCCCGTCTCAATGACCGAAATCCAGAGAATCAAGCTTGGACCCCGTGGTACCAAGATTGTGAGGTTGGCAGACGGAAGGGTTTTCCTCCGCTCCCCCGAGGAATTGGGAGCCTATCCCAAGCGCTATACCGAAAGGCTTGAATACTGGGCCAAGGAGGCGGGTGATCGTGTGTTTCTCGCCGAGAGGGACGAGACCGGCGGGTGGAAAAAAATTACCTTCCGGGAAGCCTTCGCCGCGGTTCGTTGCATAGCTCAGTCGCTCCTCGACAGGGGGCTGTCGCCGGATCGCCCCGTACTCATTCTCTCGGGCAACCATATCGATCATGCCCTGCTTGGCCTTGGCGCCATGCATGTGGGCATTCCCTACATCCCGTTGTCTCCAGGCTATTCTCTGCTGTCTACCGACTATGCGAGGGTTCGCCACGTGGTGAACCTGACGACTCCGGGGCTGGTCTACGCGTCAAACGGGGACATCTATCAAAAGGCAATCGCCGCAACGGTGCCTGATACGACCGAGGTGGTGGTCAGCCACTCCCCGATTCCCGGACGGGCAACGACGCTCTTTTCCGATCTCGTCTCCATGGTTCCAACCGAAGCCGTGGACGCCGCCGCCGCGAGGGTGGATGGAGCTACCATCGGCAAGATTCTGTTTACCTCGGGCTCAACGTCGATGCCCAAGGGCGTGATCAACAGTCACGGCATGATGTGCTCCAATCAGCAAATGACCGTGCAGGCGTGGCCCTTCCTGACCGAAAAACCTCCGGTCTTGGTTGACTGGGCGCCTTGGAACCACACTCTGGGCAGCAACAAGACGTTCGGAATTGCACTTTACTGCGGCGGGTCGATGTATATCGATCACGGTCGCCCGACACCGGAGGAGTTCCACGTCACGGCCAAGAATCTGGCCGAGATTGCTCCCACGGTCTATTTCAGCGTTCCGATCTTCTACCAGATTCTGGTGGCTCATCTCGAAAAGGATCCCCTGCTCCGGCAAAATTTCTTCAGCCGTCTGGACATGATGTTCTATGCGGGTGCCACTCTTCCCGTCGGAGTGTGGAACGACTTGCAGCGGTTGATGCGGGAAGGCGGTGGCAAGCCTGTCATGACCATCAGCGCGTTCGGGGCCACGGAAACGGGTCCTCTGACGATTGCCGATACCTGGGACGCGGGCCAGCCTGGCGTACTTGGTCTTCCGGTTCCGGGGGTCCATTTGCAACTGGTGCCAAATGGCAGGAAGTTGGAGCTCCGAATCCAGGGGGCCGCCATTACTCCCGGCTACTGGCGGCAGCCCGAGCTGACCGAAAAGGCCTTTGACAAGGACGGCTGGTACAAAACGGGCGATGCGGTTCGATTCGTGGACCCCGATAACCCCGACAAGGGGCTGATGTTCGACGGTCGCCTGACCGAGGACTTCAAGCTGATCACGGGGACTTGGGTCAGTGTCGCGCCGTTGCGCACGCTTGCCAACAGCATCCTGTCCCCGCTCGTGCGGGACGTGGTTGTGGTCGGACACGACCGCGAGGAAGTTGGGCTGCTGATTTTTCCGGAACTTGAAGTTTGCCGGGAGTTTGCATCCTTGCCGGTCGGCATGACGGCTGCCGATATCTACGCATCCATGCCGGTACGCCGTGAATTCCAAAATCGTCTCGACCAGATCGCCGCCGCCGGCACATCCTCCTCAAACCGGATTGTTCGCGTTTACCTGATTCCGGATCCAGCCGCTGAAGGGGAGATGACCGACAAGCGTACCATTAGCCTTGGCTTGGTTCTCGAGCGGCGGACTGCCGAGATCGAGGAGTTGTACTCGCCACACCCATCGGTCCGGGTATTGCTGACCCACACCCATCCTCTCCATCGCCCCCCCGAGGGCTGATCTATCCGTTAGGAGTTACCATGTCGGATGAAGTGCTGATTGAGCTTCGCGACGACCAGACGCTGTGGCTGACAATCAATCGGGAGAAGCAGCGAAACGCCATCAACGCGCAGGTCCTGGAAGGATTATCCCAAGGGTTGGATCAGGCGATGGCCAATCCCGATATCCGCGCCGTTGTTCTGACCGGAGCCGGGGCGAAGGCGTTCTGCGCCGGAGGGGATCTTCAGTCAAACAGTCCGTTCTCCGTGGATTACTCCTCGCCCTATGCGGGGGCCGCGCAGTTGTTCCGCAAGGCCAAGCAAACGACGGTTCCTCTGATCGCACGGGTCAATGGGGCCTGTCTCGCGGGGGGGATGGGGTTGTTGTCCATGTGCGACCTTGCCGTGGCCGTCCGAACGGCCAGCTTTGGCTTGCCGGAGGTCAAGGTCGGTATGTTTCCCGCTCAGGTGCTAAGCCTGTTGCAGCACCAGATTCCCCGCCGGAGTTTGAACGAGCTCTGCCTCCTGGGGGATACGATCACGGCGGAAATGGCATACGATATCGGCTTGGTCAATGGCGTCACGGATAATCTCGACGATGAGTTGAACGGAATTCTCGCAAGGTTGTCGGAGAGATCTCCTGCCGCTATCCGCCGAGGGCTGTATACCCTGAAGAAGATGGAGGCTATGCCGTTCGAGGAAGCGATCTCGTTCGCGGAAACGCAGGTGGCACTGTTTGCCTTGACCGAGGATGCCAAGGAGGGTGTCCGGGCATTTCAGGAAAAACGGAAGCCCGTCTGGACTGGAAAATAAGAGTCGGCGCTTTTCCCGCAGAAGGCAGTGAAACGGATTGCCCCCTTGTCCACCGCAGACAAAATCCTGGATGCAGCAAGCGCGATTATCCGAAACGAAGGAACTCTCAGGCTTACGCTTGAGAAGGTTGCTCAGGAGGCTGGGGTCAGCAAAGGGTGTCTTCTCTATCATTTCGCCAGCAAGGAACATCTGGTCAAAGGCATGCTGGAAAAGATGATGGACCAGTGGGAGGCGCTTTTGCTGTCTCATTGGGAACGTCTGGACGAAGGCCCCTATCGGCTGCTCCGGGCCGCTATTTCGGCTCTTAACGATCCCAGCAGCCATAGTAATGATCCTGTCGGCGGGGCGGTTCTGGCGGCTTTGGCGACCAATCCAGCCCTTGTGGCTCCGGCAAGGGAACGTTGCCTGGCCATGCTGGAGCGGATGCGTGACGGTGACGATCCGGATTTGGTCAACCTGATCGCACTCGCTCTGGATGGGTTGTGGCTCCAAGGGGTGGTGGGGCTCAATCTTCACGATGCAGCCGCGCGACAGCGGATCGCCGAAAAGGCTCTGGGATTGCTTGGAATGCCCGGTGCCCTGGGTTGCCCTGACGCAGGCTAGCTAGCACGCGCCTTGTTGCCCTCATGTGCTGGGGCCGGGTCCTTCGCTTGTGGGCTACCTCTCTGGATAGGGCAGCGGAGTACTTTTACCGAATCAGCCAGACGGATGGGCGCGGATGGCCGGGACAAGCCCGGCCAAGACGATGAAATTAACCAATTCGAAATCTGGATTCGGAGCCCTATAAAAAAGTCCGTACGTATTGCATTTTTATGTGGGCCGCGCTAGGGTTCAAAAAACGAAGCCTGGGAGGGTGGAGGCCATGGGACTCACACAGTCTTATTCCCACAATTATCGACAGGTCGGCGGATTCGGTGGCCCATCAGATGACGTTGTGCGAAATGAGCAAGGGGGGGGGGGGGGGGCTGCCTCGGCAGCACCATATCAGAACCACTCCGCCGCCTCTTCCTGATGACGCAATCGTTCGCTCCCACCTGCTCGAGCGGATGATCGAAGACCGTAACTCGCTGGTGACGTTGGTGGCTCCGGCAGGATTCGGCAAGACAACGGTGATGCGCCAGTTTTATGACGCTCTTGCCAGGGATGAGCAGCCTATTGCCTGGCTGAACCTGGATTCAAGGGACAACGACTTCACCAAGCTGCTCAGTCACCTTCATCGGGTCCTGTCTCATTTCATTCCGCTTGGAACCATGGCGGTCCTTTCGGCGAGCAATGGTAAGCGTACCTATGCTGGCCATGTCCATGAGGCCGCCCAGATGTTCGACGCGGTCGCATCGTCGACGGCGACGTTCACATTGTTTGTTGATGATTTGGATAGTGTCGAGTCTCCAAGGGCCATACGCCTGATTCACGACCTGATCTCGGTGCTGAATCCTGGGCAGAGGGTCGTCATTGGTGCGCGCAGCTTGCGTTCCTTGCCGCTGATGTCCTTAGCCACTTGGGATCGTCAAACCGTTCTTGGGGTGGAGGCGCTGCGTTTCGACAGTGCTGAAACCGCCCGATTCCTCGGATGCCAGCGCGGTTTCGATCTATCCGACTCGGATGTCGAGAAATTTCATGCCAGAACCGGGGGGTGGCCCGCAGGACAACGCCTTGCCCTCATGGCGCGTTCTCCGGCGCTTGCCCCGACCGCGTGGATTGACGGTCTTTCGGGGCGGGCGCCTGTTTTCACATCCTATTTCGCGGGGAAGGTTCTGGGGCGGTTGCCGCAGAACCTTCGGCGGTTTCTCGTCAGCATAGGCGGGTTTGATCGAGTCAGCGGGGCGATGTGCGACCATGTGTTTGACCGTGAAGGCAGCCACCAGATCCTTGCGGAAATGGTCGAACGTAATCTCTTTATCAGCCAGGTTGGGGTGGGCGCTGAGTGGTTCGCGGTTCATCCGTTATTCCATGATTTCCTGAAGGGAGAACTTCGGTGCGTTGCCCCTGCTGCCTTGGCGAGCGTTCGGCGCAAAGCCGCCCAATGGTTCTGGTCGATGGGCATGATAGACGAAGCCATCGACCATGCTCTAGCGGCCGAGGACTGGACTCTGGCCGCCAACATCATTGAAGAAAGTGCCCTGGCCCAGATTCGCGTTGGCTTGGTTCAGAAGGTTTGCTGCTGGATGGGGCGATTGCCGTCCGGAGAGTTCGTCTCTCGCCCCAATCTGCAGAGGGCTCGGGCTTATGCCATGACGGCCATCTATCGCTTTTCGGAAGCCAGGGAGGCGCTGGCGCACAGCGTCGAGGATGAAGTCGAGGCTCATGTCCAGGCGGCGATGCTGTGCGAGTGGAATGATCGCCACGACCATGCGGCCGCCGAGATCGCCAAGGTGGCTGATCGACTGAGCAGCGGCGATGGCTTGATGTATAGTGCCTGTCAGATCCTGCGGGGCAATCTCGCGCTGATCTCCGGAAATTTCGAGGCCGCGCGGCAGCTACTTGATACTGCCAAGGTCGGGTATCGCAAGGGACGGAGGGGGCTGTTGGCTTCGACCTTCACCTTGTGCTTCGAAGGCGTTCTCGAAATGATGCAGGGCCATGACAAGGATGGCCTCGAGCGTTTCGAGAAGGCGTTCGCGCAGGCAAGCGGGGTCGGTGCCGCCCTCGCGGCATCGTATCTGGCCGATGCGCATTATGATCGCGACGATCTTGTCCAGGCCGGGGCGCTGGCTCGGAGGTATTTGCACCAAGTCCGGGATGGCGCACCCCCGGACAACATTATCCTGGCCTATCGCACGGCGGCCCGGATCGCGTTTGTCGCCGGCGACAACAGTGGCAGCGAGGAACTGCTGGCCGAACTAAGCGATCTTGGCGACGACAGGGATTTGCCCCGTCTTAAAGCCTCGGCCTGGATCGAGCGGTCCCGCCAAGCCTTGATCCTTGGGAACAACTGTGCGGCACGAAAGTTCTCCAGACCCTGGATGGTCGAAGGGGCGACCGGAATGCCCGAGTACCTCTACCCGCAGGAGATCGACGACAGCCAGATCGCCTCGTTCCGGCTGGAATTGGTGTTGGGTGACCCAGAGATTGCCGCGACACGGTTGGAAGAATCTCTGCGGCAGGCGCGCATCTCCGGCCGGAAAAGGCGTGAGTTGCGTCTGAAGCTTCTGCTTGCGCAGGCCTTGGCGATCACGGGAAAACGTGGGCCGGCGATGCGGATGCTCGAGGAGATTCTTCTCGTCGGAAGTCGGAACTGGATGATCCGTATCTTCGCCGATGAGCCGTGGCATCTTTCCCAGCTCCTTGACGAGTTTTCCCGGACCAACCGGTTCGTCAACGAGACTTACCTTCAGCATCTCAAGGCGGCAACCGCCCAACGCCTTTGCCCAGGGGGAGGCGGCGTGACCGTCTCACCGTCCGAGATGCTGACCGCCAAGGAGTTGGAGGTGATCACCCTGGTGGCCGAAGGGCGAGCCAACAAGGAGATCGCCAATTTGCTGAAAATAACCGACAATACAGTGGAAACGCATTTGCGGAATATCAATCAGAAGCTGGACACCCGCAAGCGAACGGAGGCGGTGGCTCGCTTGCGTGAAATTGGAGTGCTGCGCTGAATAGAGACGGCATTAAGCCTGCTCTGTGATTTTCGACGCAAAGGTCAGGAAGTCCTCTGCCAGCAAGGCAGGCTCCTCGAGCGCGGCAAAGTGGCCGCCGCGCGGCATATCCGTCCACTGGATGACCGAATATCCCTTGGCCACCAGTGAGCGTGGCGGCAGCGGAAAGGCTGGATCGGGAAACGCGGCAACGCCAACCGGCACCGTGATCCGACTTCCCGGCGGCAGACTGGCGGAGCCCTCGGAAAACATCCCCCGGTAAAGCCAGGATGCACTGGCAAAGCACTTGGTCACCAGATAGAGCATGATCATGTCCAGCATGGCATCCTTGGAAAAGCGGGATTCCAGTGTGGGGGCGCCAGTGTTGTCCAAGGGCACATCCGCCCACCGTGCGATCTTGTCAATAATCCAGGCTGCGATGCCAACCGGGCTATCCATCATGGCGAAGGCCAGGCTTTGCGGGTTGGTTGCCTGGACCTGGTAGTAGGCCCCCTCTCTTCGGAAGGAGCGCTTCTGCTCGATCTTGTAAGCACGCTCTTCGCTGGATTCAGCCACCATCAGGTCAGAATGGGCGCTGACTAGGTTTAGGTGCAGGCCGAGGACCGAGGTTGGATTGTCCAGCGCCATCCATGCTCCGATCGAGCTTCCCCAGTCGCCTCCTTGAATAAAGAAGCTGGAGTGCCCCAGTCTTTCCATCAGCCGCTGGAAGTGCCGCGCTACCGCTCGCGGCCCCATGGGTGAACTAGGCGGGGCGGAGAAGGCGTAACCGGGCAGGGATGGAATGACCAGTTCGAACTTGTCTCTTAGATGGCCGGCCACCTCGATGAATTCCATGAATGAGCCAGGCCAGCCATGAAGCAGCAAGAGGGCTGGGGCATCGGAATGTTCAAGATGGACATAATGGGTGGCCAGGCCGTCAATATCGACGCGGAAATGGGGGAGCGTATTGAGCCGTGCTTCGGTTGCTTTCCAATCATAGGTGTCAACCCAGTACCGGCAGAGATCTTTCATGAACGATTTGCTGGGGCCAAGCTTCCAATCCTCACAATCGGGGAAGGATTCCCAGTCAAAGGCCTTCACCCGTTGCTGGATCGCCGCGAGGTCCTCGTTACTTGAATGCAATTGGTAGGAAGTGGGGGAGCTGATCATGGCGGTAAACCTCACGTCAATAGGTATGGGCCACATTATAAAGCCGTCCAGATGGCTTTATAATGTGGAGGTAATTGATTGTCCACGCCCGATTGGGCGGGGGGGGGGTATTCACGGTTTTCCGGGATTGCCGGTCGAGAGGGCGGGGATATGATCGACCCCATCAAGGGAAGTAACTCAACGCAAAATGCGAGAGCCCTGGAGGACCAAGGGGGTGATATGCCCATTCTCTCAAGATTGTATATGAAGAGCAGAATGCTTATCTCCGAAGATCGTCTTCGCGGAATTGTTGGTTTGGGCCGGGCCATAGATAACGCTGGCATATCAAAGAAGTTGATGTATGCCTTTGCTACAATTCTTCTTATAAGCATGCTGTCTGGAGTGTTTGCAATTTATGAGCTATCGACCGTAAATGCCGTTTCAGATGAGATGCAAGACAAGTGGCTGCGCAGCACATTCTCTCTTGGGCAGATAAGTTCCGCTATGGCAGAGCATCGTTCAAACGTGTTGAGTCATATCGTTATACGTGATCCAGTCGGTCAGTCGGAGGCCGAGGATACTGCTTCTCAGAATATGGATGATATTATTGCTCAGAGAAAAGAATACTCTAATATAATTAATTTCCAAGAAGAGCGTAGGAGATTTGATTTAATTGGTGATGAGCTGAGCAAATATTTCAGCAATTGTAATGATGTTATGGCGCTTTCAAAATCTGGAAATGTCGAGGCAGCAAGTGAGCTCTTAATGGGTGAGGCCTCGTCTCATTTTATCCTGGCTAAGTCAAACTTGGATGCCAGTATAGACTATAATATGCGAGGTGCCGTTGTCGCTGGCGATACCGCCAAGGAGATCTATCTCAAGGGGCGCGCTGTCATTATCGTCGCCTCGACATTGCTTCTGGTCCTGACGTTGGCGGCCGGTTGGACGGTGCGCCGCGGGATTGCCGTTCCGATCCAGACTATGACCTCGGTCATGCACGGATTGGCTGACGGCGATACGGCGGTCCGTATCCCCCACGCCGACCGCCAGGACGAGGTTGGGGAAATGGCGCGTGCGATCCAGGTCTTCAAGGATGGAATGCTGCGCACGGAGCAGCTGGCTGCCGAGCAGCAGCTTGCGCGGGCCGCCCGCGAGAAGCGGGCGGAAGCCATTGAGTCCTCGACGCGCCGATTTGAAAGCAGCGCCATCGACTTATTGCACGCTGTCGCCCAGGCCTCCGGTCAGATGGACCAGACCGCCCAATCAATGGTGACGAGCGCCGAGCTGACGAACCGCCAGACTCAGGAAATGACCACCGCCACCAATCTGGCGTCAGAGAATGTCCAGGCCGTGGCGGGAGCCACGGAGGAGTTGAGCGCCTCCATCCTTGCCATTAACCAGTTGATCGAGCACTCCACCGAGACGGTCAAATCCGCCACCGCCGAGGCGCAACAAAGCGATGCCACGGTCGCGCAGCTTGTCGAGGCGGTGTCCCGTATCGACGAGGTGGTCAGTTTGATCAATGCCATCGCTCGACAAACAAATCTGTTGGCGCTTAACGCCACGATTGAAGCCGCGCGTGCGGGCGATGCCGGCAAGGGCTTTTCCGTGGTGGCGAACGAGGTCAAGGGATTGGCCAACCAGACGGCCCGTGCGACCAGCGATATCAGTGCCCAGATTGAGGGAGTCCGAGCCGCGACCGTCCAGGTTGCGACGGCCATCAATGGCATCCGGGCTCGCATGGGGGCGATCGATGAGGCCTCCACCGGAATTGCCTCAGCGATGGAGCAGCAATCGGCGACCACCCTTGCGATATCCCAAAATGTCCAACAGGCGGCGGTCGGGACACGGCAGGTCACCGAGATGCTGCAATCTGTCGCGGAGGCGGCTGCCCGGTCGGGGGAGGCTGCTGACCAGGTGCTCGGTTCCGCGCGGGCTCTTACCGACCAGGCCAAGGGATTGGAGGTCGAAGTGGGGCGATTCTTGGACGAAGTTCGTCAAGCCTAGATGGAAAGACTCGCCGAATGAAATCAGTCAGGCAGAGGACGTGAGAACATGAAGGTGCTGGTGGCCATCAAGCGGGTGGTTGATCCCAACGTCAAGGTGATGGTGAAGGCGGACAAGTCCGCGATTGAAACGTCCAACGTCAAGTTCGCGATGAATCCGTTTGACGAGATTGCTGTGGAGGCGGCGGTTCGCTTGCGCGAGGGCGGCCTGGCCTCGGAGGCGGTGGCTGTCTCCATCGGTTCTGATACGTCGCAGGAGACATTGCGGACGGCCTTGGCCATGGGGTGTGATCGCGCCATTCTGGTGCGGAGCGATGCCGATGTGGAGCCGCTGGCGGTTGCCAAGCTGCTGGCCGCGGTTTGCCGTCGGGAAGGAGCAAACCTTGCGCTTCTGGGCAAGCAGGCCATTGACGATGATTGCAACCAGACCGGCCAGATGTTGGCGGCATTGTTGGATTGGCCCCAGGGTACTTTCGCCTCGGCGCTGTCGCTCGAGAACGGCAGGGTTAAGGTGACCCGCGAGGTCGATGGCGGTTTGGAGATCGTTTCACTTGCGCTCCCCGCCGTGGTGACCACGGATCTGCGCCTCAATGAACCGCGCTACGCCAGTCTTCCCAATATCATGAAAGCCAAGAAGAAGCCGCTCGATGTGCTGACGGTTGATCAGCTTGGGGTTGACGTCACGTCTCGGCTATCGACACTCAAGGTCGAAGAGCCCTCCAAGCGCAAGGCAGGAATTCGGGTTCCCGATGTTGCCACCCTGGTCGAGAAGCTCCGGAACGAAGCGAAGGTGATCTGACATGAGCGTCCTGGTTCTTGCGGAGCACAACGGATCGGTCATTAATGCCGCTACCCATCATGCCATTGCCGCTGCCCGGAAAATCGGAGGCTCGGTGGTGGTGGTGATCGCCGGTGAGAATGTCGGCTCCCTGGGCAAGGCTGCTTCCCGTATTCAAGGGGTTGATAGGGTTCTGATCGCCGACGATCCCATTTACGCCCATGGTCTGGCGGAGCCTTTGGCGGCTCTATTGGCGGCTTTGGGAACAAGCCACCGGGCTGTGATCGCCGCCGCGACCAGTGTCGGCAAGAACACGATTCCCCGCGCAGCCGCCTTGCTGGATGTTCAGCCTCTATCCGATGTGGTGGAGATACTTGGGGCCGACACCTTCATCCGCCCGATTTATGCCGGTAATGCCTTGGCGACGATACGGAGTAGTGACCCCATCATGGTCATGACGGTTCGAATCACTGCGTTCGAGGCATCCGCCTCCGACGGCGGGAGCGCCGAGATTGTGACTGTTGCGTCCATCCCCGTAGTCCAGCGGTCCCACTTCGAAGGGCGACAGGTTTCTGTATCCGGACGTCCCGACTTAATGGCCGCCAAGGTTATCGTCTCGGGAGGCCGCGGCATGCAAAATGCCGAGAACTTCAAGCTTCTCGACCCTCTGGCCGACAGTTTGGGGGCTGCCATTGGTGCTTCCCGCGCGGCGGTTGATGCTGGCTTCGTTGCCAATGACCTGCAGATTGGCCAGACCGGTAAGATTGTTGCCCCCGATCTCTACATCGCCATCGGCATTTCGGGCGCGATCCAGCACCTGGCCGGCATGAAGGATTCCAAGGTCATCGTCGCCATCAACAAGGACGAGGAAGCCCCCATCTTCCAGGTCGCCGATTACGGCCTGGTTGCAGATCTCTTTCAAGTCCTGCCAACGTTCCCTGAGGCCCTCAGAAATCCTCCCTTATGAGGCCCTCCAACTGATGGGGCGGGCGCTAAGATGAACCTAGGCGTCCGCCCCACTTTTTAAATTCAAACCGCGCTCTAACCGAGAAGCCGAAACGTCACGGCCAACTACGGGCTCACCCGGAATTCCCCATTTCGGATCTCGACCATGCGAAAGGCCGATAAACTGAGGCCCATATGGTCGCTCGGCGACATCGAGAACACTCCACCCGTTCCGGCAAAACCCTTGGTCCGCTCGATTTCGTCGCGGACTTTCTCCCTGTCGGTGGAGTTGGCACGCTTGATTGCCCCAAGGGCTATCTGGAGGGCGTCGTAGGAATGGCCGGCAAAGGGGGTTACCTCGAGCTTGTAGGAATCCTCATAGGCCTTCTTGAAAGACATGAGCACAGGTTTCTGGGGATCAGAATCGGACAATTGTTCCGCGATGAGCAGGCCGGTCACCGGAATTCGAACGCCTTCGGTGGCGGGGCCCGCCAAGCGGATGAAGTCCTTCGAAGCGACGCCCATGGTATGGTAGAGGGGCGGGGTCATGCCAAGTTGCTGATAGTTCTTGGTCACCAGGGCCGGTCCTTGCCCAACCCCGAAGACCAAGATCGCCTGCACGGCGGAATTGCCTCGGATATTGGTCATTTGGGCGGTCATGTCGGGATCCCGGTTCCCGTAGGTTTCGTCGGCCACCACCTCCAGCCCCAATATCTTGGCGACTTCCAGGCTCTGCTGGCGCCCCGATTTGCCAAAGCCTGAATCTTCCGTCATCAGGGCAATCTTGGTCAGTCCCCGCTTGGCCATGTCGGTCATCGCGGCCTCGGCGAACATGCGATCGGTATGCAAGGTCTTGAACACCCATTTTTTCACAGGATCGATGATCGCCACTGCGCCGGCCAGTGAAATGAACGGAATCCCGGCGGCTTCCACGGTCGGGATGATGGCCATGGTGGTTCCAGTATTGGTGCCGCCAATAATCAGATCGACGTCATCTGTTTGGATCAGCCTCTTGGCCAGAACTGCCGCCTTTCCCACATCGCTGCCATCATCGTAGAGGACGATCTGAATCTTGCGACCAATCACGCCTCCATCGGCATTGGCACGCTCAGCGAATAACTCCAGTGCCTTTTTTTCCGGGTCACCCAAATAGCCAGCAGGGCCGGTGGTGGATAATACGGCGCCGATCTTGATCGGAGGCTTTTCGGCCCAAGCCCCCCCCGCACCGAAGATTGCTGCGGCGAAGATGCCAAGAATTCCTGCAATTTTGATCACGGCCAGCCTCCATGTTCAATTCTTCGCTCACGCCATCCCGCGATCCAACTCAGCCAACTGTGCAAGGAGTGAAGCGCGAAGCGCCTGCTCTGCATAAGCCCCGACCGCCAAGCGCCGGGGCGGGTCCTGCATATCGACCACCTTGATGATTGCATCGACGACCTCGGAAGGAGCGCCGAATGGCATGGCGGCGAGTGCCTTGTCTATGGATTGCGCCAATTCCCGGTAGGGTTCGCTGGGCGGTATCGTCTCCATCGAGCGACTGACGAAATCCGTGGTGAACGGGCCGGGTTCGATTATGGTGACCCGAATGCCGAATTTGGCCACTTCCCCCGCCAGCCCCTCGGAGAACCCCTCCACGGCGAACTTGCTGCTGCCATAGAGGGCCAGCATGGGGAGGCCGATACGACCGGCCACCGAGGACAGATTGACGATGTGGCCGCGTCCCTGAGCGCGAAGCGTTGGCAGGACCGTACGAGTCAAATCCATCAGACCGAATAGGTTGGTTTCGAATAGCCGGCGAATTTGGTTTCTCTCGGCGTTCTCGGCGGGACCCTGCAGCCCAAGGCCGGCGTTATTAACCAACACATCGATGCGGCCGAACGAAGCCAGGGCCAGACTCACCGCCTCCCGAGTCTGATCGGGATTCGTGACGTCCAGGCTGACGATCAATGCCTGGTCGGGATAACGCTTCCCAAGCTCGACAACGGTGTCTGGATTACGAGCGGTGACGACGACGCGATCGCCACGAGAGAGCGCGGTTTCGGAAAGATTTCGCCCAAACCCTGAACTACACCCCGTAATGAACCAGACCAAATTTTCGTTTGACATTCCGACTCTCCAATGACAACCGAATGTAATGATTCATCCTGGGCTGGGGGCGGCCATTGATGAAGGTAAATTCCGCAGCCATTCAACAAATGGATATGCCGGGATTTACTTGCTGGTAATTGCGCTGCTATGTAACCACACAACGCGGTAAAATCCCTCAGCTTTCTATTGTCTGCCTAAGGGGGGGCGGCTCAATCCCGGAAAACCGTGAGGGCACGGTCTTGCCGCCTGAATCGATCATTCAAGATTCGTCAGGGCATCCCAATTCGGCTGGGGCCCTTCTCGCGACAGAGCCGGCCCGCCAACTCTGCCGGAGATCAAACGGTAACAGCGTCGTTACACCGTAAGCGTCCTGTGGCGGCTGCCTTGTTCGGCGGCCTTCGGGCGGCTTCTGCTGGATTTGCCTGTCGTGTGTGTGTTTCCTCCGAATAGATCGATTCCCACCCGTTCAGGTGGTTTCCACGGTAACTACCCTTTCGGGGTGAGTGCGGGTAGTTAACAGTGGGTGGTTTCCACCCTAGAAGGCGCGGAATTGCTGTGATTTTTGTGGTAACCGGTAACCCAAGTGGTAACCCAGAATTTCGGGCTGTCGCTAGCGAAATGGCGCGCTGCTGCCTCCCGTATAGCGAAAGTGCCAGGGAGGACCCGTGCTTTTCCGGCGCGGGGTAATCCATGGTGCCGAGGGCAGGACTGCTCCATCCGCTTCGGTCCGTCCCATTCCGGTGCCGTGACCGTGGTGGGTTTGGTGGACATGGTGGGTTTGCCGCCATACCCCGTAGGAAACTGTCAGACGACAAATATTTCTACAAAGAGACATGCATGCCATGTGTGGAGAAAAAGATATGCATGACAAATATAAGGAAGGAGCGGGGGCAAACCCACTACTCCCACCAAACCCACCACGGGGGAGTCCGCCGCGACCTCTTCGGGGACAAGGGGGCCGGGAGAATGACGCATGGTGGCGGCTACCCCGCGTGATCGTCGATAGTCGTTGATGTGTCCGGCGATCAGAGCGATGGATGACCCCAGGAACAGAGGCCATCATGAGCAAGCACATCGCCGAAACCGCCATCGCCGCCAATATCGACGCCCTGGCAGCCCTCTTGCGCGACATGACCACGCGCATGGACGAGGCCGTCGGCTATGTCCGCGACGGCCAGCGAAAGGCTGCCATCGGCACCATCATCGATCTCGACCGCATGCTGGCGGATGCGGTTGCACTGCACGGGGCGGCACTGGCCCTGCATCGGAACACGCCAGCCTGATCGATCAGGTTCCCGTATCGCCCCGACCGGGTCCATCCGGCGGGGCCCGGGGTGGTACAGGCGTGGAGCCGCCGCGTCGCCAACCCGAGGGAACCGCCATGATCCAACTTTCCGACACCCAACGCGCCTTCCTGTCCGCCGCCTGCGCCCGCGAGGGTGGAGAGGTCCTGCCGCTGCCGGCTCATATTAAGGGGGGAGCGGTCACCAAGGTGATCGCCAGTCTTGCCGCCAAGGGGATGGTCGAAGAGGACGGTGCCGGTACGCTGGTGGTCACCGCCGCCGCCTTTGCGGCGCTGGGCCTCGAAGTCCCCGGCACGAATCCAGTCCGCAAGGCCCGCGTCGGCACCAAGCAGGAGGCGCTGATTGCCTTGCTGAAGCGGCCCGAGGGTGCCAGCATCGCCGAGATCATGGCGGTGACGAACTGGCAGGCGCATTCGGTGCGCGGCTTTATTTCCGGTTCCCTGAAGAAGACGCTGGGCCTCGTCGTTACCAGCGAAAAGGTCGAGACTCGTGGGCGGATTTACAGACTGCCCGCCTGAAGGAGTCCAGCATGCCCCGCTACAGCGTGATCATCACCCGTGATGTGACGGAAAGCACCGTCGTCGAGGCCGAGGCAGAAACGCCCGAGCAGGCCGAGGTGGCCGCCTTCGAGAAACTATCCAACAGCACCGACACCGAGTGGGAACTCGACGAAGGCTCCTGGAACAAGGGCGATTCCTACGTCACCTGCGTGGATGAACTTCCCTGATGGCGCTCGATTTCGGTCAGCACCATCAGGGCTTGATCGAGGGCCGCATGTCACCGGCCCTCGATGCGCGTTCAGCTCGCTTCCTGGCGACATCGAGAGCGGCCTGACCATAGTGATCCATCAGATCACTCGCGGCGCGGGCCGCATGCTCGGGATTAACGGCCATAACTTACAGCGACTTCTTCAAAGCCACCGAGGTGCTGAACTTGATCGAGGTCGAGGCGGCAATGTCGATGGCCTCGCCGGTCTTTGGGTTGCGCCCCTGACGCGCCGGGCGCTCGGACTTGGAGAAGGAGCCGAAACCGATGAGGCTGAAGCGGCCCTCGGTCTTGACGCCTTCGACGATGGTGGCCAGCACCGCTTCGACGGCGGCGTCGGCCTGGGCGATGCTGCAACCGGCGGCTTGGCGGATGGCCTTGGACATGGCGGATTTACTCATGATGCTCTTCCCCTCGGAAAATATGGCCCGAAAGAGTAGATTCAGAGACGGGCGAAGCCAAGCCAACATTATCGCTGCCGAAGACGGATCGTCGGCCGGGGACATCCGGCGAGACTGGTGGAATTCCTCGTTGAAATTCCGTGATGATCCGACTTGATCCGTTCCCGGCTCGGAGCGTGTATAGGGTTGCAACCGGAGGCGCCGACCATGACGAACCGCGACAAGATCCTGACCGAGATCGCCACCAAGATCCTCGACCTCGAAACCCTGGACAACCGCAACAGCGACCGCCTCGACTTCCACGAGCTTTCGGTCTGGAGCATCAAGGCCGCTCTGGAAGTTGCATTTGCCGCCGGTCAGAAGGCGAAGTGACATGGCGGCCCGGTTGACCGTCCGCCCCTGCGCCTCGCTGAACGCCCATCCGCAATGGTCGCAGGCCGACTTCAAATACTTCCGGGGCCGGGGCTATTCCAAACAGCAGATCCTGGAATTCTGGAACCGTAATCTGCGGCTCGGCTGTCGGCCGCTGCACTGGCATCCCGACAACCCGAAATACCAGGATGCGCTGCGCCGGATCACCCGGCGCTGACCGCCTTGGCATCGGCGATCTCGTCGAAGGCTCGGCCATAGCCATCTCTGTCGCCATCTCCCATGACGGCCCTTTGGCTTGGACTAAATTCGGACTATATTCTGGTCTGAACTCTCCGGGAGTCCGACATGAAGCTTTCTGATCAGGTCAGGCCAATCAGCTATCTCAAGGCGCACGCGCCTGAGGTGATCCGCGACCTCACCGAGAACCAGCAGCCGGTGGTTATCACCCTGCACGGCGAGGCCAAGGCGGTGCTGCAGGATATCGCCAGTTTCGAGGAGACGCAGGAAACCCTGGCGCTGCTGAAGGTTCTGGCGCTGACCGGCAAGGCCATCGCCGATGGCAAGGTCGAACCGGTAGCGGGGGCCTTCGCTCGTATCCGTGACCGGTTGAAGAACTGAGCGCCATGACGTTCGAGGTGCTGTTGTCCGAGGATGCCGCGCGCGACATCGAGGACATCTATCGTTACATTGCCGAATACGATGTCATCGAGAATGCCGACCGTGTCCTGCTGGCACTGGAGGAAATCTGCCTTGCGCTGTCGGAACTCCCTGATCGCGGCAACGTGCCGAAGGAGCTTCGGTCGCTCGGCATGACCGAGTTCCGCGAGGTTCACTACAAGCCGTACCGAGTCATCTATCGGATCGTCGATCGGCTGGTCGTGGTCTACTGTGTCGTGGACGGTCGCCGGGACATGCAGGGGTTGCTGCAGCGCCGTCTTCTCCGCTGATCACGTATTCGTCGGATTGTCGAAACATCGGCCGTCGCCATCGAGCATCGCCTCAACGGCGGTTCCGGAGACGGGAAGCCGATGATTATCGCCAGTTTTCGGTAATGAAGCCTTCCCGTCGGGCTGTTCCGTCCTATTCCATGCCGCCAGGATCAGCCCTGGTGATGGGGAAATGGGCGGATATTGGAGACGGGCGGCATGGATTGCGCCGCTTCGTCGCTGCTTCCCCGCAGCCGCCACCGGGAGATCCCGGAGACGATGCCGTCGGGGGTGATCCGCATGGTGTTGACGATGCGGCCCTGGTTGGCGGACAGCCACTTGCCCAGGCGCTTGCCGCTGATGGCGCCGCCGTCGCCCGCCACCGCCAGCAGGGCTTCCCGGAATTCGGGGTTGATGAAGTCCGCCCGACCGTGGAAGCTGGCAAGCTGATCGGTGGCGACATCGATCACTTCCTTGACCGAGACGCGGCGGCTGCCGAGATGGGTGTGCCATTGCTCGATCACCGTGGTCAGCGATTCCAGCTTGGGGTCGGCGCCGCGCACCTCTTCCATGGTGGCGCAGGGGTCGGCCTCGCCCAGCCAGATCAGGCCGTCGCGGACCCAGCGCGACCATTCGGTGAAGGAGCCCAGCGGGGTGGTCTGCTGCGGGCGGCCGGCGAGGTGGAAGGCGCGCAGGATGGTCAGCGCCGCCGCCACGTAATCGCCACGGGTGGCGGCGACCGTGGCGACCGGGTCCCGGTCGAACTCGCGCAGTTCCGGGCGCTCGACCCCGGCATCCAGGGTGCAGCGGATGGCGCGTCGCGTCATGTCGCCCACCACGGTCAGGTTGTTGCCGGTGGCGAACACCATTGCCGTGCTGGGCACCTCGATATTGAGCGATTTTCCCAGCAGGCGCACCTTGAGCATGGGCTGGGTCAGCACCTGGCACAGCAATTCTCCGCCGAGGCCGATCTCGCAATTGTCGATGGAGATCAGCGGATCACCGGCGATCAGGGCGGCTCCCAGGCGCTTTTCCATTTCTTCCTCGGTCTTGCCCTGGGCGATGACCGCGGCGGGGCGGCCCGAGGCGATCATGCTGGCGATGTCGACCAGCAGGGATTTGCCCGACCCGGCGGTGGGAGCGTTGAAGCCGTGCAGCGGTGCCGCCGGCAGCGAGCGGCGGATGGCGGCGGTCAGCATCCCCGACAGCGCCACTGCCCGGTCGGCCCCGGTGACGAAGGGAAAGGTCTCGATCACGCCGCGCAGGAAACGCAGGGCGGACAGCGCCAGACCGCGATCCGGATGGGCGGGAATGGCGGGAAAGAAGCCCCCTTGCGGATCGTACAGCAGGCCGGTAGCGGCATCATAGCCGGGCTGGTTCAGCAGCGAGCCATCGGCGCGCAGCGTCGGAGCGTTGATGATGCCGGTCAGCACCGGCAGCTTCCACATCCCTTCGCGGGCGAGATAGGTGTCGGCGATGCGCAAGGGGCAGTCGGTCGAGACCCAATCCTCGGCGCGGGCGTCGAACCGCTCCCAATTGGCGGCGAAGGTCATGGCCTCGGAAATATGGTGGCGGTTGACGACGACGAGGCGCAGGGCGTTGACCTTGTGCCCGTCGGTGATGGTGACGGCGGACGAGGCCGGGCGCACCACCATGCTGCCGCGCTGATAGAGCGGCAGGTCGGCATTCATCATCGCCATCTCGCCTTCACCGACGACGCGGGGCAGATCGCCGGCGATGATGCGGATGGTGGGACGGCTCGCGGGCGTAGGCCCGCAATCGTTCAAATTGCCGGCGAAGCCGGCAGGCGGTGCCCAGTCGCGCTTCATGCCCTCGTAAGGATTCTGGCGGGGTGTGCGGGGTCGGGCGGTTTTGGGGCGTTTCCAGCCGTTCTGTTTGGCCATCCAGAACAGGGTGGCGATGCCGATGCTGCGGCCTGCCGCGAAGCTGGGCCACTTCTCCATGGTGGCTGCGGGATCGTTCTTGGCCGACTGTGCCGACCAGCTTTCCCACAGATCGGCCCCGTCCAGCCCCAGGCCGGCATAGAGGGCAAAGCCGACTTTCACCCAGTCGTCATAGGGCAGATCGTCATTAGGGATCTGGGCCAGGGCGGAGGCGACGGTCTCTCGGTCGGGTGCGGCATCGATTCCGGCGGCGATGGCGCCCACGGGAAGCCCTGCCGCCTTGCGCCCGGCGCGTTCGACGCCTTTGATCTCGGCCCGCGTCTGGCCGCCGAGGCCGCGCAGCACCGTCTCGGCCTGGGCGATGAAGTCCACGCATTGCTCGGCGCTGACCACCGGCAGTTCGCTGGCGGGCACCTCCAGCGGTGAGCGGTTGGGCCAGACATAGTCGGCCTGGGTATCGGGATGGATGCCGAAGCCCACGAACTGCTGACCGGTGGCCAGGATCTCGACGCGCATGCTGGTGCCGTCGGGCAGCAGCAGTTCCGGGGTCTGGATCTTGTCGAATGCCTGGGCCGCCCGCATCACCAGCAGCAGCTTGGGGGCGCGGCCGATGCGCTTCAGCGGCGTGTCGCCCAGCATGTCGCGGGCCAGCTGCTCGATTGCCGCCGCCGGTTGCTCGACCGGCACGTCGATGTCGATGCCGACGATCCCGCCGCATAGCAGGCCGGTATTGGTGCATTCGGGCTGCTTCTTGGCCCACCGACCGATCTCGGCCTCGTCCGCGGTGGCGCAGATGGTTTCCCAGCCCCGCATCAACGGCCGCTTACCGGCGGCCTTGATGGACAGGTGGGCACCCGAGATCGGCACGGGATGGTAGCCGTTGCGCCGCAGGGTATGGCGCAACTCTGTCAATGCCGTGGTTTGGTCGATGGTAGGGAGGACATCCGTCATGCGTGGCCTCCGTGGACGGTGGCGACGATCAGCGGCAATTCCGGCTGGACGGCGCGCAGGGCGTTGATCCAGGGAATTTCCTGTTCCGGGCGGGTTTCGACGATCACCGTGTTGACGCCGAAGACCACCGGCATCACCGTCATGGCGGCATAGGCGTCGACTACCGGCGCACTGGATACCACCGCCCCACCGCCGATGACCGAAGCCAGATGGCGCAGGGAGTCCTGGTGGTAATGCCCCGGTCCGACCGCCCGGTCGGTGTCGTCGGCGATCAGCGCGACGAACGGGCGGGCCGGTTCCGTCAGGGCCTCGAGGAACGGCTCTCCCGTCTGCGGGAGGATGATCAGGCGCAGACCGTTGTCGCGGACCGCATGGAGGAGGGGGAGCATGTGCGGCGCCCTGCTGCCGCTGCGGGCAATAACCGCATCGAGTCGCTCCCGAGTCATGGGGGCGCTCATTTGCGGCCTCCCGCGCGCGGCGCGGACGCCTTGCGCTCGACTTGGCGCTCACGCTCCAGCAGCCAGGTGCGGATGCTGTCGATGCGGTACATGACGCGCTGGCCGACGACCGTGTAGGGCGGGGACTGGCGAAGCTGGCGGTCGCGCTGGGCGGTGCGCAGTGAAATGCCGCGCTGGCGGCAGTATTCGGCCTCGTCAATGTAGCCGAGAAAGATGTTGGTTTCCGTCGGGGCGGGGAGAGTGTCCGTCATTGTCGATTCCCTTCATGCCAAGCGGCGCAACGCCGCGTCGGCGATCCAGATATCGACAATCAACCCCATGAATTAGAGGCATTAAAATGCCCACGAAATCATAATTTAATGGGGGCTTTAATGGGGTGTTTGATGGCCCCGCCGGGGTAGTCAGTGTTTCGTGGGGGCACTCTTCAGTTCGCGGTGAAGCTGACGCAGGCTGTTCTCCAGCGAGAGCGGTTTTATCTGGTGTGCGGCGGGGTGATTGCTCCGCAGCCACTCGGAAAGATACCTGCATTCCCTGGCAAGGCTGGGTTCCATGATGCCGGCGGCGGCCCGGCGGCGCAGTTCCGGCATGATCAGCGTTTCCACCGAGGACGGGCGTCCCTGGGTGCCGCTGTACAGAGTGACCGGCGATGGGGGCGGGGCGGCCTCCCCGATGGGACGGTTCTCATCGGCTGATGCCGGCTTGTCGCAGGCAGGGGGCGTGTCGGGTGCCTGCGGATGGATCTGCTCCAGGATAGGATGGTCCGCCGGAATCTCCTCTGCCAGCAGGCAGCGAATGCCCCGGAACAGCAAATCGTGGCCCTTGGCGCTGTCCTCCTCCATATCAATGTCGAGGAAGGGCCAATAATATGGTGGGATTGTCTCCTCGGGCGCGTCGGGATGGCGGCGGCCAAAGGCAACCCAGCGGCCCGCTTCCGCATCCTTCTTCATGGCCCGCTGAACGCTGGTCATGACCGAGGCCAGCAGGCGGTCAAACTCAGCCAGATTGTGGTCGTAGGTTTGCCGGTCTTTCGCCGAACCGTCCGTGGTGGCGGTGAAAATCTCTGTTTCCCTGTCGCGGTGGCGCCGTATCCGGTCCATCGCCTCGGCAAGGGTATGCCCTTCCGGAACGGTCGTGGTGGCAAGCAGAACGTCGGCAATGTCTTGCAGGGTCCGCCATCGGAGGGGCAGGGCGCGGCTGGCCATGCGGTCGTCTTCCTGATTATCGGGGGGCGATCTTGGATACGTACCGGACGCCCGGCAAGCCATCGAAATGCTGGTCGCAGGTGAGCAGGTCGGCGCTGTGGGCGAGGGCGGAGGCATAGATGACGGCATCCGCTGTCGCCAGCCGGTGGCGAGCACACAAATCCGCCGCCGACAAGGCGATGGTGGTGTCGAGATCGATGACGACGCAGGTCTCGGTGAACGCGATCACCTGATCGGCCTTGTCCTCGCCCACTTCTCGCGTCAGCCATTTGGCGAGTTCCAATTGCACGATGGTCGGGACCAGCCAGTCGCCACGACCCGGCAACTGGCTGGTCAGAGCGGTGCCCACCGGCGAGCCGATCAGGCATTCGATCCAGGCCGAGGTATCGACGATGCGCATCATGGGCCGCATCAGAACCGGTCCGTGCGATCACGGTAGTCTTCCGGATTGGCTCCCCGCGCCAGTCCGAACAGCTCTTCGGGTTTCGGAACCGGCACCAGCATCACTCCCTCGCCCTTGGGGATGAAGGCGAATACCTGTCCAGCTTCCCAGTGCCGCGCCGTCCGCACAGCCTTGGGGATGGAGATCTGGAATTTGCTTGAGAGGGTGGCGATATCCTTTGTCGGCATGGCCGGTTCCCATCGATCAGTGATTGGTAAGACGATAGCGCGCTGTGGCGCAGATTGAAACCACCCGCTGCCGATTACACCGATTTTCCGCTTTTCTCGGGCGGGCTCTTCTTTCCCGCCATGTCGATGGTTTTGCCGACATGGTCGGCGGCGGCCCGCAGCGGCTCGTCGTAGAGGTGGGCGTAGCGCTGGGTGGTCTGCACCTGGGTGTGGCCCAGCATGGCGCCGATGATCGGCAGCGACGCGCCGCCGCTGACCAGCAGCGAGGCGAAGGAATGGCGCAGGTCATGGATGCGGGCGCCGGTGATGTCGGCCGCCTTGCACACCGCCGCCCAGGACCGCTTAACGTCGGTCAGCGGCTGGTCGCCGCCCTTGCCGGGGAAGACGTATGGCCCTTCGGCGGTTTCCCTGATCCGCTTCAGCAGTGTCAGGGCGTTGGCCGAGACCGGCACCCGGTGTTCCTTCCGCTGTTTGGTGTGGGCGCTGGGCTTGGTCCACACCCCGGCATCCAGGTCGAACATCTCCCAGGTGGCCCCCAGCACCTCGCTCTTGCGCGCGCCGGTCAGCATCAGCATGCGGATGGCATCGGCCGAGACCGGCTCGTGGTGGGCGGCCAGCGCCGCCGATAGCCGGGACAGTTCCTCGGGCGACAGATAGCGCTGGCGCTTCTCTTCCGGGTTGCGCAACTGGCCCGAGGCGGGATTCTTCTCGACCCATTCCCAGCGGATCGCCAGATTGAAGGCGCGGCGCACCACCTCGATGACGCGGTTGGCCCGCACCGGCGTGCCGCGCTGGGTGGTGATGTCGCGGTGCAGGGCCTCGATGTCGGTATGGGTGACGTCCGTCACCTTGTGCTTGCCCAGGGTGGGCAGCACCAGCTTTTCCCACATCATGGTTTCGTCGGCCTGGGAGCGGGCGGCCTTGCGCGGCAGGTGGTCGCGCTTGTAGCGGTCCCACAGGTCGCGCATGGTGGGCGCGGCGCGGTCGGCATGGCGCTCGCCCATGGGGTCGTTGCCCAGGTCCACTTCCCGCTTCAGGTTGCCGGCCTCGGTGCGGGCGGCGGCCACCGACCAGTCGGGATAACTGCCGATGGTGATCCGCCGCTGGCGACCGCCGACGCGGTAGTCCAGGATGAAGGACTTGGCACCGCGATTGGTGACGCGCAGGCCGAATCCCTTGACGTCGGCGTCCCAGAAGAAGACCTGTGGGCGGTCGCCCGCACTGGCCCGTTTGGCGAGGGCATCGGTGATGCGTTCCGACATGGCGCTTTTCCTGTCAACACGGTGTCAGCACGCTGTGTGGTGCCGTTTGACGTGACATTGCGTCGATTTACAGATGACATCAACAGAAAAGCGCTGAAATACAGGGGTTTAAGGCGACGCTGGAAAAATATGTCAACGGATCAATGTGCTAGATATAGGGCGTCACATGGCTCATAACCTGAAGGTCGCAGGTTCAAATCCTGCCCCCGCAACCAAATTAAGCCCGCAATCTCAATAGGTTGCGGGCTTTTTGATTCTTGGTCCCACTTCTTCATCGTCCCCGTGGAAGCATTATGGAAGCAAGAGGTGACCTGTTGCCGAACTTGTTACCACTCAGTGTAGCGCGCCACATGGTTTTGCAGTAGCAGACACATGGTTTTGTACCACGGCTGTTTTTAGCCAAACGGCGTCCCGCCTCCCCTGATGATGACCTCGCCGACCGTTCCTCGGCTCACCTCGTCATCCGGAAGCTCTGCGCGGCCATGCTGGACGCCGGCAACAAGTCTTTCCCGTCCATCACCTACACCGCCCAGCGCTTCCCCGGCTTGGCGCGGTGACCAAGGCGGGCTGCTGCCCGTACCCGCTCGGGTGCAGCCCCAAAGGGGCAAACGACGCCGTAGGCGGGCCGAAGGCCGAGCGGAGCGAGCTTGCTCGCCTCCGAACCTCCCTTTCTTTCGAGGTTCTCATGCACTGGGCAAGGAGGAACTGGGTCGACCGCAAGGTTGCCAATTATGTTGAGTGCGCGCGGTTCGGCCATCGCCGACAAAGGCGCGATAGATCGATTGAACAACCTTCACCTCGTCCGGCGGCCCTGGAACCAGCACGACGCGGTCGGTGTGGATGCTCTTTTGCTCGCCGCGGCCGAGTTCGTTCTTGGGAAGGCCTGTGTGGTCGATCAGCTGACGCCGCAGCCCAAAGCCCGCAGGTCCGCCCTGGCGGTATCCCAGTGTGATCAGGCGGCGCTGGCCGGTGAAGACCTTTACCGATAGCTCCCGGCAATACTCGCCGGCCATCATCCGCTTCAGGGCTTTGACGACATGGGAGAAGGGGCTGCCGTCGTTATCGAACTGCTCGGCGCAATAATGAACCTTGATCCCGCCGAGATGGCAGCAAAGCTCGTAATAGGCACCTTCGTCCGGGTTCTGGAAGCGGCCCCAGCGGCTGATGTCGTAGACGAGAATCGCCGCGAAATCGGCCCGTTGATTCTCGACATCGTCCAGCAAGCGCTGCAACCCTTTGCGTCCGTCCAGTCGCAGTCCGCTTTTGCCTTCGTCGGAATAGGTCTCGACGATTTCAAAGCCATGCTTCTCGGCATACTCGCGGATCGCGTCGCGCTGGTTCTCAGTTGAGTATTGCTGATGCTCGGTGGACATCCGTACATATTGAGCGGCACGAATCAGCAGCGTGGCTTTTGATACTTCGGCGTCTGTGGGCGCTTTCTTTTCGACCAAGCCATCGATCTCCGTAGCAACTGGTCTGCGCCCGGATTTTTTCAGCAGATCACGGCTTCAACCATACGGATGGAGAACGCCGATGTCTTGGTCGGAAAAGGGCACAATTATGCCCCTTTCACGAGTTGACAATTCGGAAGAGGCTGAGTTTGCGAGGGCTATTGCTATCGCGCTGCGACACGAATTGGACGGGCGACGGTCCATCATAAAAATCATTGGCCGTTGGACGGGGGCCAGTGATCGTGCGGTCAAAAACTGGCTGGCTGGAAGATCCGTCCCGAGCGGCTTTCATTTGGTCGCCCTGATGCGCCGATCGGATGCGGTGCTGAAGGTGGTGATGGTCACCGCCGAGCGGCCCCCCTGATTCACGGGCAGCCACACGGGGACAAAACCAGCCGTGGTCTGGACAGGGCAAGTATCATTAGCTGGGAGCTTTTGGGGACGGAGCGGGGGAGTTTATCCCCCGTAGACATGCGGCCTAAAGACAAAACCTTTATAGCGCTCATCGTCAGGGCGGTGGAATTTCAGCAGTCTCGGGTTGTGGCCGGGATCTGGTGCGCTGCCGTGCCAGAAGATAGTTCCTTCTGTTCCTGGTGTAATTTCCGTCAGGCTAGCGGGAAGGGGCCCGCGGCCTATGGTGAGATGGAGGGGTTTCTTAATATTTTGGTGAATGAATTTCTTGAGGGACGTCAGGAAGAAGAAACCGTTCACATCCCCGCTTTCAAATTTGCACCCACCAAATACAATCCGAGTATCCCACGCGATTGACTCGAAATCGTCTCCGGCCCACGCCAGGAATACGAACGCATCTCGGTAGGTTAGGTGGTTCTCTCCGATCATCAGAGGGGCAATCATCCGCTCTTGGTGGGACATTTTCTCCCAGGCGGAAACCACCTCGTCCAGCGTACCGTGAATGGCAGGAGGGCGCTGAGACGCGGCCTTTACCAACAACAGCAGCTCTTCGCGGGTTGGCTTTCGAAGCTGTCGTTTTCGATGATGGGGGCCGAGGACTGTCGGAATTAGCGGCACAGGGTCCGGCGTTGGTTTCGGTTTGGGATCGCCATTCCCTTCGTCATCCTTAGGCTCCTTGAAATAGCAGCATTCAGGATGATGGAGCGCCCCCTTCAGGGCTCGGAAGAAATAATTTTTCACCCCATGGATTGGCCTAACCTCGATCAGGCATATTTCCTCGGTGCAGTAGAACCAATCATCTGCATGGCGGTGAGCTACTTCAGCGGGCTCGAGAGAATCGGTCTGGCGGCAGTAGGCCGTCGTCAGCATGACCTCATCGTTCGACATGATGGCATCCCGAATGAACGACTTTCTATCCCATTCCCATGAACAGAATATCCGTATTGGTGGGGATCGAGAAAGTGCCATTTTTCGCAATTTGGCAGCAAAAAATCACTCGGCCGCGGCTGATGGCGTTACCACGGCCACGCCGAGTATTGTGGCTATTCCACCCGATATCTGATCCGCGGCCGCCCGCACCGGATCGGCGGCGAGATGGGCGTAGCGGGCCGTTGTCTGTACCTGGGTGTGGCCCAGCAATTTGCCGATCATCGGCAGGCTCTGGCCGGCGGCAACCGCCGTCGAGGCGAAGGAATGGCGGAGGTCATGGATGCGGACATCCTTGATGCCAGCCCGATTCCGCAGCCGCTGCCAGAAGGGCTGGAGGTCGGTGAGGCGGCCGCCATCCTTGTTGCCGGTGATGACCCAGGGATTGCCGTCGAGCTTCGGGATGGCCACCAATATATCGAGGGCGGCTTTGCCGAGATGGACGATCTTGGCGCCGGTCTTGGAATCGGGGAGGCGCAGGGCAGGGGCGTCGGCATCGACATAGGCCCATTTCAGCGTCATGATTTCCCCCAGTCGGCAGCCGGTAAGCATCAGCAACCGTATTGCCGCGATGGCCGAGGGCAGTTCGACGTTCTCGGTTTCCATCTCGACCAGCACCTCGCCGACTCGCTTGATCTCGGCGACGCTCAGGAACCGCTCGCGTTTCTCTTCGGGGTATTTGCGGATGTGCCGCCGCGGGTTGCTACCGTCGGCGCGCAGGCCCCACATCTCAGCCAGATTGAACATCTTGGAGACAACCTCCAGGCACCGGTTGGCCTGATAGGGGATGTGGCGGAGGCCGTGGTGGAATTTGGCGATGTCGGCTCGCGTCACTTCCTCGACCCGCAGGCGCCCCAGCGCCGGAAGTATAAATCGCGTGAGGTTGCGGCGATATTCCTTGGCCGTGCTGG